>CALKJU010000001.1 GCA_937995535.1 uncultured Alphaproteobacteria bacterium
CCAGGGACGCGGCGTCGTCGGACGCCTTGACGATCCGCGAGCCGCTCGACAGCTTGGCCAGCGAGCTCGACGCCATCGCCTGGTTCTGCGCCAGATAGCGCAACGCCGTCTGCGCCGACGTGTTCGTCGTGCCAGTAAGGGACATGATCGGTTCCTTCTACCTGAAGCGTCGCCCCGCAGGGCGGATCGCAGCGGGCGCCGCTCGCCACGCCGCGCCGGCTACATGCCGGCAGCACACCTGTCGCAACCTCCATGCCAGAGCGCCCGCACCGGGCGTGGCGGCGCTCGATCGCCCCCTCGAGCCCGGCAGATCCTGCCGGGTCGGCGCTTCTTGCCCGGCAAATCTTGCCGGGCCGGTCAGTACATCCGGCCGCCGTTCGGCACCGCGCGCTCGGGCGTCAGCAGCACGACGCGCCCCGCCGCGTCGGGCACGCCCAGCACCAGCACCTCGGAGCGCACGCTCGCCACCTGGCGCGGCGCGAAGTTGACCACCGCCACGACCTGCCGTCCGACCAGGTCCTCCGGCGGGTACAGGTCGACGAGCTGGGCCGAGCTGGTCTTGACTCCGATCTCCGGACCGAAATCGACCCGCAGCCGCCAGGACGGCTTGCGCGCGCCGCGGTTCAAGGTCGCCTCGAGGATCGTGCCGACGCGCACGTCGACGGCGAGGAACGCGTCGAAGGCGATGGTCACGGGCGCGCTCCGGCGGCGGCCGGCGCCGCGCCGGCGGCGCTCTCGCCGAGCAGCCAGAAGAGCTGCCCGAGCCGGCGGTCGAGTTCGGCCAGGGTCGCCGCCTTGTCGGCCGATGCATCGGCGAGCCACACGGCGAAGGTCCGGGCGTAGACGAGCGCCAGTCCGCGGCGCGCGAGCCAGGCGCGCGTGCCGGGTTCGATCCCGGCGATCTCGACCAGGCGCGCGGCGGTCCGGTCGGCCGCGCAGAGCGCGCGGCAGCCGAGGGCGAGCCTCGCCTGCGGATCGCGCTGCAGCGCGGCAAGGCCGGGGCGGAAGGCATCGAGCGCGTCGAGCCGGCGCATGATCGCCTCGAAGATCCGCTCGCGCGGGCTCATCTCGGCCAGGTCCGCCGCCGGGATCGTGGTCATCGCCCGGTCGACGCGCTCGCCCAGCCGCTCGAGCAGCGCCCCGCGGCCGGGCAGCTCGGCATAGGCCTCGGCGAGCGTCCGGCCGCTGCGCCGGGCGACCTCGGTGAGGGACAACGCCGCGAAGCCGCGCTCCGCGACCAGCGCGAAGGCGACCGCGAGCACGTCCGAAGGCGGATCGTCCGACATGGCTCAGAGACTAGGTCCGCCGGCCGGGTTCGGCCAGCCGCCGTCAGCCCGTGACCGGACGGTAGGGCAGGCAGCGCCGATCGGTCGGCGTGTCCGGCTCCATGACGCTCTCGACCTCGTAGCAGGCCCAGGCGTCCTCGCCCTTGCGCAACAGATAGCGGTACTTGCGTGGGCCCAGGCGGGTCTCCTGGAGGAACGGCGCGGCGGCCACCTGCTTGTAGCCGTCGCGCAGGAGCAGGGCCATCCACATGTCCGGCGCGCTGGCCTGGGGTGGTGGCGCGGCGCCGTTGTGCAGCGCAGCACCGCCGCAGCCGGCGACGGCGAGGCTCAGCAGCAGGGGGATCCGGGCGCGCCGCATCGCAGTCCTTCTCCTTCGGGCGTCACCTCAGGCCAGCTCGCGCGAGCGCTGCGCGGCGGCGGCGAGCGCGCGGTCGACGAGCGGCTGCAGGCCGTCGGCGGCCAGCAGCACGGCCAGCGCTGCCTGGGTCGTGCCGCCCGGGCTCGTGACGTTCTGGCGCAGCGTCGCGGGCGGCTCGGGGCTGAGCCGCGCCAGCTCGCCGCTGCCGATTACGGTCGTGCGGGCGAGGCGCAGGGCGAGATCCTCAGGCAGGCCGAGCCGCGTTCCGGCAGCGGCCAAGCACTCGATCAGGAGGAAGACATAGGCCGGCCCGCCGCCGGACAGCGCGGTGACGGCGTGCAGCAGCGCCTCGTCCTCGATCCAGGCGGTCTCGCCGACCGCCGCGAGCAGCGCCTCGGCTTCGCCGCGCCGGGCCGGCGGCGTGACGGCGTTGGCGCACAGCACGCTGATCCCGCGGCCGACGGCGGCCGGCGTGTTCGGCATCGCCCGGACGATCGGTCGGTCGGCGCCGAACAGCGCTTCCAGGGTCGCCAGCGTCTTGCCGGCGGCGATCGACAGCACCAGCGTGTCACGGCCGCCGAGCGCGCGGTACGGCGCCATCGCCGCCTCCAGCACCTGCGGCTTGACCGCGATCACGATTGTGCGCGGTCGGGTCCCGGCGAACGCCCCGGCCGTCGCCTCGGCGCGGACGTCGTGCCGGGCCACGAGCGCCGCGCGGCGCGCCGCGTCGGGTTCGACGACGAAGACATCGCTGCCGGCCATGCCGGCAGCACGCCAGCCGGCGAGGAGGGCCTCGCCCATCTTCCCGCCGCCGACCAGCAGCAGCGGGCCGGCGGGCAGGCCCATCAGGCCTCGCCTTCGGTCTCGAGCAGCGCCGCGAGCATCGCCTCGGCCGGTGCCTTGCCGCCCCAGACCACGAACTGGAAGGCCGGGTAGAACCGCTCGCACTCGACCACCGCGATGTCGACCAGATCCTCGACCAGCTCGTTGCTCGCGCGCATCCCGTCGCGGAACAGGACGGCGTGGCGAAACACCGGCAGGCCCTCCTCGGCCCAGAGATCGAAATGCCCGATCCACAGCTTGTCGTTGGCCAGCGCCAGCAGCTCATAGACCTGCTTGCGCCGCTTGCTCGGGATCTTCATGTCGAGCGCGCAGGAGATGTGCATCACCGCGAGTTCCGGGGCCCAGGCGAACCACAGCTTGTAGTGGCACCACTGCCCGGCGATCTCGGCGGCCAGCTCCTCGTCGCTCTGCCTGTGGAACGGCCAATCGTTGGCGACCGCCAGCTTCTCCACGAGGTCGAGAGGATTGCGCTGGACCGAGCGTGTCTCGGCGATGAGAGCGGACATCGTGGTCCCTCCAGGCAGAGCCCGGCTGCCATCCGGGCGATCTGTTGGGGCAAGGCAAGCGTGGACGGCTCGGCGCACCGACGATGCAACGGCCACGTTACCGGGCAGGCCCGACCGCAACCCTTCGCTGAGCGGAAGCTGCCAAAACGGGCGGCCCTTTACAAGGCGCGCCCACGCCTCAGGCCGAGGGCTTCTCGCCCTTGGGCTTGCTCGCCCGCCGCGCGGCCGGCGGCGGGGCCTTGAGCGCCGCGACCTCGGCCTCCAAGGCCGCAACGCGCGCCTCGAGCTGCTCCTGGGCGGCGCGCGCCTTGCCGATCATGCCGCGCAGCGCGTCGACCTCCTCGCGCGAGACCAGCTCCATGTCGGCGGCGAGCCGCTCCAGCCGCTCGCGGACCCGGGTCTCGATCTCCTCGCGCACGCCGCCCGCGGCATGAAGCGCACCGCTGATCACGCGGGCGAGATCGTCGAGAAGTCGGTTGGAGGTCTGCATGACGGCACATCCGCGCGGTGATCGCGTCCTGGATATGCGGATCGCGGGGTGGCGAAGCAAGGCGGCCCGAGCGTTGCGCCGCCGCGGAGCGTGACCTATGAGACTGCGGTTCTCGCCCGTCGACGAGGTCGTCGGTCCTTGCAGCTCCTCGCCCTGCCGTTTCCCGCGATCGACCCGGTCGCGGTCGAGTTGGGCCCGTTCGCGATCCGCTGGTACGCGCTGGCCTATATCGTCGGCTTGGTCCTCGCTTGGCGGGTCCTGCGGCGCATCGTCGCCCGGCCCGGCTGGCGGCTGACCGCCGAGGGCGTGGACGACCTGCTGGTCTACGCCACGCTCGGGGTGATCCTCGGTGGCCGCCTCGGCTATGCCGTCTTCTATCAGGGCGGCTACTATCTGCAGCACCCGCTGGAGATCCTGTTCGTCTGGCGGGGCGGCATGTCGTTCCACGGCGGCCTGCTCGGGGTGCTGGTCGCCCTGGCGCTGTTCGCCCGCCGCCACGGGCTGCCCTTCCTCGAGGTCGGCGACGCCGCGGCACTGGTCACCCCGTTCGGCCTCCTGCTCGGCCGGCTCGCCAACTTCGTCAACGGCGAGCTGTGGGGCCGGGTCAGCGAGGTGCCATGGGCGATGGTCTTCCCGCACGCCGGCCCGCTGCCGCGCCATCCGAGCCAGCTCTATCAGGCCGCGCTGGAGGGCGTGCTGCTGCTCGCGGTGATGCAGTGGCTCGCCTGGCGGCGGCCGCGCGACCCGGCCGAGCTGGGGCTGCCGAGCGGCGTGTTCCTCGCCGGCTACGCCATCTGCCGGATCGTCGGCGAGCTGTTCCGCGAGCCGGACGCGCAGATCGGCTACCTCCTCGGCGGCCTGACCATGGGCCAGGTCCTCTCGCTGCCGATGCTGCTCGCCGGGCTGTGGCTGCTGCTGCGCGCCCGCGACAGCGCCCGCGCGGCGGCGCGGCCGTGAGCCTCGGCGAACTGATCGCGCGACTGATCCACGAGCGCGGTCCGCTCGACGTCGCGACCTACATGCAGCTCGCGCTCGGCCATCCGACGCTCGGCTACTACGCGACCCGCGAGCCGTTCGGCGCGGCGGGCGACTTCGTCACCGCGCCGGAGCTGAGCCAGGTGTTCGGCGAGCTGATCGGCCTCTGCCTCGCCCAGCGCTGGCTGGAGCTGGGCCGGCCCGATCCGGTGGCGCTGGTCGAGCTCGGGCCCGGTCGCGGGACGCTCATGGCCGATGCGTGGCGTGCGACGCGCCACGTCGCAGGCTTCCATGGCGCCGTCCGCCTGCACCTCGTCGAGACCAGCGCGCGGCTGCGCGCGCTGCAGGCCGAGCGCCTCGCCGGCACCGGCGCCTGCTGGCACGACGATCTCGCCGACGTGCCGGCCGGGATACCGCTGCTGCTGGTCGCCAACGAGCTGCTCGACGCCCTGCCGGTGCGACAGTTCGAGCGCACCCGCGAGGGCTGGCGCGAGCGGCTGGTCACGCTCGACGCCGGCGGCCGGCTGGCCTTCGTGCTCGCACCCGGCGTCTCGCCCTATGCCGCCGAGCTGCTGCGACGGCATGGCGGCGCGCCCCTCGGGCGGATCGTCGAGTTGTCGCCCGCGCGCGAGGCGCTGGTGACGACGATCGCCCGCCGCCTCGTCGCCGACGGCGGCCTCGCCCTGTTCGTCGACTACGGGGCGATGCGCCTCGACGGCCCGAGCCTGCAGGCGGTGCGCGGCCACGGCCGCGCCGACCCGCTGGACACGCCCGGCGAGGTCGATCTGTCGGCGCACGTGGCGTTCGGCGAACTCGCTCTGGCGGCGCGCGCCGCGGGCGCGTTCGCCTGGGGGCCGCTCCCGCAGGGCGAGCTGCTGACCCGGCTGGGTGCCGAGGTCCGCCTGGAGCGGCTCTGCGCCGCGCGGCCCGAGGCGGCCCCGCGCCTGCGCGAGGGTCTCGCCCGGCTGATCGACCCGGCGCGCATGGGCCGGCTGTTCCTCGTCCTGGCGCTGACCGGCGACGGCGCACCGCCACCGGGCTTCGACAGGGCGGAGCGGTTCGCGGCATGAGGCTCGAGGCGCCCGAACTGGCGGCCGTTCCGCGCCTCGGGCACGCCTTCTTCACGCGCCGCGGCGGGGTCAGCGAGGGCGTGTGGGCGTCGCTCAACGTCGGCTGGCGCAGCGGCGACGAAACGGACCGCGTGCGCGAGAACCGGACCCGCTGCGCGCAGGCCCTCGGGGTCGGCGTCGACGCGCTCGTCACTGGCTACCAGGTCCACGGCACCGTTTGCCGCGTGGTCGAGGAACCCTGGCCGCCCGAGGCGGCGCCCGAGGCCGACGCCTTGGTCACCACACGGCCCGGCATCATGCTCGGCGTCGTCACCGCCGACTGTGCGCCGGTCCTGCTGGCCGATCCGGCCGCGGGTGTGATCGGCGCGGTCCACGCCGGCTGGCGGGGCGCGCTCGACGGCGTGCTCGAGACGACGGTCACGGCGATGTGCGGCCTCGGCGCCGCGCCGGCGCGGCTACGTGCCGCCATCGGCCCGTGCATCGCGCAGGCGTCCTACGAGGTCGGCCCGGAGTTCCGCGACCGGTTCGTCGCGACCGAGGCCGGCAGCGCCGCCCTGTTCGCCGCCGTCGCCGGCAGCGACCGCTGGCGCTTCGACCTGCCGGGCTTCGTCCGCGGCCGGCTGCGCCGCGCCGGCGTCGGGCAGGTCACGGCGTTGGCCGTCGACACCTGCGCCGACGGCGAACGCTTCTTCAGCTTCCGCCGCACGACCCTGCGCCGGGAGGCGCGCTTCGGCCTGCAGCTCAGCGGCATCGTGCTGCGCGCTTGAGCTACTCGCCGACCTGGAGCAAGAGGCCGCGGTCGCGCGCCTGGCGGAACAGGACGACGAACACGACCGCCGCGACGGCAAGCCAGACCAGGTTGGCGAGGAACGCGCCGGCGAGCAGCCCGGCGTCGAACCGGCCTTCGAGCAGAACCTCGCGCATGCCCTCGAAGACCCAGGCCGAGGGCAGCATCCAGGCCAGCGGCTGGAGGAAGCCCGGCAGCGTCGCCACCGGGTAGAACACGCCGCTCAGCGGCTGCAGGAGGAACACGAAGCCCCAGGCGAGGCTCTCGGCGGCGAGGCCGAGGCGCAGCACCATCGCCGCGATCATCAGCCCCATCGCCCAGCCGAACACCACCATCGCCGCGAAGAAGGCGACCAGCGCCGGGCCGAGCGCGGCGCCGATCCAGAAGTCGAACAGCGGGATCGCGAGCAGCGCGGCGCCGCCGACGCCGATCAGGGTGCGGATCAGGCTGACCAGGTACATCCCCAGCACCAGCTCGTGCGGACGGAGCGGGCTGATGAACAGGTGGCCCAGATGGCGCGACCACATTTCCTCGAGGAAAGTCAGCGAGACGCCGAGCTGGCAGCGGAACAGCGTGTCCCACAGCAGAACCGCGGCGAGGAACAGCCCGCCGGCGGTGGCGACCAGCGAACTCTCCGTGGCCACGAACTTGGTGATCATCCCCCACAGGACCATCTGCACGGTCGGCCAGTAGACCAGCTCGAGCAGGCGCGGGACGGAGCTGCGCAGCACGTAGACATGGCGCATGACGACGGCATGGATGCGGCGCAGCGAGCCGCTCATCCCGGCACCTCGGCCGGGCGCCGGGCGATCTCCAGGAACACCTCCTCGAGATCGTTGCGGCCGTACCGGGCGATCAGCCCGGCCGGGCTGCCCTCGTCGACCAGCCGCCCGCGCTTGAGCATCAAGACATGGTCGGCGAGACGCTCGACCTCGGCCATGTTGTGCGAGGCCAGCAGGATGGTCGCGCCGCGCGCCGCGCGGTAGCGCTCGAGCCAGCCGCGGAGCTGGTCGGCGGTGTCCGGGTCGAGCGAGGCGGTCGGCTCGTCGAGGAGCAGCAGCTCGGGCTCGTTGACGAGCGCCTTGGCCAGCGCCACGCGGGTCTTCTGCCCTGCCGACAGACGCCCGGTCGGGCGGTCGAGGAACGGCGCCAGATCCAGCTCCGCGGCCAGCCGCGCGATCCGCTCGGCCGGCCGCGGCACTCCGTAGAGGCCGGCGTGCACGAGCAGGTTCTGCCGCACGGTGAGGCGCAGTGGCAGGTCGACATAGGGGCTGGAGAAATTGATCCGGGCAAGGGCGCGGTAGCGCTCGTCCGGCATCCGTGCACCGAGCACCTCGATCGCGCCGGCGCTCGGGGCGAGCAGTCCGAGCAGCATGGCGAGCGTGGTCGTCTTGCCCGCGCCGTTGGCCCCGAGCAGCGCCGTCGTGCTGCCCGGCGGCACGACGAAGCTCAGCCCGGCCACGGCCTCGACCGCACCGAAGCGCTTGGTGAGGTCACGGGCGACGATCGCCGGCCTCGGGCTCAAGGCAGCAGGCCCGCCTCCCGATAGAAACGCGCGGCACCGGGGTGCAGGGGAATCGCCACGCCGTCGAGCGCGGTCTCGAGACGGATCGAGCGACCCTTGGGATGACCGTCGTCGAGGATCGCGCGCGCCTCCGGCCGCCAGAAGGCGACCGCGATGTCGTAGACCAGCGACTCCTCGAGCTCGGCGGCGACCAGCCATTGCGCGCCGACGCTGACCGTCTCGACCGACGGCAGGTCCCGATAGACGCCGGCGGGGATCCGATCCAAGGCGAAGAACGGGTTGCGCTCGAGCAGCGCCTCGACCTCCGGCCCGACCACCGGCACGAGCACGATCAGCCCGGCGTCGGCGAGCTCGGCCACGCCTGCGGCGGGCCAGCCGGCGATCACGAAGAAGGCGTCGATGGCGCCGGCGGCGAGGCTGTCGATCGCGTCGGCGGCGCCGAGCCGCTCGACCTGGATCATCGTCTCGTCGATGCCGAAGGCATCGAGGATCAGCAGCGCGTCGGCCTGCGTCCCCGAGCCATCCCGGTCGAGCGACACCGTTCGCCCGACGAGGTCGCGCACCGTGGCGATCCCCGCACCCGCGCGGGCCACCAGATGGACGCTCTCCGGATAGAGATTGGCGAAGGCGCGGATGCGCCGCGCCGCGGCGTCGGCGAACGGCCCGACCCCGGTCCAGGCGGCGAAGGTCGTGTCGCTCTGGGCGAAGCCGCTCTCCACCTCACCGCTCTCGATGGCGCGAATGTTGGCGATCGAGCCGTCCGAGGACTGGACGACCGCGACCAGCCCCGGCACGCCGCAGTCGCCGCCCCGCTCACACGGTCGCGATCCCGGCGGGTTGCTGATGATCTCCGCGACCAGCTGGCCGATCGGGTAGTAGGTGCCGCTGACACTGCCGGTGCCGATGCGCAGGAAGCGGGCCGGCTCCGCGGCCCGCGCGCCCGCAGCGAACCCGGTCGCGAGCCCGAGGAGGGCGCGCCGGGACAGTTCGTGGCGGATCGCCGCGCCCATCAGTCGGCGCGCACTGCGTGGCCGACCATCCGGCGCACCACCTTGCCGTCGAGCACCCGCTCGAACTCGAGGGCCAGCCCGGTCTCGGTCAGGCGCCGCGTGTAGGTCGCCATCTCGTAGCGGCCGTCCTCGAGGATCACGAAGGCGTAGACGTGCAGCCCTTCGGCATCGAGCGCGGCCCAGCGGACGGCGTCGCCGCCGAGCGCGGTGACGTCCTCGCGCACCCGGAACGGGTTGAACTCCGGGGCGGCGACGTAGAATTCGGCGTCGCTCGCTGGGACGAACAACGATTCCGACAGGCGACGGCGAACGCCCGGAACGTCGCGGCGACCGTTCACCAGCGTCACGTTCACCCACTCGATCTGGAAGCCGCCGCGCTTGTAGGGCGAGATGACGATGTCGATGTCGCGCTCCTCGCGGACCGCGCCGTCACCGTCCTGCTCCACCGCGCGGCCGACATAGGCGCCGAAATAGCGCTCGAGAGCCGCCGTCTCCGACCATGCCGGGTCCGACAGAACGAGCAGCACCGCCAGGAGGAGCGGCCCCACCGCCACCCGCGCGGTCATGACCCGGCCCTCAGCTCGGCGGCGATCTCCTCCGGCTCGCTGCCGCTGCGCCGGGTCGTCACGACCAGCGCGACACCGTCGGCGGTACGCGTGGCGACGAGCTGCTCGAGGGTGTAGGTGCCGTCGCGCGCGATCTGCAGGCGATAGAGGGTCAGCGTCTCGCCGGCGGCGCGGCCCCAGGCAAGCGGCGCGCCCTGCAGCGGGTCGGGACGGTCCTTGCCGCCGAACAGGCTGAACATCCCGCCGCGCGCGGGCACGAGGATCCCGGGAACGTCGCCGGGCATCAGCTCGACCGTGCGCGGCGCGGCGGACGGCAGGCTCACCACAACCGTCAGCCTGTCCCGGCTCGGCCGGACCGAGAACGTCACCTCGGCGCCGTCCGCGCTGCCGATGATGGCCCCACGCCAGGAACCCGCAAGGGACGCCGGAGCGGCCGCGAGGGCCGTCCCGACGAGCCGCAGGCTGATCATCAGGGCGGCCAGCAGCACCTTGGCGCGTCGGGGGAAATGCATGTTCTGGACCCTCCCGACGGGACCATAGCCGCTGCCGGCGGACCTGTCCCGCCGCGTGGCGGCGCTGCCGGAACACGGCTGACTGCGGCGCAGCCAGCCGGTCTCGTCGCGCGCCGCGGATTAAATCGGCTCGCGTGCCGTCTCGAACCTTGGTTGCGGCGATGTGACCCGGCTATGCCGCGATGGTGAGCATGCCCATGGTCGGGAGCGAGCCTTGGAGCCGGCGCGGAGGTTCTCCCGGCTGACGTTCGCGTGCCGCCTTCGGGCAGGTCGGCACGGATTTTGGTTGGTGGTCGTCGAGCCGTCCGTTCGGCGGCGACCGGCAGATGTTGTCGCCAGACGAAGGGGTAGGATTGGTGAGGCGTTGTCATGTGAAGCGGTCGGTATGGCCGACCGCCGTGCTGATCTTGTTCGTCGTGTGTGGATCGCCTCTCGGCACGGCGCTGGCGGCGGGGCTGGGCCAGCGGGTCACAGCGAATGCCGAGGTTCCGGTGCGGGCGCGGGCGGGCACGAGCGCGACGCTCGTCGGGCGACAGCCACCGGGCAAGTTGGGCCAGGTGATCGAAGGCCCGGCCACCGTCTCCGGTGTCCGCTGGTGGCGGGTCGACTTCGAGGGCGGCGCGGACGGCTGGGTGCCCGGGACACAGCTCGCGCAGCCCTACTTCCCCCCGGCCGAGGCGCGCGGCGGCTGGCGCTCGCTGACCCCCTACAACGGCACGCCGAGTGCGGCGCAGAAGGCCACGCTGCGCGCTCGCGCCGGCGTCGACTGGGACCGCCTCAAGGCGGCCAGCGACTACAGTCGCGGATTCGCCAGCGACTCGGCCGTCCTGGTGATCCGCAACGGGCACGTTGCCGGTGAGTGGGGCAGCCGCGCCGCCGCCGGAGTCGCCTCAGTGTCCAAGTCCCTCACCGGGCTCGCCGTCGCCAAGCTGTTCGAGATGTCCGACCGCGGCCGGCTGCCGCAGCGCATTGGGCCGGACGTCGCAGCGCACACGCTCCTCCCGGCGGTCTGGACCGCCGGCGCGCCGGCCAAGACCAGCATCCGCATCCGGCACCTGATGACGATGACCTCCGGCTTGCGGCCGCACGACCAGCCCGGTGCCTCCGATTATCTCTCGCTGATCCTGCGCCTGCCCGCGGAGGCGTCGCCGGGGGAACGCTGGGCCTATGCCTCGGCGCCGGTCGACCTGCTCGGGATCGCCGCCGAGCGCGCCGCGGGGACGACCCTGGCCACCGTCTTCAACCGCGAGATCGCGACGAAGATCGGCGCGGTGCCGTTCACCTGGGGCAATTTCGGCCCGCACACCGGCGCCTCGAGCCGCGCGCGGACAACGCCCCGCGATCTCGCCCGGATCGGCTATCTCATGCTGATGGACGGGCGCTGGGGCACGAGCACCGAACAGACGGTGCTGGTCCCGCAGCAGCATGTCCGTGCGCTGCGCAACGACTGCCAGTGCGCCTCGGCGGTCTACCAGCAGACACCCGGCTCGCCGTTCCTCGTGCCGGTGACCTCGCCGCGGCAGTATGGCCGGCTCTGGTGGTCGAACCGGACCGGCGAGGCGCTCGGCAACTCGGTCCCGCGGGACGCCTATTACGCGCACGGCTATCGCGAGAAGCTGCTGGTCGTCGTGCCGAGTCTGAATCTCGTCGTCGTCCGCTTCGGCTCGGCACCCGAGGCGATGCCCGACTTCCGCCGGCAGTTCATGGCGCGCGTGATGGCGGCGCTGGTCACCCCGACGGCGTTCTGACCGGCCGGTATCGGCCGGCGACGCCCGGTCATGATCGGGGGTTGCGCTCGGATGCGAGTACCGCTACTCCCAGAAGGGTGACGGTAATCCGCCCGTAGTCGGATCGTGCAGAAGACAATTCGGTGACGCCGCGGCGGCAGTCGACGCGGTACAGGGATGTGTCGCGCGCGGTAAAGCGTGACCATCGATAGTCGTTGTCGTTCTATGGCTGCGGCGGGTTCCAGGGAGAAACGCCCGATGCTCGGCCCTGAGCAGCGCCGCCATGCGACTTATTGGCACCACGTCCGATGCCTTTTATGCGCCGTTGGCCTGCTGCTTGCGGCCTTCGCGCGAGGTGCTGCGGCGGATCCCGATCTCGGTAACCGGATCGTCACCCGCGTCGCCGTCGAAGTTCGCGCTGCGCCGGCGGCGTCGGCCGCGGTGGTCGGCCGCCACCCGGTGAGCAAGCTCGGCCTGGTGGTTGCCGGCCCGGCGACGACCAGCGGCTCGCGCTGGTGGTCGGTGGATTTCGAGGGCGGGGCCGACGGGTGGGTGCCGGAGGCGAGCCTCGCCGCGCCCTATTTCCCGCCGCCCGAGACGCAGGGCGGTTGGCGTTCGCTGGTCCCCTACGGCAAGACGCCGAGCAGCGCGCAGAAGGCGACGATCCGCGCCAAGGCCGGCATCGACTGGGACAAGCTCAAGGCGGCCAACGCCTACAGCCGGAGCTTCACCACAGCGTCGGTGCTGCTGGTGCTACGCAACGGCTATGTCGCCGGCGAGTGGGGCAGCCGCGCGGCCTATGGCGTTGCCTCGGTGTCCAAGTCCCTGGCCGGCGTCGCCGTCGCCAGGCTGTTCGACATGGCCGATGAGGGGCGGCTCGCGCGCTCCTTCGGTCCTGACACGCCGGCCTTCGAGCTGCTCCCGGAGGCGTGGACCGCCGCGGCGGAGGGCAAGAAGGCGATCCGGATCCGGCATTTGATGACGATGACCTCGGGGCTGCAGCCGCACGACCAGCCGGGCGCCGCCGACTATCTGGCCTTGATGCTGGCGCTGCCGCTGCAGAACGTCCCGGGGGAGCGGTGGGCCTATGCCTCGGCGCCGGTGGATCTGCTCGCGATCGCCGCGCAGGCCGCCTCGGGCACCCGGCTCGCGACCACCTTCAACCAGGAGATCGCGGCGCCGATCGGCGCCGCACCGTTCACCTGGGGAACCATCGGCCCCTACACCGGCGCCTCGAGCCGCGCACGGACCACGCCCCGCGACCTCGCCCGCGTCGGCTATCTCATGCTGATGGACGGGCGCTGGCCCGCCGCTGGCGCGCAGCGGTCACTCGTCGTCCCGGAGCGGCTGCGCGCGTTGCGCGAGGACTGCGGGTGCGCCTCGGCGATCTACGAGCCCACCGAGGGCTCGCCTTTCCTGCTTCCGGTGACGGCGCCCGAGCATTACGGCCAGCTCTGGTGGTCGAACCGGACCGGCGAAGCGCTGGGCCCGGCGGTGCCGCGCGACGCGTTCTACGCGCACGGTTATCGCGAGACGCTGCTGGTCGTCGTCCCGAGCCGCAACTTGATCGTCGTGCGCTTCGGCCCGGAGCCGAAGTCGCTGCCCGAGTTTCGCCGTGAGCTGATGGGGCGGGTGATGGCCGCGCTGGTCAAACCGACGGCCTTCTGATCTGCCGCAGTTCGGACGGGGAGGTGTCGTCGGTGCGTACATGGTGGCGGTCCGCGCACTTGCTGCGCTCGGCCTTGAGAGGCGGGCTCGTGCTCCTCGCGCTGGTCGCGGCGCGCGCGGCCCCTGCCGACACCCTCGGCGTCGGCCAGCGGGTCGTCACGGTGGCGGAGGCGACCGTCCGCGCCCAGGCGGTCCCCACCGCCCAGATCCGTGCCCGGTACCCGATCGGCCGGCTCGGGACGATCGTCGGCGGGCCGGCCCGCTCGGGTGGCGCGGTGTTCTGGCAGGTCGACTTCGACGGTCTCGTCAAGCAGGGGATCGTCGACGGCTGGGTGCGGGCGCGCGAGCTCGGCCTGCCGTCCTTCCCACCGCCCGACGCCCAGGGCGGCTGGCCGTCCTTGGTTCCACGCGACCGCGAGCCCACGGCAGCGCAGAAGGCCGAACTTCTGGCCCGCGGCGGCGTCGACTGGGACAGGCTCAAGCTCGCCCGCGATTACAGCGCGAGCTTCGGCACCGCGAACACCAGCGTGCTGGTGATCCGCAACGGGTACGTGGTCGGCGACTGGGGCAGCCAAGCGCCCTACACGGTGGCCTCGGTGTCGAAGGGGCTGGCCGGGCTGACGGTGATGAAGCTTCTCGACCTCGCCGACGCCGGGCGGCTGCCGGTGCGGTTCGGCCTCGACACCCCGGTGCACGAGCTGCTGCCTGCGAGCTGGGCGGCGAGCGATCCGCGCAAGCGCCTCATCACGTTTCGCAACTTCATGACGCACACGTCCGGCCTCGAGCCGCACGACACGCCGGGCGCTCCGGATTATTACAATCTCATCATGGGCCTGCCGGTGCTGCACCCGCCGTCGCAGGTCTGGTCCTACAGCTCGGCGGGCATCGACCTGATGAGCATCGCCATGCAGCGCGCCTCCGGGCTGCGGCTTGGCGATGCCTTCAACCAGTTCCTCGCCGCGCCCATCGGCGCCGGCGAGTTCCGCTGGAACAACACGGCGGGATTCACGCGTGCGTCGGGCACCGCGCAGACCACGCCGCGCGACCTCGCCCGGGTCGGGTACCTGATGCTCCATCGCGGTCGCTGGGATCGCGGGTCCGGGCAGCGGGTCGTCGTCTCCGACCAGCGGATCCGCGACCTGCAGTTCGGCTGCCGCTGCCAGCGGCTCGCCTATGGCGGCACCGGCTGGTCCTACGGCCCGCGCGTCGCCGGCATGACCTGGTGGAACAACTCGACGGGCGAGCTGCTCGGAGAGAGCGTGCCGGGCGACGCCGTGCTGACCGCCGGGCTGCGCGAGACGCTCCTGGTCGTCGTCCGCAGCCGCAACCTGGTCGTCGTCCGCTTCGGGCTGGAGCCCCGCAGCCTCGA
This sequence comes from uncultured Alphaproteobacteria bacterium, assembly GCA_937995535.1. Classification (GTDB taxonomy): domain Bacteria; phylum Pseudomonadota; class Alphaproteobacteria; order Geminicoccales; family Geminicoccaceae; genus CALKJU01. The sequence goes on from CALKJU010000001.1 coordinate 14,693, forward strand.
CGAGTTCCGCCGCGAGTTCATGCGCCGCGTGATGGCCGCCCTGGTGCGGCCGACGGCGCGATGAACACCTGTCACGGCCGAGGGAGGGGACGAGCGATGAGCACGGTGCGTCGAAGGGTGCGCCGCGGACTGGCGGCGTGCGTCTTGTGGCTCGGGGTAACGACGGGGCTACCCAGCAGCGAGCCGCTCGCCGACGACTTGGCGCTCGAGCAGCGCGTCGTCACCGCGACGCGCACCGCCGTCCGAGCCCAGCCCAGGCCCACGGCGAAGGTCGTCCGCTGGTACCCGATCGGTCGCCTCGCCACGATCGTCGACGGACCGGTCGGCGAGGGCGACTCCGTCATGTGGCGACTGGACTTCGACGGCCTCGAGCGGGACCGGGTCATTGACGGCTGGGTGCGGGCCAGCGACCTCGCTCAACCCTATTTCCCACCCCGGAACTCCGCTGGCGGCTGGCGCTCGTTGGTGCCGCGCGACGCGGAGCCCACCGAGGCGCAGAAGGCGGCGGTCCTCGAGCGCGGCGGCGTCGACTGGGACAAGCTCAAGCTCGCCCGCGATTACAGCGCGAGCTTCGGCACCGCGAACACCAGCGTGCTGGTGATCCGCAACGGCTATGTCGTCGGCGACTGGGGCAGCCAGTCGCAGTACACGCTGGCCTCGGTGTCGAAAGGCCTGGCCGGGTTGACCGTGATGAAGCTCATCGACATGTCGGAGGCCGGCAGCCTGGGCGTGGCGCTCGACCTCGACACCCCGGCGCACGAGCTCCTGCCCGAGCAATGGCTCGCCGGCGATCCCGACAGCGCCAAGAAGGCGATCCGCATCCGGCACTTCCTGACGCACACTTCCGGGCTCGAGGCGCACGACGTTCCGGGCATCGCCGACTATTATAACATCATGATGAGCCTGCCGGTGTTGCACCCGCCCTACACGGTCTGGTCGTACACCTCGGCGGGCATCGACCTGATGAGCATCGCGATCCAGCGTGCGACGGGAATGCTGCTCGGCGACTCCTTCAACCAGTTGGTCGCTGCGCCGATCGGCGCCGGCAACTTCCGGTGGAACAACACGGCGGGCTTCACCCGCGCCTCGTCGACGGCCGGTTCGACGCCGCGCGACCTCGCTCGGATCGGTTACCTGATGTTGCACCACGGCCGGTGGGACCGCGGCGCCGGGCAGGAGGTCATCGTCAGCCGCGAGCGGATTCGGGCCCTGCAATATGGCTGCGGTTGCGGCGACCTCACCTACGGCGGCACCGGCTGGCCCTATGGGCCGCGCGTGGCGGGCATGACCTGGTGGAACAACCTCACCGGCGAGCTGCTCGGCGAGAGCGTGCCGGGCGACGCCGTCCTGACCAGCGGGCTGCGCGAGACGCTCCTGGTCGTCGTCCGCAGCCGCAACCTGGTCGTTGTCCGCTTCGGTCTCACGCCGCGCAGCCTGGACGAGTTCCGCCGCGTGTTCATGGGGTATGTCATGGCTTCGCTGAAGGCGCCGAAGTCGTTGTAGGCGGCGCGGCCAGTTCCTTGACCCCCCGCCGGCCGTTTGGCACGCTGCCGACCGGCGGGGCGGCGGCGCGCCCGGGCGGAAATGGCATGACCAAGTCGGACCTCATCAGGCGTCTCGCCGAGGCGAACCGGCATCTCTACATCCGCGACATCGAGAAGATCGTGGCGACGGTGTTCGAGGAGATCAGCGCGGCGCTGGCCCGCGGCGACCGGGTCGAGCTGCGCGGCTTCGGTGCCTTCTCGGTGCGCGACCGTGACGCCCGGCTCGGCCGCAACCCGCGCACCGGCGACGAGGTGCGCGTGCCCGACAAGGTCGTCCCCTATTTCAAGACCGGCAAGGAGCTGCGGCTCCGGCTGAACATGACGGAGTGACGCGGCGGCCGTCGGACCGTCGCCGGAAGGGAGCCCGATGCGCAAGATCGTGCGGACGCTGCTGAGCCTCGTCGGCCTGCTCGTGGTGATGGTGTTCGCGATCGGCAACCGGGGGCCGGTCGAGGTCAGCTACTGGCCGCTGCCCTTCTCTCAGGTCGTGCCCCTCTGGTACGTGGTCCTCGCGGCGCTGATCATCGGCGTCGCGCTGGGCGCCGCCGCGATGTGGCTGTCCGGCCATCGCAGCCGCGTCGCGCTCCGCCGCCTGCGCGACGAGGTCAGCGGCTATCGCTACGAGGCGCAGCAGCGCCGGCTCGCCGAGGAGCGCGCCGCCGCCGAGGCGCGGCGCAACCGCAGTCTCGCCCTGCCACCCGCCAAGGCCGCCTGAGCCGCCGCCGTTGCTGCGCGTCGTCGACGCGGCCGCGGTCCACGCGGCGCTACCCTACCCGGTGCTGATCGAGGCCTTGCGCGAGGGCTTCGCGCAGGGCGCGGAGGTCCCGACCCGCCACCATCACACCGTGCCGCGGCCCGGTGCCGACCCCGCCGTGCTGCTCCTGATGCCGGCCTGGCAGCCCGGCGCCGCCACGGGCGTCAAGCTGGTGCATATCTGCGCCGGCAACGAGCGGCGCGGCCTGCCCTCGGTGCAGGGCCTGTACCTGCTGTTCGATGGCCCGACCGGCACGCCGCAGGCGCTCCTCGACGGTGCTTCGCTGACCCTGCGCCGCACCGCCGCGACCTCGGCGTTGGCGGCGCGGCTGCTCGCCCGGCCCGAGGCGGCGCGGCTGCTCGTGGTCGGCGCCGGAGCGCTCGGCCCGCACCTGGCTCGCGCCCACGCGGCCTGCTTCGCGCTGACCGCGATCCGGATCTGGAACCGGACGACGGCGCGGGCCGAGGCGGTGGTCGCGGAGCTGGCCAGCGAGGGCCTCCCGGCCGAGGTCACGACCGATCTCGCCGCTGCCCTCGCCTGGGCCGACATCGTCAGCTGCGCCACGATGAGCCGGACGCCGCTGGTCCAGGGTGACCTCCTGCGCCCCGGGACCCACGTCGACCTCGTCGGCGCCTTCACCTCGGAGATGCGCGAGAGCGACGACGCGCTGATGCGCCGTGCCGAGCTGTTCGTCGACACGCGGGCCGGCGCGCTGGCCGAGGCCGGCGACATCCTCCTCGCCATTGCCGCGGGCGCGCTCGATCCGGCGGCGATCCGCGCCGAACTGGCCGAGTTGGTCCGCGGCTCCGCCCCCGGCCGGAGCGGGCCCGCGGCCGTGACGGTCTTCAAGTCGGTCGGCTACGCGCTCGAGGATCTGGTGGCCGCCCGCCTCGTGGTCGCGCGGCTCGACGCCTGAGCGGCCCGGCGCTTTTGCAGCGCCTCGGGGCGGCTGCTATAAGCCGCCGCCGCCTCGAGACTGGACGATGCCGACGCCTTCGCCCTTCGCGAACCCGATCTTCTGCGCCATCGATCGGCCCGACCTGCCGGGCGCTCTGGCGCTCGCCCGCGCGCTCGAGGGCGCCGTCGGCGGGCTCAAGGTCGGCCTCGAGCTGTTCACGGCCACCGGCCCGGACGGGGTGCGTGCGATCGTCGCCCAGGGCCTGCCGGTCTTTCTCGACCTCAAGCTGCACGACATCCCGAACACGGTGGCCGGCGCGGTGCGCGCCGCCTGCACCCTGCGCCCGGCGATGCTGACGCTCCACGCCGCCGGCGGGGCGGCCATGCTCCGTGCCGCGGTCGAGGCTGCCGGTCCTGAGCGGCCCTGGCTGCTCGGCGTGACGCTGCTGACCAGCCTCGGGCCGGCCGACCTCGCGGCCACCGGAATCGCCGGCCCGCCCGAGCAGCATGTCCTGCGCATGGCCGAGCTGTGCGCCGCTTGCGGGCTCGACGGGGTGATCTGCTCGCCGCACGAGATCGCCCCGCTGCGGCGGCGATTCGGTGCCGCGCTGAGGCTCGTCGTGCCCGGCATCCGCGGTGCCGGCGACGCCAGGGGCGACCAGCAGCGCACCATGCCGGCGGCCGATGCGCTGGCGCTCGGCGCGGACCTCCTGGTGGTCGGCCGGCCGATCACCGCCGCCGCCGATCCCCGCGCCGCCGCGATCGCGCTCCTCGCCGGCCTGCCGCGGGCCGCCTGACATGGCGCAGTTCCACATCAAGATCTGCGGCATCCGCGACGCGACGGCGCTCAACTGCGCGGTCGCGCATGGCGCCGACCTCGTCGGCTTCATCTTCTATCCGCCTTCGCCACGGGCCATCGATCTGTTCGCCGCGGCCGAGCTCGCCACCTCGGTGCCGGACCGGGTCGGCACCGTGGGCGTGCTGGTCGACCCCGACGACCGCACGCTGGACGGCCTGCTCGCCCACGTCTCGCTCGACCTGTTGCAGCTCCACGGCGCGGAGACACCGGAGCGCGTGGTGGCGATCCGCGAGCGTACCGGCTGCCGGGTGATGAAGGCCCTGCGCGTGCGCGACGCTGCCGACCTCGCCGAGGTCGGGGTCTACGCCGAGGCGGCCGATCTGATCATGCTCGACGCCAAGCCGCCGCAGGGTGCCGTGCTTCCCGGCGGCAACGGACTGAGCTTCGACTGGGAGTTGGCGCGCGGCTTCCGTTGCCCGCGACCTTGGGCGCTGGCCGGCGGGCTCGAGGCCGGTAATCTCGCCGCCGCGGTCGCCGCCACGGCGGCCGACATCTACGACGTGTCGTCCGGTGTCGAGTCCGCACCGGGCGTAAAGGACCCCCTGAAGATCCGCGCCTTCCTCGAGATGGCGGCGAGGCTGCGCGAGACCCGAGCCGACCAGTGAGCGAGATGAGCCTGATCAACAGCTACCGCGCCGGGCCGGACGAGCGCGGCCATTTCGGCATCTATGGCGGCCGCTTCGTCGCCGAGACCCTGATGCCCCTGATCCTGGAACTCGAGCGCGCCTATAACCAGGCCCGCCGCGATCCCGCGTTCCTGGCCGAGCTCGACGTCTGGCTGAAGGACTATGTCGGCCGCCCGAGCCCGCTCTACCTGGCCGAGCGGCTGACCGACCACCTGCGCGGCGCCAAGATCTACCTCAAGCGCGACGAGCTGAACCACACCGGCGCGCACAAGATCAACAACTGCATCGGCCAGATCATGCTGGCCCGGCGCATGGGCAAGACCCGGATCATCGCCGAGACCGGGGCCGGCCAGCACGGTGTGGCGACCGCCACCGTGGCCGCCCGCTTCGGCCTGCCCTGCGTGATCTACATGGGCGAGGTCGACATCGCGCGGCAGCAGCCGAACGTCTTCCGCATGCGCCTGCTCGGCGCCGAGGTCCGTCCGGTTTCCTCCGGCTCGCGCACACTCAAGGACGCGATGAACGAGGCGCTGCGCGACTGGGTCACCAACGTCCACGACACTTTCTACATCATCGGCAGCGTCGCCGGACCGCACCCCTATCCGGCCATGGTCCGCGACTTCCAGGCGGTGATCGGCCACGAGGCGAAGGCGCAGATCCTGGAGAAGGAGGGCCGGCTGCCCGACCTGCTGGTCGCCGCCGTCGGCGGCGGCTCCAACGCCATGGGCCTGTTCCACCCGTTCCTCGACGACCGCGAGGTGCGGATCGTCGCGGTCGAGGCCGCCGGCGACGGGATCGCGACCGGCCGCCACGCGGCGGCGATGAGTGCCGGCCGGCCGGGCGTGCTGCACGGCTCGCGCTCCTACCTCCTGCAGGACGACGACGGCCAGGTGATCGAGCCGCACTCGATCTCGGCCGGGCTCGACTATCCGGGCATCGGTCCCGAGCACTCCTGGCTCAAGGACGTGGGGCGGATCGAGGTGGAGGCGGTCACCGACCGCGAGGCGCTCGACGCCTTCCAGCTCTGCGCCGCGCTCGAGGGGATCCTGCCGGCGCTCGAACCCGCGCACGCGCTGGCCCAGGTCATCAAGCTGGCACCCACCCTGCCGCGCGACAACATCATCATCATGAACTTGTGCGGACGGGGCGACAAGGACATCTACACGGTGGCGCAGCATCTGGGCGTGAAGCTGTGAGCGGCCGGATCGAGGCCCGCTTCGCGCGTCTGCGCGCCGAGGGCCGCGCCGGGCTCGTCACCTATCTCTGCGCCGGCGATCCCGATCTCGCCACCTCCGAGGCGCTGCTCGGCGGTCTTGCGGCCGCCGGCGCCGATCTCGTCGAGATCGGCATGCCGTTCACCGATCCCATGGCCGACGGGCCGGCGATCCAGGCGGCGGCGCTGCGCGCGCTCCAGGCCGGTACGACCTTGCCGCGGACGCTCGACCTGGTCCGCCGCCTGCGCGCCCGCGACGGCGACACGCCTTTCGTCCTCATGGGCTACTACAATCCGATCCACGCCTTCGGCCGGCTCCGCTTCCTCGACGCGGCGGTCGAGGCCGGGGTCGACGGCCTGATCGTCGTCGACCTGCCGCCCGAGGAGGACGAGGAGCTGTGCCTGCCGGCGCGCGAGCGCGGCCTGGCGTTCATCCGCCTCGCCACGCCGACCACCGACGCCGCGCGCCTGCCGGTCGTGCTGCGCAATGCGAGCGGCTTCCTCTACTACGTGTCGATCACCGGGATCACTGGTGCGGCGGCGCCGGTGGCGCAGCAGGTCGGCGACGCGCTGGCGCGCATCCGCCCGCACACCGACCTGCCGGTCGCGGTCGGGTTCGGCATCCGCGAGCCGGCCCAGGCGGCGGAGATCGCGCGCCACGCCGACGCGGCCGTGGTCGGCTCGGCACTGGTCGATCTCGTCGCCCGCGGCGGCGCGGACATGGTCGCGGCGGTGCACGGCAAGGTGCAGGCGCTCGCCGCGGCGGTCCACGGAGCCCGCGGCCGGTGAACTGGCTCACCAGCTATGTCCGGCCGAAGCTGCGCGCCCTGGTCGGCCGCGAGCGCGCGGAGATGCCCGAGAACCTCTGGCATCAATGCCCGTCCTGCGAGCGCATGGTCTTCCATCGCGACCTCGAGACCAACCAGCGCGTCTGCCCGCAATGCGGCTTCCACATGCGCGTCGGGCCGGAGTTCCGCTTCAACGCGCTGTTCGACGCCGCAAGCTGGCAGCGCATCGAGCTGCCCAAGGTCGCGGTCGATCCGCTCAAGTTCCGGGACCAGAAGCGCTACACCGACCGGCTCAAGGAGGCGCAGGCGCGAACCAAGGCGCAGGACGCGGTCGAGGCCGCGCACGGCCGCATCGACGGTCTGCCGGCCGTCATCGCGGTGATGAACTTCGAGTTCATGGCCGGGTCGATGGGTGCCGCGGTGGGCGAGGCGTTCATCACCGCGGCGCGCCTCGCCGTGCTCCAGGAGGCGGCGTTCATCGTCGTCACCGCGTCCGGCGGCGCGCGCATGCAGGAGGGCACGCTGTCGCTGATGCAGATGGCGCGGACCACCATCGCGGTGACCGAGGTCCGCGAGGCCGGCCTGCCGTACATCGTCATCCTCACCGATCCGACCACCGGCGGGGTGACCGCGTCCTTCGCCATGCTGGGCGACATCCACCTCGCCGAGCCGGGTGCGGTGATCGGCTTCGCCGGCCAGCGGGTCATCGAGCAGACGATCCGCGAGAAGCTGCCGGACGGCTTCCAGCGCGCCGAGTACCTGCTCGAGCACGGCATGATCGACGCGGTCGTGCACCGCTTCGAGCTGCGCGCGACACTGGCGCGGCTCCTCGACCTGTTGCGCCGTCGCGACCGCGCCGATGAGGCGCGCCCGGCGGGGGCCGTGCCGGTGGTCGTCGCGGCCCCGGTCGTCGAGCAGGCGGAGACGGCCGATGCAGGCGCCGCCGAGTGAGGCGATCCTCGCTCGCCTGACCGCGCTGCATCCGAAGCGGATCGACCTCTCGCTCGGCCGAATCGAGCGACTGCTCGCGGCCCTGGGCCATCCCGAGCTGCGCCTGCCGCCGGTGGTCCACATCGCCGGCACCAACGGCAAGGGCTCGACGCTCGCCATGCTGGCGGCGATGCTGCGCGCCTCGGGCCGCCGCGTGCACCGCTACATCTCCCCGCACCTCGTCCGCTTCGCCGAGCGGATCCTGCTCGACGACGCGCCGATCGCCGAGGACCGGCTGGCCGATGCGCTCGCCCGCTGCGAGCGGGCCAATGCCGGCCAGCCGATCACCTTCTTCGAGATCACCACGGCGGCAGCGTTCCTCGCCATGGGCGAGGTGCCGGCCGATCTCGTGCTCCTGGAGACCGGCCTCGGCGGTCGGCTCGACGCGACCAACGTCGTGCCGCGCCCGCGGCTGGTCCTGATCTCACCGATCTCGATGGACCACGAGGCGCATCTGGGGGCCACGATCGCCGCGATCGCTGGCGAGAAGGCCGGGATCCTCAAGCCGGGCGCGGCGACCATCGCCGGCCCGCAGCGGCCCGAGGCGGCCGAGGTGCTGATCGCGCGCGCCGCGGCGGTCGGGGCACCGCTCCTGCTCCACGGCCGCGACTGGTCGGTGCGCGCGGAACGTGGCGCGATCTCGGTCAGCACGCCGCTCGCGACGACCCGCTGGCCGGCGCCGGCGCTGGCCGGCGTCCATCAGATCGAGAATGCCGGCCTCGCGGTGATGGCGGCGCAGGCGCTGCACGAGCTGGGTCTCGATGCCGCGACCATCGCCCGCGGGCTGCGCGAGGCGCGCTGGCCGGCGCGATTACAATGGCTCAGCCGCGGTCCGCTGCCGGCGGCGCTCACCCCCGGCTCGACGCTGCTGCTCGACGGCGGGCACAACCCTGCGGCCGGCGAGGCGCTCGCCGCCTCGCTGCGCGCCATGGCCGACCCGCGCCCGCTGCGCCTCGTCGTCGGCATGCTGACGACCAAGGACGCCGCCGCCTTCCTCCGCCCGTTGGCCACGGTCGCCGAGGATCTGCACGCCGTGCCGCTCGGGCCCGAGCACGACGGCTGGCCGCCCGTGGCGCTCGCCGACGCGGCGCGGGCGCTGGGCCTGGCGGCACGCGCCGCGGCGAGCCCATCGGAGGCGATCGCCGCCATCGCCGCCGACGGCCGCCCCTCCCTCGTCCTGATCTGCGGCTCCCTCTACCTCGCCGGGACGGTGCTGGCCGAGAACGGGTGAGCGCTGCGCCCGCTCAGAGCGGTGCGCACATCGGCTCGAGCCAGGCGAGGGTTGCGGCGTCCAGGAGCGGCGCCAGCTCGCGGCGGACGCGGGCGTGGTAGGCGTCGAGCCAGGCCCGCTCGTCGGCCGTCAGCAGCGCCGGGTCGATCAGCCGGCGGTCGATCGGGCACAAGGTCAGCGTCTCGAAGGCGAGCAGCGGCCGCTCGGCATCCGCGGGTGCCGGCGCCTCGCTGACCGCGATCAGGTTCTCGATCCGGATGCCATAGGCGTCGGCCTTGTAGTAGCCGGGCTCGTTGGAGAGGATCATGCCCGGCTCGAGCGCCGTTCGGGTGCCGGCCTTGGCGATCCGCGCCGGGCCTTCGTGGACGCACAGGTACGACCCGACGCCGTGGCCGGTGCCATGGTCGAAGTCGAGCCCGTGGCGCCAGAGCGCCGTGCGCGCCAGCGTGTCGAGCTGCGCGCCCGTGGTCCCGGCCGGGAACAGCGCCGTGGCGAGGGCGATGTGGCCCTTGAGCACGAGGGTGAAGCGCGCCGCCACCTCAGCTGGGCAGGCACCCAGCGGCACGGTCCGCGTGATGTCCGTGGTGGCATCCAGATATTGCCCACCGGAATCGATCAGGAACACCGTGCCCGCGGTCAGCGGCCGGTCGCTCGTCGGTGACGGGTGGTAGTGCGGGATGGCGGCGTTCGGCCCGTGTGCGGCGATCGTGGCGAAGCTCGGGCCGCGGGCCAGCGGATCCTCGGCACGCAAGGCCTCGAGCCGCGCCGCGGCGGCCAGCTCGGTGAGGCTGCCGTCGTGCGGTTGCGCGTCGAGCCAGGCGAGGAAGCGCGCCACCGCCGCACCGTCGCGCCGTTGCGCCGCCCGCGCCCCCTCGAGCTCGACCGGGTTCTTGCGCGCCTTGGCGAGCACGCAGGGATCGTCGCCCTCGACCAGGACGGCGCCGGCGGCCGCGAGCCGGTCGAGGAAGGCGACATGGGTCGCCGAGGGATCGACCAGCACCCGGCAGCCGCCGAGGCCGTCGAGGGCCGTCATGAACGCCGTTTCGGGCTCGACGGCGACCGCGTTGTCGAGGACCAGGTCGGGCGGCAGCTTGCGTGGATCGACGAACAGTCGGCAGGTCCCGTCCCGCGCCAGCAGGGCGTAGGCCAACGTCAGCGGATTGTAGGGGATGTCGCCGCCACGCAGGTTGAGCAGCCAGGCGATCGAGTCGGGTGCGGTGAGCGCCAGCGCCGCGACCCCGCGCTCGGCGAGCAGGCCGGCGATCCGCTGGCGCTTCGACGCGGCCGGCTCGCCGGCGTAACGCTCGTCGTGGCGGGCCACCGGCGCGAGCGGTGCCGCCGGCCGCGTCGTCCAGATCGAATCGACCGGGTTCTCGGGCAGCGCCACGAGACGTCCGCCGCGCGCCGCCACCGCGGCCGTGAGCCGCTCGCGCTCGGCCTTCTTGGTCAGTCCCGGGTCGTAGCCGAGCGCGGCACCCTCCGGCAGGTGGCGCTCGAGCCAGCTCGCCGGCGGCTGGTCGATGAGGTGGCAGATCTCGAACCGCGTCGCGTCCACCTGCTGGCGGACCTGCACCGTGTAGCGGCCATCGACGAACACCGCGGCCCGCTCGGCCAGCACCACGGTAACCCCGGCCGAGCCAGTGAAGCCGGTCAGCCAGGCCATCCGCTCGGCTGCCGCCGGCAGATATTCGCTGTTGAAGCTGTCGGTGCGCTGCAGGATCAGGCCGTCGACGCCGAGCGTGCGCAGACGGCTCCGCAGCGCCTCCAGCCGCGCCGCCAGAGGCGGCTCGGCGGGCCGTTCGGCGCGCAGCGCCGCGATCCGGGCCGCCGCCTCGGCACGCGCGGCGGGCGCCAGATCGGGCGGCAGAAGGCGCTGCCAGTCATCCGGGACCGGACCGGGCGGTGCCGCTGCGATGCCGCGCAGCAGATCCTCGTCGAGCTTTTCGGCCATCAGCCGCCTCGAGACCCGGTGTGGCGTGGGCCGGTGCCGCCGTCGCGCCGTTCGCGCATCGCCGCCAGCCAGCGCGGCGCCTTGCGGAACACCATCCGCACCGCCTCGCTGCGGCTGTCGACGTCGAGCCGGCGCATGATCTCGCGCATGTGCACCTTGAGCGTGGTTTCGGCGACCCCCAGCGCCTTGGCCACCTCTCGGCTGGCGAGGCTGCTGTCGACGAAGGTATAGAGCACGTCCTGCTGACGGGCGGTGAGGACGCGGGACAGGTCGATCTCGTCCGGTGCCGGCGGGGCGCGGCGCAGCGCGCGCGGTCGGACCGGGGACTTGGTCAGCAGCGCGGCGACATAGTCGGCATAGCTGCCGAGGACCTCGTCCTGCCATGGCCCGATCGCGAGGACCGCGGCGCTGCGCAGCTCCAGCACGCCGACGATCCGCCCGCCGCTCTCGATCGGCACCGCGGTGATCGACAGCGCGTCGCCCTCGCCCGGCTCGTGCACGATCCGCCGCTCGGCGATCGTCCGCGCCGCGATCTCGGCATCGGGCGGTAGCTCGAGGCCGCCGCAGCCGCGCAGCCGCCGCCCCTCGGGCGTCTCGACCGCGATCGTCACCGAACGAACCTCGGGCGCGTCGGCAATCACCAGGGCCACCGCCTTGAGCGCCCGCTCGAGCGGCGGCTCCTCCAGCAGGATCGCGGAGATGCGCAGCAGCCGCAGTAGATCCTCGACGATACCCGGGGTCGGCGACGGCGCTGGCGGCGGGGTCCTCCCAGCGCCGGCCCGGTGCCGTGCACCCGATCGGTCCGGCTGCGGCCATGCATCCAGCTCGGCGAGTACCACCGGGATGCCGTCGGCGTCGCGCATGCCGTGCAACGCGCAGCGCAGGACTCGCCGGCCACGTCTCGGATCGTCGAGCCGGAACAGTCGGCGCATCGCCACGGCGCCGCGCTCGACCCGGCGCAGCATACCGTCCACCACCGCCGCGAGCAGCCGGTTCGCCTCGCCGTCGAGCAAGGTCGCGGGATCCACGCCGAGGAACGTGGCGGCGTCAGGCGCGGCGAGCTTGACGCACGGCCGGCCGGAGCTGTCGCGGCCGAACAGCAGGAAGGTGGCCGGAGCCGCTGCCCGCGGCCGGGCCGCCGGCCTCACCGCAGCGGCGCCATCACCATGACCATCTGGCGCCCCTCGAGCTTCGGCATCTGCTCGACCTTGGCGACGTCCGCCATCTCTTCCTTGACCTTGTTCAGGAGGTCCATGGCGAGATGCTGGTGCGCCATCTCGCGGCCGCGAAAGCGCATGGTGACCTTGACCTTGTCGCCCTCGTCGATGAACTCGCGGACCTTGCGCATCTTGATGCCGTAGTCGTTGTCGTCGATGCTCGGGCGCATCTTGATTTCCTTGATCTCGGTGATGCGCTGCTTCTTCCGGGCGGCGTTGGCCTTCTTCTGCTCCTCGTACTTGAACTTGCCATAGTCGAGGATCTTGCAGACCGGAGGGCGGGCGGTCGGTGCCACCTCGACCAGGTCGAGCCCGGCATCCTCGGCCCTCATCAGCGCCTCGCGCAGGGAGACGATGCCGACCTGCGCGCCGCGCTCGTCGACCAAGCGGACCTCGCGCGCCTCGATCTCTTGATTGACCCGGAAATCTTCCGCGTTCGCCATTCGGGTTGTCGGACCTCCGCCCAGTGGACACCAAAGGACCCGCACCGGATCGGCCGGGCAGGCTCCGAGGCCGCTATAGCAGCGTCGCGGGTCCTTGTCCTGCTCCGCGCGGCTGGCGGTACTCGGACGCCGCAAGGCGGGCGAGTGCCCTGGGATCGGCCAGTAGCTCGGCCGCGGGCGCGGGCGGCGCGATGAGATAGCCCTGCGCCTCGTGGCAGCCGTGCGCGCGCAGGAAAGCAAGCTGATGCGAGGTCTCGACGCCTTCGGCGATCACCCGCAGGCCCAGCCCCCGGCCGAGCTCGATGATCGTCCGGACGATCGCCGCATTCTCCGATCGCTCGCTGAGATCGCTGAGGAAGCTGCGGTCGATCTTGAGCTTGTCGATCGGCAGGCGGCGCAGGTGGGTGAGCGAGGCATAGCCCGTCCCGAAATCGTCGAGGACGATGCCGACGCCCCGCGCGCGCAGGCGGCGCAGCGCGTCGCCCGCGTCACCCGCGTTACGCCCGAGGAACACGCGCTCGGTGACCTCGATCTCGAGATGTTGCGGCGGCAAGCCGCTGTCCTGCAGCGCCGCCGCGATCAGCCCGTCGAGGTCACCGTTGAGGAGCTGCAGCCCGGCGACATTGATCGCCATCCGTCCGAGCCGGCCACCGGCTTCGGTGAACCGCCGCGCGTCCGTCGCGGCCCGACGCAGGACCAGTTCGCCGATCGGCACGACCAGCCCGGTCTCCTCCGCGACGCTCAGGAACTCCGCCGGCGCCAGCAAACCGCGCTCAGGATGCCGCCAGCGGAGCAGGGCCTCGAGCCCGATCTCAGCCTCGCCGGCGAGGCTGATCATCGGCTGATAGAACACGGTCAGCTCGGAGCGGGCGAGCGCGCCGCGCAGCTCGGTTTCCAGCGTCCGGCGGCGCTGCACCTGGAGCCGCAGCCGATCATCGTAGAACCGCCAGCGGCCTGGTCCGAGCTCCTTGGCGCGGTAGAGGGCGAGATCGGCGTGGCGCAGCAGGTCGGCGGCGTCGTCGGCGTCGGATGGGAACAGCGCCACGCCCGCACTCACCGTCGGGTGCACCTCCTGGCCGGCGCAACGCACCGGCGCGCGCGCCGCCTCGACCAGCCGGGCGACGATCCGATCGGCGTCGAGCGGACCGCGCAGCCCGTCGGCCAGGACGGCGAACTCGTCGCCGCCGAGGCGCGCGATCGTGTCGCTGGCGCGACCGGCACGGCGCAGCCGGGCCGCGACCTCGCGCAGCACTTCGTCGCCCCCGTCATGGCCGAGTCGATCGTTGACGTCCTTGAAGTGGTCGAGGTCGATGAGGACCAGTGCGAGCAGGTCGGAGCGGCGCCGCGAGCGCGCCACCGCCTCGTCGAGACGCTGCTGGAGGCCGCGCCGGTTGGCCAAGCCGGTCAGCTCGTCGTGGTGCGCGAGGTGGTGGACACGCCGCTCGGCGCGCTTGTGTTCGGTGACGTCGATGTTGACCCCGACCAGCCCGATGACCTCCTCGCCGATCCGCACCGGGGCGAGGATCGCATCGACCGAGCGGGCCGTCTCGCCGCTGCCGTAGGTGACCGTGTAGCGGACCGTCTCACCGGCCAGCGCGCGGGCGTTGCTCTCGGCCCAGAGCCGCGTCACCTCCGCCGGGACCGTCGTCTCTTCGGGCCGCTGGCCGACATGCGACCCCCAGCGCCGCCGGCAGGTCTCGTTGTTCATCACATAGCGGCCGGCGGCGTCGCAGACCCAGAAGTCGAACGGCAGCGCCTCGATCGCCGCGCGCAGCCGCGCCTCGCTCTCCAGCCGCTGGCGCTCCGCCAGCTTGCGGTCGGAGATGTCGAGATTGATCCCGACGAAGCCGATCACCGTCCCGGCTGCGTCGCGGATCGGCGCGAGCACCTCCTCGATGTGGATCAGCCGGCCGTCGCGCTCCTGGGTGGTCTCGGCGCGGACCGTCTCGCCGGCCAGCGCGCGGGCATTGCTCGCGCACCAGGCGTTGCGCAGCGCGGCCGGTATGGCCAGGTCCTGCGGCCGCATACCCACCGTGTCGCCCCACTGTTCGCGACCGATCCGGTTCTGCAACGCGTACCGCCCCTCGGCGTCGCACACCCAGAGATTGAAGGGCAGGCTGTCGATCACGGCGACGAGGCGCTGCCGTTCGCCCCGGGCGGCAGCCTCGGCCCGCGCGCGTTCGGCGCTCTCGCGGCGCAGCTCGAGCTCCCCGACGGCGAGCGCGGCGAGATCGCCCAGCGCGGCGATCTGTGCCGCACTGGGCCTGCGCGGCCGCGTGTCGAGCGCGCACAGCGTGCCGATTCGATGACCTCCCGGCACGGTCAGCGGCGCACCGGCGTAGAAGCGCAGCCCGGGGTCGCGGGCGACCAGCGGGTTGTCGCGAAAGCGCGGATCGCGGCGGGCGTCCTCGACCACCGTGACCCCGGCCCGGCCGACCACATGGGTGCAGAACGAGAGTTCCCGGGCGACCTCGGTCACGTCGCTGCCATGGGCAGCCTTGATCCAGACCCGATCCGCGGCGACGAGCGTGAGGAAGGCGATCGGCGTGTCGAGCAGCGTGGCGGTGACGCGGGCGAGACGGTCGAACGGCTCATCGGGGGGCGTGTCGAGGATGGCATAGCGCTCCAGCGCCGCGAGCCGCTCGCGCTCGCCGGGATCCCCGCCGTGAGTCATTCAGCCCGCCGCTCTTCGCCCGTCGGTCGGTGGCCCTGCCGTATGAGACCTATCACAATGGCGCGCCGGCGTCTCCCGGCCAGGAACGTCCTCAACGCCGCAGGTCGGGCGGCGTCGCCTCGGCACGGATCGTGGCCACGGCCACATCCAACGCCAGCGCTTCCTGCGCCTGGCCGCCCAGCCGTCGCAACGAGACCGTCCGCTCGGTCTGCTCGCGGCCGCCCACGGCCAGGATCAGCGGCACCTTGGCCAGCGAATGGTGGCGAACCTTGTACGAGATCTTGTCGGCCGAGGTGTCCGCCACCGCGCGCACGCCGGCGGCGCTGAGCCGCGCCGCGACCTCGCGGGCATAAGCGTCGGCCTCGTTGGTCACGGTCGCCACGACCGCCTGGACGGGCGCCAGCCACAGCGGCAGGTGGCCGGCATAGTGCTCGATCAGCACGCCGATGAAGCGCTCCAGCGAGCCGAGGATCGCCCGGTGCAGCATCACCGGCCGGTGCTTGGCGCCGTCCGCGCCGATGTAGACCGCGTCGAGCCGCTCGGGCAGGACGAAGTCGACCTGCAGTGTGCCGCACTGCCAGTCGCGGCCGATCGCGTCGCGTAGGACGAACTCGAGCTTCGGACCGTAGAAGGCGCCCTCGCCGGGATTGAGCACGGTGTCGAGCCCGGCCGCCTCGGTGGCCGCCCGCAGCGCCGCCTCGGCCCGATCCCAGACCGCGTCGTCGCCGGCGCGGACCGGCGGGCGGTCGCTGAACTTGACCTGGATCTCCTCGAACCCGAAGTCGCGGTAGACGCTCTGCAGCAGTTCGCAGAACGCGACGCTCTCCTGGGTGATCTGCTCGGGCGTGCAGAAGATGTGCGCGTCGTCCTGAGTGAACGCGCGCACCCGCATGATCCCGTGCAGGGCGCCGGACGGCTCGTTGCGGTGGCAGGCGCCGAACTCGGCCAGGCGCAGCGGCAGGTCGCGGTAGCTGTGCTGGGTCTGGTTGTAGATCTGCACATGCCCCGGGCAGTTCATCGGCTTCAGCGCCAGATGCCGGTCCTCGGCCTCGAGCACGAACATGTTCTGCCCGAACTTGTCCCAGTGCCCGGAGCGCTCCCAGAGCACCCGGTCGATGAGCTGCGGGCTGCGCACCTCGCGGTAGTCGGCAGCGCCCAGGCGCCGGCGGATATAGCTCTCGATCTCGCGCCACAAGGTCCAGCCGTGCGGATGCCAGAACACCGAGCCGGCCGCCTCCTCCTGGACGTGGAAGAGGTCCATCTCGCGGCCGAGCCGGCGATGGTCGCGCCGCTCCGCTTCGGCCTGCTGGTGCAGCCAGGCGTCGAGCTCCTTGCGGCTGGCGAACGCGGTTCCGTAGATCCGCTGGAGCTGCGGGCCCTTGGCGTCGCCGCGCCAGTAGGCGCCGGCGACCTTGGTCAGCTTGAACGCGCCGATGCGGCCGGTCGAGGGCCCGTGCGGGCCGCGGCAGAGATCGGTCCAGCCGTCCTGATGGTAGAGGGTGACGGGCTCGCCCTCGGGGATCGCGTCGAGCAGCTCGAGCTTGAAGCGCTCACCCTGCGCGGCGAAGCGGCGGCGCGCCTCCTCGCGGCTCACCTCCTCGCGCACGAACGGCTTGTCGGCCTTGACGATCTCCGCCATGCGCGCCTCGATCGCCGCGAGATCGTCGCTCGAGAACGGCTCGTCGCGGTAGAAGTCGTAGTAGAAGCCGTTCTCGATCGCCGGGCCGATGGTCACCTGGGTGCCGGGAAACAGGTCCTGCACCGCCTCGGCCATGACGTGCGCGCAGTCGTGGCGCAGATGCGGCAGCGCCTCGGGATCGCCGGTCTTGAGGATCCGCACCCGCGCGTCCTTGGTGATCGGCCGCGCCAGGTCCTGGATCTCGCCGTCGACCTCGACCAGGTAGGCTTGTCGCGCGAGGCCGGGGCCGATCGCCGCCGCCACCTCGAGCCCGGTCGGTGGCGTCGCGAAGCTGCGCACCGAGCCATCGGGCAGGGTGACGGCGACGGGGCGCGCGGCGGCGGACATGCGAACGCGATCCTGGCTGGCTGGAGAATCAAGCGGCCGGAACGTCGGTGTGCGCCTCGCGGCTGTCAAGCACGCCACTGTCGCCGGCCGGTGCTAGCCTGCTGACGAGGAGGAGTGCGCCATGGACGAGCCGCCGGTCGAGACGATCGAGGTCGAGGGCGCGCGTGTCGCGCTGCGCCGGACCGCCGGGAAAGCACCCACCGTCCTGTTCCTGCCCGGACTGCGCTCGGACATGGAAGGCGCCAAGGCGCTGTGGCTCGAGCGGCATTGCCGGCAGCAGGGTCGCGGCTTCGTGCGCTTCGACTATCGCGGCCACGGCCGCTCGGACGGCCAATTCCAGGACTACGCGCTGAGCGACTGGCGCGCGGACACGCTGGCGGTGCTCGACCGCGCGGTCGCCGGCCCGGCGCTGCTCGTCGGGTCGAGCATGGGGGGCTGGCTGATGCTGCTCGCCGCGCTGGCGCGGCCGGAGCGCGTGGTGGGCCTCGTCGGCGTCGCCGCGGCCCCGGACTTCACCGAGGAGCAGATGTGGGCGCGGGCCTCGGCAGAGCAGCGGGCGGCGCTGCGCGCCCGGGGCATCCTGGAGGTGCCCTCGCCCTACGGCCCGCCGCTGCCGGTGAGCCTGCGGCTGATCGAGGACGGCCGTCGCCATCTGCTGCTCGGCGGCCCGATCCCGATCCGCTGCCCGGTGCACCTCCTGCACGGCCAGGCGGACCCGGACGTGCCCTGGGAGACGGCGCTGCGCCTCGCCGCGCGCCTGGAAAGCGCCGCGGTGACCGTCGAGCTGATCAAGGACGGCGATCACCGCCTGTCGCGCGAGGCCGACCTGCGCCGTCTCGCCGCCGCCGTCGACCGCATCGCCACGCTGGCGGCCGCTGGCTGACCGGGTGCACGGGGCGGTCCGACCGGCCGCCTCACCGATCCGGCGAATACTTCCCCATGACATTCCCTCAAACAACGATTGATCAGCGGACCCGACTTGTGCAGGCTTCGGTACTATTGGGGTGATGGATCGAACGCCGAGAATGATCCTGTGAGCCACGCGAAGTTATCGTTGGCTGCCGCCAACTCAACTGAAGCGCGCATTTCTCCCGCACTCCCACCGATCACGCTGACCGCCGGCCAGCCGCCCGCGGCGATCACGAGCGCGGCGCAGGGGCGCGCGGCGTCGGACGGTCGTTTTACTGTCATCTGGCGCGGTCACTTCTATCTCGCCGGGGAGCGTGCCGGCGCGCCCAGCGTCGCGGCGCTGCTGGCGCGGCTGCATCGCACGCGGCTCGCTCAGGCCATGGGCGACGCGTGCGGTGTGTTCGGCCTGTTCGTGCACGACGGCGAGCGGAACGAGTGGCAGGTGGCGGCGGACAATCTGGCGCTGCACAAACTGTTCTGGGATGAGGGGGCGGTCTCGACGAGCTTTCTCGACCTGGCGCGCCGCCGCGGCGTCCGCGCGACGGACACGCGCGCCGAGAGCCTCGCGGCGTTCCTGATCCTCGGCTACGTCCCCGGCGAGGCGACCTTCGTCCCGGCCATCCGCAAGCTCCGTGGCGACGAGGTGCTGGTGCTGGGCCCACGTCAGGCGCCGCGGAGCGAACCTAAGTCCTTCGCGCCGTTCCCGGACGAGGCGCCGGAGGCCCAGTTCGAGCGGCACTTCGCGGACTTCGCCACCTCGCTGCGCGGTCGGCGGGTCAGCGTCGACATCACCGGCGGGTTCGATTCGCGGCTGATCGCGGTCATGCTCGCGCATCAGGGCCTGCCGTTCGAGCTGGTCGTCGCGAGCGGCGGCGAATCGCTCGACGTCGATATCGCCGCCCGGGTCGCGGCGGCGCTCGACCGTCCGTTCCATCACCACGTGCACGACCTCGCGAGCCTCGATGCCGACCTGCCGACCGCCTTCCTGATCGGCGACGGCCAGCACGAGATCCGCGCCATCCACAAGGATCTGCAGAACGCCACGGCACGCCTCGCGCGCGGCATGGAGGTCATGG
>CALKJU010000002.1 GCA_937995535.1 uncultured Alphaproteobacteria bacterium
TCACGCCATCCCGAACGAGCGGGCGAGCAGCTCTGGGGCGAGCGCACCGGCGGTGAAGCTGCGGCCGGTCGCGAGCGCCGTCACCGTGACCTTGGCCGGGCTGAACAGCATCGGGTCGATCTTGTAGAAATCGTGTCCGGCAGCGGCGAACAGCTCGGCGAACGGGCGGCCATGGTCGCGCGAGGCCGAGCTGGGCAGGCGCTGCGCGAGATCGCGCGCGGCCGCCTCCGGCCCGTCGACGAAGAGCTGCACCTCGCCGCCGAGGAGCACGGCGTCGTTGGTCCGCCCCATGGCGGTGAGGAAATCCGGCGCGGGCGGGGGGAGGGGTGCCGTGCCCAGCCCGTCGACGACGTGGTGCAGCGGGAAGCCGAGCGCGTGCGCCTTGTGCAGCGCCACCTCGAGCACGCGGGCGACGATCTGCACCGTGCCGGCGAGGCTCGTCGTCGGCGTGAGCACGAAGGCCAAGGCACTCTCCGGCAGGGCGCAGTCGCGGGCGACCCGGGCGATCAGCCCGTCCGGCGGCGGCCGGTCGGTCTCGAGCACGAAGCAGGCGCTGGCGCTCGGATCGCGATAGCCGAGCTCGCTAAACAGCGTCTCCTGCGCCGCCCGCGCCCGGCCCGGGCCCGAGGCCATCGCCCGCCAGGCACCGTCGCCCTCGCCATGCTCCAGGCTCCAGCCGGCATATTGGCTGGCGAGGCAGGCCAGCACGGGCTGCGCCGAGGCGACCCGCAGGCGGAACGGCGCGCCCGCAAAGCGGCCGTCGGCCTCGACGGCGATCCAGCCGACCCCACCCATGCACAGCTCGGCGATGCGCCGCCCGGCCTCGAGCCCGCCCGCCACGGCGATCCCGGCGTCGATCACCGTGGCCCCGCCGCGGCTCTGCCAGACCTGCAGCCGCAAGGGCGCGGCATCGGCGAGCAGGGCGGCGAGCAGGGGTGCGGCGCGCGCACCCAGCGCCGGCCAGGTCTTGCCGATCGGGATCGTCTCGTCGCTCGCCATGGCCCCTCGCTGCCGCCGGTCAGTCTAGGAAGTGGTGGGACACGGTGCCATCGCCGCCACGAGACGCCGGCCGCGCTCGGCCAGCAGAAGGCGTGCCGCCGCACCGGTCGCCGCCATTGCGCGCACCGTGGCGAGCGGCTGGCCGGCACGAACCCGTGTTCCCGGCGGGGTCCGGTCGCCGGCCCAGTCCGGCCAGGCGAAGCCCTCGGGCACGATCAGGTCGTGTGGCGCCCAGACGATGGCGGTGGCGAAGGCCCCCGGTCGCGGCCGCGGCGGCGACGCCGGCAGACGGCCACGGCAGGCCGCGACATGCAGGCCCAGCAGGGATGCTCCCAGCGCCGCTTCCGCCGCCTCCAGCGAAGCGCCCGGCCGCGCGTTCACCTCGAGCAGATGAAATGCGGCGCCATCGACCAGGAAATCGGCGCTGGCGAGCCCGACGAGGCCGAAGGCTCGGCCGACCGCGCCCCCCGCCTCGCCGAGGCGCGCGACCAGGCGGCCGTCGAGGCGGGCCGGTGCGAGCACGCCCGTGAACCGCGGCGGAGTGCCCGTGGCCCATTGCTCGCTCACCAGCAGCGGCAGGCAGTACCGCCCGTCACCGAGGAGCAGGACCGAGACGGGGACGCCGGCGACGCGCCGTTGCGCGTAGTCGCCGGTGGCGAGCGCCGGCACCTCCCGGGCGTCGCGGACATGCCCGCCGCCCGATCCACCGCGGCGCTTGACCAGCCAGCCGTCGCGCGGTTCGGGCAGCTCGCGGCAGACCTCCGGGACCGGCACGCCGAGCCGCCGGCAGGTCGCGGCGAAGGCGAAGGGGTCGGTGATCTTGCGCACCGTCTCGGGGCGGTTGCCGAGCAGCTCGCGCCCTCGCGCGAGCGCCGCCAGGAGATCGGGCGCGCCGTCGAGACCGCCGCCCCAGACCAGCGGCACAGGTGCCGGGGCGAGGGCCGCGGCGGCGCGCAGGAGGGCGCTGCGGGCGAACGGCCGCCGCCGACCCGGCGGGACCACCGCCATCGCCGCGGCCGCCGCCCGGGTATCGAGATCGCCGAAACGGTCGAGCACACAGGGTGCCAAACCCGCCGCCCGCGCCGACTGCGCCAGCGCCCGACCCGACAGCGCGCAGAGCAGGAGCGGCTCAGCCGGCGGCATGCCGGCGGGCGGTGGCGAACGCCTCCTCGATGCCGATCCGCAGCCGCGGGCTCGCGTCGGTCATCCCGGCGAGCAGCTCGTGCTCGGTCCGGAACTTGACGTTGCCGACCGCAAGCGCCCCGCCGCCGACGGCGTCCGTACCCGGGATCGGCTTGCCGTCGTCGAAGGCACCGACACCCTCCAGGCCCGCCGGCGGCACCGCGTTGACGTCGAGCGCCACCTTCAGCGCTGCGGCTCCGGCGAGCTGCGCCGCGCTCAGGATCTGCACCCCTGCGCGGCCCGCGGCGAGGATCACCTCGGCATCGGCGACCACCGCCTGCTTCTTCGCCTCGTCGCTGCCGTCGGCGGCGCTGAGGGCGACCCCGAAGCGCTCGCCGAACGCCTCGGCGGCGGCCGTCACCCGCTGCAGCCCGTCATAGCCGACGAGCGTCACCTTGGCCCCTGCGCGGGCCGCGATCAGGCCGGCGATCCGGCCGACCGGGCCGGTGGCGCCGAACACCGTCACGCGCCGGCCGGCGAGCTCGAGGCCTTTCGCCCGCAGATATCTCTCCGCCACCGCGAGCATCGCCGCGGCGGTGGTGAAGGCACCCGACGGATCGGCCATCACCGAGATCTCGAAATGCGGCGGGATCATCGCCTCCTTGGCTGTCTCCAGCATGTCGAGCGCGAGCAGTGGCTCGCGTCCGCCGATCAGCACCGCGGTGTGCCGGCCGTCCTCGGGCGCGCGCGAGAACATCGCGTCCTGGACCAGCCCGGCCACCTCCTTGAGGTCGACGTCGGTGTAGGGGACGACCAGGTCGAACCCGGCGTCCGCCGCCATGTTGACGTCGAACGGGCTCACGTTCTTGAGCGGTGTCACGAAGTGCAGGATGCGCTTCTTCACGGCCACAGCGGCTCTCCCCCCTGCCGTCCACGCTTCTGATCCTACACCACCGGTACCGCCGTCACCTCGCCCGGCCGGTTGCGGCCGGCGACGGGCCGGAAGAGGAGCCCATCCACGGCGAACCGCGCGGCGCCCGCCGCGGCGAGACGCTCCGCCTCAGGCGCACTCGCGACCAGCGCCCAGCCGGTCGGGCCCCACGAACTCTGGCCGATCCCGGCGGCACCCTCGCGCGCCGCCCAGGCGAGGGCCGCGGCGACCGCCGGGCTCGTGAAGCGGCCGCCCTGCACGGGCGCGAAATGGTCGCCCACGATCGCTTGGATCTCGCTCAGCGCGTCGCCCGCGGTGGCGATGTCGGCGCGCGCGACCGCCGGCAGCAGGCGCAGGAGCGTCAGCCGGCAGAGATGGGCCGCGCGCTCGGCCGGGAAGGGTGGAAGGGCGCGGAACCCCGCCGCCTCGTCCGGGCCATGGGCGCCCTGCCGGGTCGGATTCTGGATCAGGACCAGCCGCCAGGCCTCGGGGAAGGGCAGGCGGGCGACGATCGGCGGCGGCAGCGCCTCGTCGGCCGCGCGCCCGCCGTCGACGAGAAAGCCGCCCGTGGCGAAGGCCCCGACGCCGATCCCCGAGCGCGCGCCGCGATCGAGCAGCACCGCCACCTCGGTCGGTGTCGCGGCACGGCCGACCAGCCGGGCGAGGCCCAGGCCCAGCGCGAGGCCGAGCTGGGTCCCGGAGCCCAGCCCGGCATGGGCCGGGATCGCCCGCTCGACCGTCACCGCGACCGGGGCCGCGATCCCCCAGGCGGCACGCAGCGTGGCGAAGTAGCGGGCCAGGCGCACGGCCTCCGGGCCGTCGACCCGGTCGGCCGAGGCCGCGCGCAGGCTGACCACGGTCGCGATCTCCTCGATCGCGAGGCCGAGGCTGCCGAAGCGCCGCCCGAGCCCACCTTCGAGGTCGAGGAAGCCCAGATGCAGCCGCGCCGGGGCGCAGACGCGCACCGCCGCTGGAAGGATCGCGCCGGTCATGGCTGCGCTCTAGCCGCCTCGTCGGCGCAAGGGGAGCCGCCTTGCGGGCCGCCGCGACCGGCGTACATCCAGCCTGGCGTCCATGCCGCGGGAGGTGGTCGATGGCCGAGACGGGGAAGCTCAGGGTCTACAGCGAGGCCGAGGCGGCCGAGCGGCTGGCCCGCGAACTGCCGCACTGGCGGGTCGAGGAAGGCTGGCTCCGGCGCACCTACCGGACCAACAGCTGGAAGGGCACGCTGATGGTGATCAACGCCGTCGGCCATCTCGCCGAGGCCGCCTGGCACCATCCCGACCTCACCGCGTCCTATGCCTGGGTCGAGGTCCGCCTCGTCACCCACGACCACAAGGGTATCACCGACAAGGACTTCGCGCTGGCGAAGAAGATCGAGGAGGTGATCATGTGGCAGCCGGGCCTCGAGGGCGGCGCGCTCGAGGGCACGCCCCAGAGCGACCTCCGCTTCGCCTACATCAAGTACGACAAGCCCAAGGCGTAAGCGCGCCGCCGGCGCGGCCGGCGACCGCGCTAGCGGATCAGCTCCACGCGCATCGGGTGCGGGAGGCGCAGCCACGCACCGTCCGCGGTCAGCGCGGGAACGTCGCGCTCCAGCGCCAGGGCGAGGCAGCAGCGGTCGCCCAGTGAGAGGCCGGCCGGTCTGGTCAGCGGCTCGAGCGCGGCCACCGCCGCGGCGCGCTCGGCATCGAGCGGGACCACCTCGAGCCCGAGCGCGGCGAGGCGATGCACGGCCTCGGCGAGCGGCCGGCCGTCGCGGACCAGCCGCCCCAGCACCTCGGCCAGGTTGACGGCCGAGATGGCGGCCTGCGCGAGTTTGGCGGCGACCCGCTCCGCACCCGGCTCGCGAAAGAGGAGCGCCAGGAGCGCGGAGGCATCGAGCACGATCACTCGCGGGCCGCCTCCGCGCGGCGCTCGCGGATCAGCTCGTCGACGACCCCTTCGGGCTTGGCCCCGCCGTAGCTCTCGTCGATCCAGCGCTGCAGCTCGGCCACCACCTCCGCGATCGGGCGCCGCGGGCGGCATGCCTCGGTGAGGATCGCGCGCGCCTCGGCCTCCATGCTGCGGCCTTTGCGCGCCGCGCGCAGGCGCAGCTCGCGATGCACGTCGGCGGGCAGGTTGCGGACACTGAGCGTGGTCATGAGCTAAAACTACAGGATGCAGGCAACGCCGTCAATGCCAGCTATCGGCCACTCGTCTCCCCGGATTTCTCCGCGCCGGTAGGGTCCCCGCCCCGGCTCGCCGCCCGGCGCGTTCTCCGCTATGCCGCGCGCGCGGCATGATCGAGGCAGCGGTGGGGGAGCGCTTGGCTGGTACCGTGGCGGACGCGCGCGAGGCGGCGCCGGCCGCGCCCGCCGTGCTGCGCGTGATTATCGACGCCAAGCGGTTCCCCGCGCTCGGCGAAGCACCGCCGCGCCACGTGCTGGGCCCGCTGCGTCTCACCTTGCGGGCGCACGAGGTGCTCGTCGTCACCGGTCCCTCGGGCTGCGGCAAGACCACGCTCCTCAACCTCGTGGCCGGGCTCGACGACGAGCTCGACGGTCGCATCGAGCGCCCGGGCCAGGGCCGGCTCGCCTACGTCTTCCAGGAGCCGCGGCTGCTGCCCTGGCGGACCGTCGCGCAGAACCTGGCCCTCGTGCTGCCCGCGGGGCCCGACCGCGCCGCGCGGATCGCCAAGGCCCTGGCCGAGGTCGGCCTCGCCGAGGCGGCCACGACCTACGCCTCGCGCCTCTCGCTCGGCATGGCGCGGCGGGTGGCGCTGGCCCGCGCCTTCGTCGTCGAGCCGGACCTGCTGCTCCTCGACGAGCCGTTCGCCTCGCTCGATCGCGCCACCGCGCAGCGCCTGCGCCTGCTCCTCCTCGATCTGCTCGAGACCCGCCGCGCCGCCGCGCTGTTCGTCACCCACGATCTCGAGGAGGCGGTGATGCTCGGCGACCGCCTCGTCGTGCTGACGGCGAGCCCGGCCTCCGTCGCGACCGAGCTGCCGATCGCGCTCGACCCGGCCGCGCGCCGCGATGAGGCGGCGGTCGCTGCGCGCACGGCCGAGCTGCGCGGCGCGCTGCGTGACCTCGGGAGCCTGCCATGAGCCCGCCGGCCCTGGCCGTCGAGGCGGTGAGCTGGGCCTACACGCGCGGTCGGCCGGCGCTCGACCGCGTCAGCTTCACCGTGCCCGCGGGCAGCTTCACGGCGCTGCTCGGCCCCAACGGCGCCGGCAAGACGACGCTCATGGCGCTGATCACGCGGCTGTTCGCCGCGCGCACCGGGACGATCCGGATCGCCGGCCACGACCTCGCCAAGGAGCCGCGTCCGGCGCTCGGGGCGATCGGCGTCGTCTTCCAGCGGCCGACCCTCGATCTCGACCTCAGCGTCGCGCAGAACCTGCGCTACGCCACGCGCCTCTACGGCCTCACCGGCGCCGATGCCGAGCGGCGCATCGCCGACGCCCTGGGCCGCCTCGGCCTCGGGGGCCAGCTCGACGCCCCGGTGCGCACACTCTCCGGTGGCATGCGCCGGCGCGTCGAGCTGGCCCGCGCGCTCCTCCACGCGCCGCGCCTGCTCGTCCTCGACGAGCCGACCGTCGGCCTCGACATCGACTCGCGCGCCGCGATCGTCGAGCATGTCCACCGTCTCTGCGCCGAGACCGGGCTGGCGGCGCTGTGGGCGACCCATCTCGTCGACGAGGTCCGCCCCGGCGACCGGCTGGTCGTGCTCCATCGCGGCCGGGTCCGCGCCGAGGGGCCGCTCGCGGAGGTCGTACGCACGGCCGGTGCGGCCGATCTGGTCGATGCCTTCGCGCGGCTCACCAATGGCGGCGGCGAGCCCGTGACCGCCGCCGCCGACGGCAACGGCGCGACGATCCCATGAGCTCGCCCTGGCTCACCGCCTTTCTCGGCATCCTGCAGCGCGAGGTGCTGCGCTTCGTGCTGCAGCGCGAGCGCTTCTTCGCGGCACTGGTCCGCCCGCTGGTCTGGCTGTTCATCTTCGCCGCCGGCTTCCGCTCGGTGCTCGGCGTGTCGATCCAGCCGCCCTACCAGACCTACGTCCTCTACGAGGTCTACATCACGCCCGGGCTGGTCGGCATGATCCTGCTCTTCGCCGGCATGCAGTCCTCGCTGGCCATGGTCTACGACCGCGAGATGGGCTCGATGCGGGTGCTGCTGGTGAGCCCCCTGCCGCGCTGGTACCTGCTCACCGCGCGTCTCCTCGCCGCCGTGCTGGTCGCGGCACTGCAGGGCTACGCCTTCCTCGCCATCGCCTGGTTCTGGGAAGTCCGCCCGCCGCTCCTCGGCTACCTCGCCGTGTTCCCGGCGATGCTGATGGCCGGGATGATGCTCGGGGCGCTGGGGCTCATGCTGTCCTCGCTGATCCGCCAGCTCGAGAACTTCGCCGGCGTGATGAACTTCGTCATCTTCCCGATGTTCTTCGCCAGCTCGGCGCTCTACCCCTTGTGGCGGATGCGCGAGTCCTCGTGGCTCCTGTGGCAGATCTGCTCCTTCAACCCGTTCACCCACGCGGTCGAGCTGATCCGCTTCGCGCTGCATCTCCAGCTCGAGCCCACGAGCCTGCTCTGGACGCTCGCCTGGACCGCGCTGTT
>CALKJU010000003.1 GCA_937995535.1 uncultured Alphaproteobacteria bacterium
TGCCTCGACCAGCGTCTCGTAGCCCGCCTTGATCAGCTCGACGAGGCCGCCGCAGAGCACCGCCTGCTCGCCGAACAGGTCGGTCTCGCACTCCTCCTTGAAGGTCGTCTCGATGATGCCGGCGCGGCCGCCGCCGATGGCGGAGGCGTAGGACAGCGCGATCTCGAGCGCGTTGCCCGACGGGTTCTGATGCACCGCGACAAGGCACGGCACGCCGCCGCCGCGCTGGTATTCGCTGCGCACCGTGTGGCCGGGGCCCTTCGGCGCGATCATGAACACGTCGAGGTCGGCGCGCGGCTCGATCAGGTTGAAGTGGACGTTCAGGC
Source organism: uncultured Alphaproteobacteria bacterium (assembly GCA_937995535.1). GTDB lineage: Bacteria > Pseudomonadota > Alphaproteobacteria > Geminicoccales > Geminicoccaceae > CALKJU01. The sequence continues at coordinate 327 of CALKJU010000003.1, forward strand.
CGTGCGCGAAGGCCAGCGCCGCGCCCTGCTTCAGGTTGGGTGCCAAGTGGTCGCGGTACAGGTCGCCCTGCAGCTCGTCCGGCGTCAGCACCATGATCACGTCGGCCCACTTTGCGGCGTCGGCCGGCGTCATGACCTGGAAGCCCGCGGCCTCGGCCTTCTGCCAGGAGCCGCCGGCGCGCAGGCCGATCGCGACGTCCTTCACGCCGGAATCGCGCATGTTCATCGCATGGGCATGGCCCTGGCTGCCGAAGCCGATGACCGCGACCTTCCTGGCCTTGATCAGATTCACGTCGGCATCGCGGTCGTAATAGACGCGCATCTCGCGCTTCTCCTTGGTGGGTTGGCTCTGGGTTGCTCTTTCGGCGCAGCTCACCTTCCGGCTTTCCGCCTGCCAGCCTTTGTCACTCGGCAGTCGGTCGCGCTTATATTTCCACGCGAGGTATCGCGCCAATCCGTCTAGATCGGGAAAGACGGAAGCTTGGTTGATGCCCGCGACGTCCAATGCGCGCTTCATCCTGAATGCGTGCTCGCGGTCGATAAGCCATCTCCGGGCCTCCACGCCGTTAGTCTGAGTCTCGCTGCGTGGCATGAAGGGCTTTGCCGGTGAACCATGCACTGTGAACAGACCGCGCTGCGAGGCGATCCGGGCCGCTGCGTGAGCTGGCCGGTACAAGCGCACTTCATCAGGCGGCACAGCCAGCGGATCGTCGCCGTCAAGTTCGGGAACACCTCGCAGCGTATAAACGCATGCATAAGGATCCTGCTCACTCCGACCAGCGCCAGCGTGGTCGATGGCAAAGAACGCTGCCGTCAGAAAGCTCTCGGTCCAATCGAGCAAGCGAGTAGGCAACCCGTGGTGCTGCGCGATTGCCAAGATTTCCGCGTTGGTCAAGCCTGAAATCGGAACAAAGGGTGCCGCTTGTCGGCGGAACTCACGAATGAGCGCTTCTTCCCGCGCCGGCTCATACGGCCGGTCACTGCCGTCACGCGCCTTGCGCATCCCGCTACGGCCGATCGTAGGGACCAGCTCATAGCGGCTGCTGGAGACACCCCGAAAGACCCAGCCGGGCGGATCGCACAGCTCGCAGGCGATCTCGCAAAGTTCGCCCCACTCGCGGAGAACTTTCGGATTGGCCCAAGGGTCCCAAGCCACGGTCTACAGGCTCCGAACGCCCCGGGCGATCGCCAATGCACCCGTCCGGCACACCTCGGCAAGCCCCAGCGGGCGCATCAGCGCGATGAAGGCGTCGATCTTCTCGCCCGCGCCCGTCATCTCGAACACGGCGCTCTCCGGCGTCGCGTCCACGACCCGGGCGCGGAAGGCATCCGCCAGCCGCAGCGCCTCCATGCGGTTGTCGCCGCGGCCGATCACCTTGATCAGCGCGAGCTCCCGCGACAGGTGCGGGCCCTCCATCGTCAGGTCGCTCACCTTGTGCACGGGCACCAGGCGGTCGAGCTGCGCCTTGATCTGCTCGATCACCATCTCGGTGCCGCGCGTCACCACGGTGATGCGCGACAGCCGGCCCTCCTCATCCACAGGCGCGACCGTCAGGCTGTCGATGTTGTAGCCGCGCCCGGAGAACAGGCCGATGACGCGCGCGAGCACGCCCGCCTCATTCTCCACCAGCACGGCGATGGTCGCGACGCGCTCGGCGCCGGTCGTCGTCCCGCTCATCGCCGCCGCCTCAGACCAGGACCTTGCCTTCGTCCGTCACTGCGGCGGCGTTCCCCTCCTGGTCGGGGCCAAGGATCATCTCGTTGTGCGCGGCGCCCGACGGGATCATCGGGAAGCAGTTCTCGTCCTTCGCCACGCAGATGTCGGCGATCACGGGGCCCGGGTGGGCGATCATCTCGCGGATCACGGCGTCGAGCTCGTCCACGCTGCGCGCGCGCAGGCCGCGGGCGTGGAAGCTCTCCGCCAGCTTCACGAAATCCGGCAGCGCGGCGGAGTATGATTCGCTGTAGCGCCCGCCATGCAGCAGCTCCTGCCACTGGCGGACCATGCCCATGTACTCGTTGTTCAGGATGAACACCTTCACCGGCAGGCGGTACTGCGCGAGGGTGCCCATCTCCTGGATGTTCATCAGGATGGACGCCTCGCCGGCGATGTCGATCACCAGCGCATCCGGGTGCGCGATCTGCACGCCCATCGCCGCCGGCAGCCCGTAACCCATGGTGCCGAGGCCGCCCGAGGTCATCCAGCGGTTCGGCCTGCTGAAGCCGAAATACTGCGCGGCCCACATCTGGTGCTGGCCGACCTCGGTGGTGATGAAGGTGTCGCGCCCCGTCTCCCGCGTGATCTCGAACAGCCGCTTCACCGCGTGCTGCGGCTTGATGACCGGCCCTTCCTGCCGGTAGGCGAGGCAGTCCTTCGCCCGCCACTGGTCGATCTGCCGC
>CALKJU010000004.1 GCA_937995535.1 uncultured Alphaproteobacteria bacterium
GGGCCGAGGGAGACCGGGCGGACGCCGGGGCGAGCGCGCAGTGCCTGCCGCTCCGCGGGCGTGAAGCCGCCTTCCGGGCCGACCAGGAGCGCGTCGGGCAGCCCACGGGCGAGGAGCCGGGCGAGCGGCTCGGCCGTGCCGGCCTCGTCGGCGAAGGCGATCGAGCCCAGCGCAGCCGGCTCGGCCAGCGCCGCCTCCAGGGGCGCCGGCTCGGCCAGCTCCGGCACGGTCAGGCGCCCGCACTGCTCGGCCGCCTCGACGATCCGCGCCCGCAGCCGCGACGGCGCCTCCAGCTTCACCACGGTCCGCTCGGTCAGCACCGGCAGGAGTCGGCGCACGCCCAGCTCGACCGCCTTCTCGACCAGCCATTCGAGCCGTGGCCGCTTGATCGGGGCGAACAGCAGCACCGGCCCCGGCTCCGCCTCCTGAGCTCGCTCCCGTCGCCGCGTCCGGAGCAGCGTGCCGCGCCCCGCGACTTCCAGCGCGCAGGCCCATTCGCCGTCACGGCCGTTGAAGGCCAGGACGGTGGCGCCGGGCCGCAGGCGGAGCACCGTGCGCAGATAATGCGCCGGGCCTTCGTCGAGGGGCAGGAGTTCGTCCTCGGCGAGTGGCTGCTCGACCAGCAACCGCGGCACGCGCACGCTCGGCTCCCTCGCTTTACGCTCGGCGGACGCAGCGTTAGAACCCGCGCCCATGCCGGAGCAAGCGTTCGAGCCCGGGGTGCTGCTGGTCGACCGCCAGCGGCACTGGACCTACCGCCTGCCCCCGCGGCTGCGCGACCTCGCGCTGTTGGCGCGCTGGGATCGCCCGATCGGCACCTGGCTGCTGCTCCTGCCCTGCTGGTGGGGCATGGCGCTGGTCGAGCCCGGCTGGCCCTCCCCGGGGCTGGCGGCGCTGTTCGCGCTCGGCGCCGTGGCCATGCGCGGCGCCGGCTGCACCATCAACGACATGGTCGACCGCGACCTCGACGCGCAGGTCGCGCGGACCCGCAACCGGCCGATCGCCGCCGGCCGCGTCTCGCTGCTCGGCGCCGGCGCCTTCACCCTCGCCCAGTGCGCGGTCGGCCTGCTCGTCCTGACCCAGCTCCCCCTGCAGGCGGCGGGGGTGGCGCTCCTCAGCGTCCCGCTGGTGCTGGTCTATCCGTTCATGAAGCGGATCACCTGGTGGCCGCAGGCGGTGCTCGGGCTGACCTTCAACTGGGGCGTGCTGGTCGGCGCCATGGCGGTCGCGGGGGAGCTGCGCTTCGAGGTGCTGCTCCTCTATCTCGCCGGGCTCTTCTGGACGCTCGGCTACGACACGATCTACGCCCACCAGGACAAGGAGGACGACGCGCTGATCGGAGTGCGCTCGACGGCGCTGCGGCTGGGTACACAAAGCCGCGCCTGGATCGCCGGCTTCTACGCGACCTCGCTGCTGCTGATCGGTGCCGCCGGCTGGCTGGCCGGCAAGGGTCCGCTCCTCGCGCCCGGCCTGCTCGTCGTCGCGGCCCTGCTCGGACATCAGGTCCGCCGTGTCGATCTCGACGACCCGGCCGACTGCCTGCGCCATTTCCGTGCCAACCGCACGGTCGGCCTCGCGGTGGTGGCGGCTCTCCTCGCCGGCAACCTCACGCTTCCCGGCTGAGCCCGTGCCGAGCGCAGCCGTGGCCGGTGGTGGCCCGGCCGGGCCGGGCGCATTCCTGGCCGAGCTGTGGGACGAGATCGGCCTCGCCGCCGACCGGCTGCGCGACCGGCACCTGCGCCTCGCCGTCACCGGCCTGCGCCGCAGCGGCAAGACCATCTTCATCACCAGCCTCGTCCATCACCTGCTCGACGGCGTCGGCCTGCCCTTTCTCGCCGCCGTCCACGAAGGCCGCTATCTCGGCGCGCGGCTGCGACCGCCCGGGCCCGGCGCTGCCTTCCCCTATGCCGAGTTCCATGCCGAGCTGAGCGGCGATCCGCCGCGCTGGCCCAAGGCCACCGAGCGCCTCGCCACGCTGCGCCTCGAGCTCGCCTTCAGGACGCGTGGGATGATCCTCGCCCGGGTCAGCCCGATCCAGCACCTGACGCTGGAGATCATCGACTATCCGGGCGAGTGGCTGCTCGATCTGCCGCTCCTCGAGCGCGACTTCGCGGCGTTCTCGGGCGATGCGCTGCAGCTCGCCGAGACACCGGCAAGGCGCGACGCCGCGGCGCCCTGGCGGGAACGGCTGGCGAGCCTCGACCTCGCCGCCCCGGCGGACGAGGCGACGCTCGCCGAGCTGGCGGCGCTCTACACGGCCTACCTGCAGCGCTGCCACCGCGAGCTCGGGCTGAGCCTGGTGCAGCCGGGACGGTTCACCAATCCGGGCGAACTCGCCGGCTCGCCGCTGCTCGCCTTCGCGCCGCTCCCGGACGGTCCGGCGCCGCCGGGCAGCCTGCGCGCGCTGGCCGCGGCGCGCTATCGCCGCTACCGTGACGAGGTCGTGGCCGGCTTCTACCGCGAGCATTTCAGCCGCTTCGACCGGCAGATCGTGCTCGTCGACCTGCTGGCCAGCCTGAATGCCGGGCCGGCCCATTTCGCCGATACCGAGCAGGCGCTGACCTTGATCCTCGAGAGCTTCCGCTACGGCGAGGCGTCCTGGCTGGCACGGCTGTTCGCCCCGCGCATCGACAAGGTGCTGTTCGCGGCGAGCAAGGCCGACCACGTCGCCCACAGCCAGCATGCCAACCTCAAGGCGTTGCTGGAGCGGCTGGTCCAAGGTCCGGCGCGGCGTCCGCGCTTCAGCGGCATTGCGGTCGACGTGCTTGCGCTGGCGGCGCTGCGCAGCACCGACAGCGTGCGCACCGAGTATCAGGGTCAGGTGCTCTCCTGTGTCCGTGGCCGGCTCAAGGACGAGGACCGCGAGACGGTGCTGTTCCCGGGCGAGATCCCGCCCGACCTGCCCGAGCGCGAGGACTGGACCAGCGGGCGGTTCCGCTTCCGTGAGTTCGCCCCGCGCCGGCTGCGCGCGGGCAGCGTCGAGCAGCATATCCGTCTCGACCAGGCGATCGAGTTCCTGATCGGGGACAAGCTTCGGTGAACGATCGCCGGCCACCGCGCCCGATCGAGCTCGACCCGGCGAGTGTGCGCGTCGAGCCCGAAGCGGAGCCGAGCCTGCCGACGACCACCGAGGCGGCAGCCCTTCAGGCCGCCGATCAGACCGGCAACCGCTGGCTGCGCTGGCTCGGGCTCACCGGCGCCACGGCGATCGTCGTCGCCACGACCATACAGGCCGTCACTTACACGACGGGCCTGATCGCCGAGGCACCGCTGCTCGGCTGGCCGTTCGCGGCGCTGCTGGGCCTCGTCGGCGTGACCGCGCTGGGGGCGGTCGGGCGCGAGCTGCGCGAGCTGCACCGCCTCGCCGGACGTGCCGCGACACGGCAGGAGGCCGAGCGGATGGCCGCCTCGGCGCTGCACGGCAATGCCGAGAAGCTGCTGCGGCCGCTGACCCGGCGCTACGCCCGCGTCCCGGCGTTCGCCGCCGGCGTCGGCGAGTACGAGGCGCGCGCCAGCGACGCGCTCGACGACCGCGAGCGGCTGATTCTCTTCGAGCGCAACGTGCTGGCGCCGGTCGACCGCGCCGCCTACCGGCTGGTGCTCGAAGGCAGCCGCGACATCGGCCTGCTGACCGCCATCTCGCCGCTCGGCCTGCTCGACGGCTTCCTCGTGCTCTGGCGGACACTGATCATGCTGCGCGCGATCGCCCGGCTCTACGGGATGGCCCCGGGTACGCTCGCGAGCCTCGCCCTGCTGCGCCGCTGCATCCGCAACGCGGCGCTGGCCGGGCTGGCCGACGTCGTGACCCACGCCGCGGTCGAGCATGTCGGCGCATCGCTGATCGCGCTCCTCTCGGCGCGCGCAGGGCAGGGCGCCGGCAACGCGCTGCTCGCCGCCCGCCTCGGCGTCGAGGCGATGCGCCAGAGCCGCCCCCTGCCGTTCATCGCCGAACCGCTGCCGACCGTACGCGAGCTGCGCCGGGCGCTGCTGGAGGCGCCGGCCGCACCGCCGAGGCCGGCGCGGTAGACCCCGCCTGCACCGTCCTGCCAGGCCCGATCTGCGATCTCGTCCTGACCGCGACCGATCCCGGATCGACGAGCATGCCCAAGGGTCCGCTGGCCGCGTAGCGGGTCGGCCGCGTGCTCGGACCAGCCGGTCAGGCGCGGCGCGCCTCGGTGGCGGCCGCCGTCACCGGCACCTGCAGGCGCCCGAGCATCTCCTTCGGCACGATCTGCCAGAACTGGGCCAGCGCGCGGTCCCAGTCGGCGAGCAGACCGCGCCCGTGCTCGCTCTGCGTCAGCCGCACATGCTCCTCCAGCAGGGCACGCAGCTCGTCGGCATAGTACCGGACTTCGATACGCTGGCGGATCACCATGTCGTCGTTGATTCGCGACCCGAGCAGCTCGTCCGGGTCGTGGACGTAGGCCATGCCGCCGCTCATTCCGGCGGCGAAGTTGTCGCCGACCGGACCGAGGATCACCGCGACGCCACCGGTCATGTACTCGCAGCCATTGTCGCCGACGCCCTCGACGACCGTGACCGCGCCCGAGTTGCGCACCGCGAACCGCTCGCCGGCCCGGCCCGCGGCGAACAGCCGCCCGGCCGTGGCGCCGTAAAGGCAGGTGTTGCCGATGATGACGTTCTGCGCCGCCACCAGCGGGCTCGAGACCAGCGGCCGGACGATGATCGTCCCGCCCGACAACCCCTTGCCGACATAGTCGTTGGCGTCGCCGAACACTTCCAGGGTCAGGCCCTGAACCGCGAAGGCGCCGAGCGACTGGCCGGCCGAGCCCCTGAGCCGCACCGTGATGTGCCCGGGGGCGAGCTGGTCCATGCCGTAGCGGCGGGTGATGTGCGCCGACAGCCGCGTGCCGACCGCGCGATGCACGTTGCGGACGTTGTAGGTGAGCTGCATCTTCTCACCTTCGTCGAGCATCGGCCGCGCGTCATTGACCATCTGCGCATCGAGCGTGTCCGGCACCTCGTTGCGGCCCTCGACGATGCAATGGCGCGGGTGCGGCCCGGGATCGACCTGGCCGAGGATCGGGTTGAGATCGAGATCGTCGAGATCGGCGCTGCCGCGGCTGACCTGGCGCAGCAGGTCGGTACGGCCGACCGCTTCCTTGAGCGAGCGCAGCCCCAGCGAGGCCAGGATCTCGCGCACCTCCTCGGCGATGAAGCTCATCAGGTTGACGACCTTCTCCGGCGTGCCGGTGAACTTCCGGCGAAGGTCTTCGCGCTGAGTGCAGACGCCGACCGGGCAGGTGTTGCTGTGGCACTGGCGGACCATGATGCAGCCCATGGCCACGAGCGACAGCGTGCCGATGCCATACTCCTCCGCGCCGAGCAGCGCGGCGATGACGATGTCCCGCCCGGTCTTCAGCCCGCCGTCGGTGCGCAGCACGACCCGGTGGCGCAGCCGGTTGAGGGTGAGGAGCTGATTGACCTCGCTGAGCCCCATTTCCCAGGGCGTGCCGGCGTACTTGATCGAGGTCTGCGGGCTGGCGCCGGTGCCGCCGACATGGCCCGAGACGAGAATGACGTCGGCCTTGGCCTTGGCCACACCGGCGGCGATCGTGCCGATCCCGCTCTCCGAGACCAGCTTCACGCAGACCCGCGCGTCCGGGTTGATCTGCTTCAGGTCGTAGATGAGCTGGGCGAGATCCTCGATCGAGTAGATGTCGTGATGCGGTGGCGGCGAGATCAGCGTCACCCCGGGCGTGGCGTGGCGCAGACGGGCGATCTCGAGCGTGACCTTGAACCCGGGAAGCTGCCCGCCCTCGCCGGGCTTGGCCCCTTGGGCGATCTTGATCTCGAGCTCGCGCGCGGCGTTGAGGTACTCGGCGGTCACCCCGAACCGGCCGCTCGCCACCTGCTTGATCGGCGAATTGGGGTTGTCGCCGTTCTGGCGCGGCACGTAGCGCTCGCGCCCCTCGCCACCCTCGCCGGAGTCCGACTTGGCGCCGATCCGGTTCATGGCGATGGTCAGCGTCTCGTGCGCCTCCGGGCTGAGCGCGCCGAGCGACATGCCCGGGGTCACGAAGCGTTTACGGATCTCCGTGATGCTCTCGACCTCTTCGAGCGGCACGGGCGGCAGCTTGCGGTCGAAGTCGAGCAGATCGCGGATCGAGATCGGATCCTGCGCGTAGACCATCTCCGCGAACTTGCGATAGGCGGCGTAGGAGTCGCTCGCCACCGCGTGCTGGAGCTGGTGGATCATGCGCGCCTCGTAGGCGTGCGTCTCGCCGCCGCGGCGGTAACGGTAGAAGCCGCCGATCGCCAGCGGCGGCGGCGTCTCGGCGAAGGCCCGGCCATGCAGCTCGAGGACGCGCTTGGCGATGCCGGCGAGGCCGATCCCGGAGATGCGCGTGATCAATCCGGGCAGGTATTCGCGGCACAACGAGCGCGACAGGCCGACCGCCTCGAAATTGTAGCCGCCGCGATAGGAGCTGATGATCGAGATGCCCATCTTGGAGATGATCTTGAGCAGCCCCTGGCTCATCGCCTCCTGGTAGCGGGCGAGGCATTCCTCGAGGGTCAACCCGGGGAACAGGCCGCGCTCGTGGCGATCGGCGATCGCCGCCTCGGCGAGGTAGGGGTTGACCGCGGTCGTGCCGACGCCGATCAGCACCGCGGCGTAGTGCACGTCCAGACATTCGCCCGAGCGCACGGTGATCGAGCTGAACGAGCGCAGACCGTGGCGGACGAGGTGGCTGTGCACCGCCCCGGCGGCGAGGATCATCGGGATGGGCGCATGATCCGGGCCGACACCCTCGTCGGTCAGCAGCAGGTCGCGGCAGCCGCCACGGACCGCGTCCTCGGCCTCCTGGCGGATGCGCTCCAGCGCCTCGCGCAGTGAACCGTCGGGCGGGAAGGTGCAGTCGATCGTGCGGATGTCGGCACCGAAATATTCGACGATGCCGTTCAGCTCGCGGGTGGTGACGATCGGTGTCTCGAGCTGAAGGATCCGCGTCTGGCTCGGGTCCTCGTCGTAGACATTGCCGAGGTTGCCGAACCTGGTCTTGAGGCTCATCACCCGCCACTCGCGCAGCGGGTCGATCGGCGGGTTGGTGACCTGACTGAACTGCTGGCGGAAGAAATGGTGCAGGCCGCGATAGCCGCGCGACAGCACCGCAAGCGGCGTGTCGTCGCCCATCGAGCCGACCGCCTCCTTGCCGTCGAGGACCATCGGCGCCAGAATCAGCTCCATGTCCTCGATCGAGAGGCCGTAGGCGGCCTGACGGCGGCGCAGCTCTTCGCGCGCGAAGCGGGTCGGCCGGAACGGCAGCGCCGCGGCGACCTTGTCGATGTGGGTGATGTTCTCGACCCAGCGAGAGAAGGGCTTGAGGCCGGCCAAGTGGTCCTTGAGCTCGGCGTCGCGGTAGAAGATGCCCAGCTCGAGGTCGACGCCGACCATCTCGCCCGGCCCGACGCGGCCCTTCTCGATGATCTCCTGCTCGTTGAGCGGAACCATGCCGGTCTCGGAGCCGACCACGAGCAGTCCGTCGCGGGTCCGCGAGTAGCGCAGCGGGCGGAGCCCGTTGCGGTCCATGCCGGCGATCACCCAGCGTGAGTCGGTGGCGCACAGCGCCGCCGGCCCGTCCCACGGCTCCATGACGCAGTTGCAATAGGAGAAGAGGTCCTTGTGCGCCTGCGGCATGGCCATGCGATGGCTCCAGGCCGGCGGCACGAGCAGCGTCTTGACCAGCGGCAGCATCCGCCCCGCACGGACCAGCGCCTCGGCGACCGCGTCGAGCGCGGCGCTGTCGCTGCTGCCGGCCTGGACCAGCGGCTTGACGTCGTCGTTCCACTCGCCGAACGCCTCGGCGACCATCCGCGTCTCGTGGCTCTTCATCCAGTTGACGTTGCCGCGCAGCGTGTTGATCTCGCCGTTGTGGGCGAGCACGCGGAACGGCTGGGCGAGCCGCCAGGAGGGCCAGGTGTTGGTCGAGTAGCGCTGGTGGAAGACGGCGAAGCTCGAGACGAAGCGGTCGTCGTTGAGATCCGGGTAGAACACCGCGAGCTGCTCGGCGAGGAACAGCCCCTTGTAGATGATCGAGCGCGCGGACAGCGAGCAGATGTAGAACTCGGTGATCTGCTCGGCGAGCGCCAGGCGCTCGATGCGGCGGCGGATGATGTACAGGTCGCGCTCGACGCGCTCCTCCGGCAGGCCGGCCGGGTTGCCGATCAGGATCTGCTCGATCTCGGGACGGGTCGCCGCGGCCTTCTCGCCGATCACCGCGGTGTTCACCGGGACCTGGCGCCAGCCGCGGATGCTGTAGCCGAAGCGGAGCACCTCGCTCTCGACCAGCGTGCGGCATGCCTCCTGCTGCTGGAAGCTGTTGCGCGGCAGAAAGACCATGCCGACCGCGAGGCGCTCGTCCTCGCCCGCCTGGCCCTTCACCTGGGCGCGAAAGAAATCCTGCGGGATCTGGATGTGGATGCCGGCACCGTCGCCGGTCTTGCCGTCGGCGTCGACCGCGCCGCGATGCCAGACCGCCTTGAGCGCCTCGATGCCCTTGACGACCACCTCGCGCCGCGGCCGGCCATCGATGGCGACCACGCAGCCGACGCCGCAGGCATCGCGGCCGAGGTCGAGATCGTCGAGCCCGGCAGCCTCGAGGCGCGCCAGGTTGGTTTCGTAGGCGGCGACGAAGTCGAGGCCGCGCTCGGGGCTGTCCATGGCGGTCCTGCGGCTCACGAGGCGCGCGCCAGCGGCCGACGGTCCGCGCCGGTCGCCAGCCAGTGTTGGATCGAGGCCGCGGCGTCGCGACCGTCACGTACGCCCCAGACGACGAGCGAGGCGCCGCGCACGATGTCGCCAGCGGCGAACACGCCGGGCAGGCTGGTCATCATCGTGCCCCAGTCGATGGTCAGCGTACCCCAGCGGCTGACCCGCAGCGCCGGCTCGCCGAACATCCGCGGCAGGTCCTCAGGATCGAAGCCGAGCGCCTCGATGACCAGATCGGCCTGCAGCCGGAAGCTCGAGCCGGGGATCACCTCGGGCGTCTGCCGGCCGGTGGCGTCGGGCGGGCCGAGCCGCATCCGCACCGCGCGCACACTGTCGACCCGACCGTCGCCGAGGAACGCCTCGGGCGCCGACAGCCAGACGAACTCGACACCCTCCTCCTCGGCGTGGCCGACCTCGCGCATCGAGCCGGGCATGTTGGCCCGGTCGCGGCGGTAGAGGCAGGTCACCGAGCGCGCGCCCTGGCGGACCGCGGTGCGCACGCAGTCCATCGCCGTGTCGCCGCCGCCGACCACCACGACATGCTTGCCGGCGGCGTTGAGCTCGCCCGCGTCGAACCCCGGCACGGCGTCGCCCAGTCCCTTGCGGTTGCTCGCGGTGAGGTAGGCCAGCGCCGGGACGATGCCCGGCAGACCGCTACCCGGCGCCTGGAGCGCGCGCGCCTTGTAGACCCCGGTGGCGACGAGCAGCGCGTCGTGCTGCGCGCGAAGGGCCGCGAAGCTCGGTCCGTTGGTGCCGATGTCGTTGCCGAGGTGGAAGCGGACGCCGCCGTCGACGAGCAGGCGGGTGCGCCGCTCGACGACCCGCTTCTCCAGCTTGAAGCCGGGGATCCCGTAGATCAGCAGACCGCCCGGCCGGTCGTAGCGGTCGTAGACGTGCACCTGATGGCCCTGGCGGCGGAGCTGCTCGGCGGCAGCGAGCCCGGCGGGCCCGGCACCGATGATGCCGATCGAGGTCGGCAGCTCGCGGCGCGGCCGGGGCGGTTGCACCCAGCCCCGGGCGAAGGCGGTATCGGTGATGTATTTCTCGACCGCGCCGATGGTCACCGTGCCGTGCCCGGCCTGCTCGATGACGCAGTTGCCCTCGCACAGCCGGTCCTGCGGGCAGATCCGCCCGCAGATCTCGGGCATGTTGTTGGTCGCCGAGCTGAGCTCGTAAGCCTCCTCGAGCCGCCCCTCGGCGGTCAGCTTGAGCCAGTCGGGGATGTTGTTATGCAGCGGGCAGTGGACCTGACAGAACGGTACGCCGCACTGCTCGCAGCGCGACGCCTGCGCGGCCGCCGCCTCGTCCGAATAACCGCCATAGATCTCGGCGAAGTCGCGCCGCCGCTCGGGCACGGCGCGCTTCCCCGGCATGGCCGGGCCAAGCGTCACGAACTGCATCATCTTGGCGGCCATGCGAGGCGTCCCGCGGAGTCGTCGACCCACCGTGCCCGCATAGGCGAGCTTGGCCATGAAATCCAGCGGCGTCCGCCAATAAGGTCAGCCTGGCTGACTTGTTTCTCTAACCGATGCTCTCCGAAGCGCTGCCAACCCGCTTTCCGAGCACTGCCCGGCGCCTAGTGCAATCGATCACGTCAGCTAAGCTGACGATCTCACATCACCGCCGGGCGGCGCGGCTCGCGCGCCCAGTGGCGGATGTAGCTCGGGACGATCGTCTCGATCGGCGTCGGCGCGATGCCCAGATCGGCCAGTCCCGCCGCGTCGGGCGCCACGACATTGTCGCGGCGCAGCAGCTCGACCTGATCGCGCGTCAGCAGCGGGCTCGGCAGCAGCTCGAGAACGCGCGCCTGGAGCATCGCGAGGCCCCACGGCAGCGGCAGCAGCGCCCGCCGGCGGCCCAATAGCCGCAGAAGATACTCCATCAGCTCCTTGAAGGTGTAGACGCGCGGCCCGCCGAGTTCGTAGGTCCGGCCGGGCGCGTCGGGCCGGGTCAACGCGGCCATCACCGCGTCGGCGACGTCGCCGACATAGCCCGGCTGGAAGCGGGTCAGGCCGCCGCCGATCAGGGGCAGCGCCGGGAGGAGCTTCGCCATCGCGGCGAAGCGGTTGAAGAAGCCGTCCTCGGGACCGACGACGATGCTCGGGCGGAGGATCGTGGCCGCCGGGAACGCGGCGCGCACCGCCTGCTCGCCGGCTGCCTTGCTGCGCGCGTAGAGGCTCGGCGAGTCCGGATCGGCGCCGATCGCCGAGAGCTGGACGAGGCGTTCGACGCCGGCGGCTGCGGCCGCGGCGCCGATCCGGCCCGGCAGTTCGCCCTGGATGCGCTGGAAGTCGCCGGGCCGCCGCTCGTAGAGGATCCCGATCAGGTTGATCGCGTAACGGGCGCCGTGCAGGGCCGCGGCGAGCTGTGCGTCATCCTCGTAGGCGAGCGGCTCGAGCACGATCTGGCCCGGCGCGCCCATCGGCTTCAGATCGATGGCGAGGCTCGGCTGGCGGCTGAAGACACGGACCACCGCGCCCGCGCGCGCCAGGCGGAGAACGACGTGGCGGCCGATGAAGCCGGCCCCGCCGAAGACGCTCACCACATCGTCGCGCATCGTCCGGGTCCTCCGCTGCCACCGGCCGCCCGCCTCGGCCGCTTGACGGGCCCGGGGCAAGCTCATACATGCCGCCCTGCCCGGAGCCCAGGTGGCGGAATTGGTAGACGCACTAGCTTCAGGTGCTAGCGGTCGCAAGGCCGTGGAGGTTCGAGTCCTCTCCTGGGCACCACCGGTCCGGCGACCCTTCATCCTTCGCTAACCATAGCGGCTCTAGCGTGGCCGGGGTAAGGCGCGCCGGAAGGCGGTGATGACGATCCACCTGCATGAGCATGATCTACCGGCCGATGTGGCGCTCGGCGGGGAGATCGCCGTCGACAGCGAGACGATGGGTCTCCGTCCGGCCCGCGACCGGCTCTGCCTCGTGCAGCTCTCCGCCGGCGACGGCGTCGTCCATCTCGTCCGTCTCGGCCCGGGGCCGGCGTCGGCGCCGAACCTGGCACGCCTGCTCGCCGATCCGGCGGTGCTGAAGCTGCTCCATTACGCCCGCTTCGACGTGGCGATGTTCCTGCGCCATCTGGGCGTGCTCTGCGCGCCGGTGTACTGCACCAAGATCGCCTCGCGGCTCGCCCGCACCTACACCGACCGGCACGGGCTCAAGGACCTCGTCCGCGAGCTGCTCGGCATCGAGCTGTCCAAGACCGAGCAGAGCTCGGACTGGGGGGCCGCCGAGCTGAGCGAGGCGCAGCTCCGCTACGCCGCGGCCGACGTGCTCCATCTGCACGCGCTGCGCGCGAGGCTCGACGTCATGCTGGCGCGCGAGGGCCGCAGCGAGCTGGCCGCGAGCTGCTTCGCATTCGTCCCGACCCGCGCCCGCCTCGACCTCGCGGGCTGGGACGACCAGGACATCTTCGCCCATTGAGCCGGCGCGCGACGGCAGCCTATGCTGCGCCTCGCCGTGCCTCGGGCCGGCACGCCTCGAGTTCGCGGACGCACATGGCGACGATCCTCTCGCCCACCCAACGCCGACCGGCCCGGCACGACGCTGCGGCCGCGCTGGCCAGCGGCCGGCGGGTCCTCGCCCAGGAGGCCGAGGCCCTGGCCGTGGTCGCCCGGGAGCTCGGTCCGAGCTTCACCGACGCGGTCGATCTGCTGGGCCAGGTCGCGGGCCGGGTGGTCGTCACCGGGATGGGCAAGAGCGGCCACGTCGCGCGCAAGATCGCGGCGACGCTGGCCTCGACCGGCACACCGGCGATGTTCGTCCATCCGGGCGAGGCGAGCCACGGCGATCTCGGCATGATCACCGCCGCGGATGCGGTCCTCGCACTGTCGAACTCGGGCGAGACCGCCGAGCTGCGGGACCTGACCCTGTACACCCGGCGCTTCGCCATCCCGCTCCTGGCGCTGGTCGGCCGCGCCGGCAGCACGCTCGCCGAGGCGGCCGACGTCGCGATCCTGCTGCCCGAGCTCGCCGAGGCCTGCCCGATGGGTCTGGCACCGACCGTCTCGACCACCTGCATGCTGGCGCTCGGTGACGCGCTCGCCGTGGCGCTGCTCGAGCGGCGCGGCTTCTCGGCGACCGATTTCGCGGTCTTCCATCCGGGCGGGAAGCTGGGCAACCAGCTCAAGCGCGTCGAGGAGCTGATGCGCACCGGCGCGGACCTGCCGCTGGTCGCCCCCGACGTGCCGATGAGCGAGGCGCTGCTCGAGATCTCGCGCAAGGCGATGGGCTGCGTCGGTGTCGTGGCGGACGGGCGCCTGGTCGGGATCATCACCGACGGCGATCTGCGCCGGCACATGGGCCCGGAGCTGTTTCACGCCAGCGCCGCGGCGGTGATGACCCCGAGCCCGCTGACGATCGCCCCGCGCGCCCTCGCCGTCGAGGCGCTGCAGCTGATGAACAGTCGCTCGGTCACCGTACTGTTCGCGGTCGAGGACGGCCGCCCGGTGGGCGCGCTGCACCTCCACGACTGCCTGCGGGCGGGCCTGGCATGACCGGCGAGGATCGCCTGCACCGGCTCGTCGCGGGCATCCTGCTCGCCGTGCTTGCCGGGCCCGGCGCGTTCGCCCAGGCGCCGATGCCCGGAGCGAGCAAGGAGCCGATCGAGATCGTCGCCGACCTGCTGACCGTCGAGCAAAACCGGCAGGTGGCGATCTTCTCCGGCAATGTCCAGGCGATCCAGGGCGAGATGACGCTCTCCGCCGACCGCCTCGAGGTCTTCTACGCCGAGGGCGCGGGGGGCGGCGCGGCCGCGACGGGCGTCGGCCAGGGGACCCAGATCACCCGGATCGAGGCCGAAGGCAATGTCAAGGTCGCCAATCCGAGCGACACCGCGGCCGGCGATCGCGGTGTCTACGACGTCGCCGCCCAGACGATCCACCTCGAGGGGAACGTCGTCCTGACGAGTGGCAGCAACGTCGTCCGCGGCGCGGAGCTCGACGTCGACCTGCAGCGCAACCTTTCCACCGTCCGCGGCGGCGCCGGCGGTGCCGGCCAGCGCGTGCGCGCGCTGTTCGTGCCCGACGCGGACGGGAGCTGAGCCATGGCCGAGGCCGAGACGCTCGCTCCGCCGCGCGCCAAGGTCGTGCCCCTGCCGCGCGACCGTGCGCCGGCACCGAGCGGGCGGTTGGAGGCGCGCGGGCTGGGCAAGCAGTATCGCGGCCGTGTCGTCCTGCGCGACGTGAGCCTCATCGTGCGCCGCGGCGAGGCGGTCGGCCTGCTCGGCCCGAACGGCGCCGGCAAGACGACCTCGTTCTATATCATCACCGGCCTGATCGCTCCCGACGCGGGCACGGTCACCCTCGACGGCACCGATCTCACACGCCTGCCGATGTACCGGCGGGCGCGCCTCGGCATCGGCTACCTGCCGCAGGAGGCATCGGTCTTCCGCGGGCTGAACGTCGAGGACAACATCCGCGCCGTGCTCGAGATCGCCGAGCCCGACCGCCGCCGGCGGACGGCCATGCTCGAGCAGCTCCTCGCCGAGTTCAACCTGCTGCATCTCCGCCGCGCGCCGGCGCTGGCGCTGTCGGGCGGCGAGCGGCGCCGGGTCGAGATCGCGCGCGCGCTCGCCACCGGCCCGACCTTCATCCTGCTCGACGAGCCGCTGGCCGGGATCGATCCGATCAACGTCGCCGAGATCCGCGATCTGGTCTCGCACCTGAAGGAGCGCGGCCTCGGTGTCCTGATCACCGATCACAATGTCCGCGACACGCTGGCCATCATCGATCGTGCCTACATCCTGCACGAGGGCCGCGTGCTCAAGGAAGGCAAGCCGCACGAGATCGTCGCCGACGAGATGGTCCGGCAGGTCTATCTCGGCGAGCGCTTCACGCTGGCCGGCAGCCACTGAGCCATGGCCCTCGGGCTCCGTCTCGACGTCCGCCAGACGCAGAGCCTGGTCCTCACCCCGCAGCTGCAACAGGCGATCAAGCTCCTGCAGCTCTCCAACCTGGAGCTGCGCCAGGCGGTCGACCGCGAGGTCGGCGAGAACCCGTTCCTGGTCCCCCTCGACGGCGAGGAGCGGCGGGTCGCACCGCGAGCCGAGCGAACGCCCGGGCTGGCTGGCACGCCGCAACTGCCGTCACGTGCGGGCGCGGAGGAGGCGCTGCCCGAGGCGCCACCGGTCGGCGCCGACCAGCGCCTCGGCCTGCGCCGCACCGCCGCGCAGGCGCATGAGGAGCTGCCACCGTTCGAGGATCGCCTCACCCGCCCGAGCGGTCTGCGCGAGCAGCTCGCCGCGCAGGTCCGGCAGCTCGACCTGCCGCCGGCGGTCCGGGCGGCGGCGCTGGTCCTGGTCGAGGAGATCGACGACGACGGCTATCTGCGCGACCCCGACACGGTCCTCGCGGCCCGCCATGCGCTCCCCGAGCCGACTGTCGCCGCCGCGCGCCGCGCCGTGCAGGCCTGCGAGCCGACCGGCGTCGGCGCGCGCGACCTCGCCGAGTGCCTGGCGCTGCAGCTCGCCGAGCGCGACCGGCTCGACCCGCTGATGCGTCGCCTGCTCGACAACCTGCCGCTGCTCGCCCGGGCCGACTTCGCCGCGCTGATGCGCCTGTGCGCCGTCGACGCCGAGGACCTCCAGGACATGATCAGCGAGATCAAGACGCTGAACCCGCGGCCCGGGGCCAGCCTCGCCCTGGAGCCGACCGAGCTCGCCGTGCCCGATGTGGTCGTCCGCCGGACCGGCGACGGGCTGTGGCGGGTCGAGCTGAATGCCGCGACCCTGCCGCGCGTGCTGGTCGACGGGGCCTATTTCGCCGAGCTGTCGAGCCGCCGGCTGCGCCCGGACGAGCGCAGCTACATGACCGAACGTATGCAGGCGGCGAACTGGCTGGTCAAAGCGCTCGACCAGCGCGCCCGCACCGTGCTGCGGGTCAGCAAGGCGATCTTCGCCCGCCAGCTCGGCTTCCTCGAGAACGGAGCGAGCGCGCTGCGGCCGCTCGTGCTGCGCGATATCGCCGCGGCGACCGGGTTGCACGAAAGTACGGTCAGCCGGGCGACCGCCGACAAGTACGCCGCGACGCCCTGGGGTACGTTGCCGCTGAAATACTTCTTCACCACCGCCATCGCCGCCACCTCCGGCACCGAGAGCCACAGCGCCGAGGCGATCCGCATGCAGATCAAGCGGATGATCGAGCGGGAGGATCCGGTCAACGTGCTGTCCGACGACCAGATCGTGGCCGAGCTGGAGCGTAGCGGCGTGGCGATCGCCCGGCGCACGGTGGCCAAGTATCGCGAGGCGCTCGGGATCGCCTCGTCGGTCCAGCGACGCCGCCAGCGGGCGTTGGACGCCCGATGACGCCGCGCGTCGGAGGCCGCCGCCTTGACGGGGATGCCTCCGCGATCCAGTCTCGACGGTCACGGGGACGGCACCCGTGGCGGAGCAGCGTGGCCGCGGTGCGGTCGCAGCGGGCGTCCGCCAGAGGGGCCGTACCTCGCGGAGCCTCGTTGATGCCGGTTCGGGCCATTCCGCCCGTTTGGTCGCTCCACCCATGATCGAGATGGCAGATCTGATCTCCGCCGACCGCGTGCTGGTCGGTCTGCGCGCAGCGAGCAAACGCCAGCTGCTCCAGGAACTCGCCGAGGATGCCGCCGCGGCGTGCGGCCTCGACGCGAGCACGGTGCTCGACGCGCTGATCCAACGCGAGAAGCTCGGCACGACGGCGGTCGGCGACGGGATCGCGATCCCGCATGCCAAGGTGCCGGGTCTGCCCAAGCTCGTGGGCTTCTTCGCCCGGCTCGCCCGCCCGATCGATTTCGACGCGCTCGACGACAAGCCGGTCGACCTGATCTTCCTGCTGCTGGCGCCGGAAGGCGGCAGCGCGGAGCACCTCAAGGCGCTCGCCCGCATCGCCCGGATCCTGCGCGATCCGGCGATGTGCGCGCGCCTCCGCCATGCGCCGAACGCCGACCGGGCCTACGCCGTGTTGACCGGCCAGCCGGAGAGCCACGCGGCCTGAGCCGCGCGGTCCGGTGGTGGGCAGGCCCAGATGCGACGCACGACAACGACGCTCGCCGCCACCTGCCTGCGCTGGCTGGCACGCGGGGTGTTGCTCGAGGGGCCGAGCGGCGCCGGCAAGTCCGACCTGGCGCTGCGCCTGCTCGACGCCGGCGCGCAGCTCGTCGCCGACGACGCCGTGCGCATCGCCTGTGTCGGTGCGCGCCTGGTCGCGCGGCCGGCCGGCCTTGAGGGGCATCTCGAAGTCCGCGGTCAGGGCATCTACGTCGTGGCGCATGTCGCGGCGACCGTCGTGGATCTGGTCGTGCAGCTGGCCTCCGGGCCCGGGGTACGGCTGCCGCCGGCGGCGCGGCGGCGCCTGCTCGGCGTCGAGCTTCCATTGATCGAGGTGGATCCGGCGTCGGCCTCGGCCGTCGCCCGGATCCGCATCGCCCTGGACGGCCGCCGTGTCGCCTGAACTCAGCGCGAGCTGCGTCGTGCTGGTCACCGGCCTGTCCGGCGCGGGCCGGTCCACCGCGCTGCGCGCGCTCGAGGATCACGGCTTCGAGGCGGTCGACAACCTCCCGCTGCCGCTACTCGAGCGGCTGCTCGCGGCGGGCGATCCACCCCACGCCCCGCTCGCGATCGGGGTCGACACCCGGACTCGGGCGTTCGCGCCGGACGCGCTCGTGGCGCTGCGCGACCAGGGTGTCGCGCCCGAGCGGCCGCTGCGCCTGCTGTTCATCGACTGCGACGACGAGGTGCTGCAACGGCGCTTCACCGAGACGCGCCGGCGCCACCCCCTGGCGCAGGACCGGCCGCTCGCCGACGGCATCGCGATCGAGCGCCGGCTGCTGGCGCCGCTGCGCGATGCGGCCGACCTGTGCCTCGACACGACGCTTCTCACCGCCGCCGAGCTGCGCCAGCTCGTCGTCGCCCATCTCGCCCCGGGCGCGCCGCGCGGCCTCGGCGTCACCCTGATGTCGTTCGCCTATCGACGTGGCCTGCCGCGCGAGGCCGACGTCGTGTTTGACGTGCGTTTTCTCGCCAACCCGCACTACGATCCGGCCCTGCGGCCGCTGACCGGCCGCGACCGGGCGGTCCAAGAGCACATCCGGGCCGACCCGATCTGCTGTGCCGTGCTGGAGCGTCTGGAGACCCTGCTCGTGCCCCTCCTTCCCCGCTACCAGGCCGAGGGCAAGAGCTACCTCACGATCGCCATCGGCTGCACCGGCGGCCGGCACCGGTCGGTGTTCGTCGTCGAGCACCTCGCCGCGGTGCTGCAGGCGGCCGGCTGGCCGGTGGGCGTCGTCCACCGCGAGCTGGCCGCGGCGGGCCTGACGCCATGATCGGCCTGGTCCTGGTGACGCATGGCCGGCTCGCGGCCGAGTTCATCTCGGCGATGGAGCATGTGGTCGGCCCGCAGGACAAGATCGCCGCGGTGTGCATCGAGGCCGAGGACGACATCGAGCAGCGCCGCGCCGACATCCTGGCCGCCGTCAAGGCCGTGGACAGCGGCGAGGGGGTGGTCATCCTCACCGACATGTTCGGCGGCACGCCGTCGAACCTGGCGATCTCGACCATGGATCGGCCGCGGGTCGAGGTGATCGCCGGCGTCAACCTGCCGATGCTGATCAAGCTGGCCAGTGTCCGCGACAGCGAGCCGTTGGCCGACGCGGTCCGCGCCGCGCAGGAGGCCGGCCGCAAGTACATCAACGTGGCGAGCCAGCTGCTCAACGTGGATCGGAGCTGAATGGACCGCTCCGCCGGGGGGCCGGCTCAGGCGCGGGTGACCATCGTCAATCAGCGTGGCCTGCACGCCCGCGCCGCGGCGCGCTTCGTGCGGCTCGCCGAGAGCTTCGACGCCCGCATCGAGGTGACCCGCGAGGACCTGACGGTCCAGGGCACCTCCATCCTCGGCCTGATGACGCTCGCCGCGAGCCCGGGGGTGACCCTCGAGCTGCGCGCCGTCGGCGCGGATGCCGGGCCGGCGATCGAGGCGCTGGTCGCACTGGTCGCGCGCGGCTTCGACGAGGGGCCGGCGTGACCCTTGCCGGCCGTTTCGGCCCCGTGCGATACGGCGCCCGGTCCGTCCTGCCGACCCTCCATCGACCATCGAGGAATGCTGAATGAGCCGCTCCGACGACTACGCGGTCGCCGACCTCGGTCTCGCCGACTGGGGACGCAAGGAGATCGCGATCGCCGAGACCGAGATGCCGGGGCTGATGGCGCTCCGCGGCGAGTACGGCGACAGCCGGCCCCTGCGCGGCGCGCGCATCGCCGGCTGCCTGCACATGACGATCCAGACCGCCGTCCTGATCGAGACGCTGGTCCATCTCGGGGCCGAGGTCCGCTGGGCCTCGTGCAACATCTTCTCGACCCAGGACCACGCCGCCGCGGCGATCGCCCGGCGCGGCATCCCGGTGTTCGCGCGCAAGGGCGAGACCCTCGAGGAATATTGGGATTACGTCTACCGCATCCTGAGCTGGGGCGACGGCGGCTTTCCGAACCTGATCCTCGACGACGGCGGCGACGCGACGCTGATCGCGCAGCTCGGCCGCAAGGCGGAGCGCGACCCGTCCCTGATCGCCGAGCCGCGCAACGAGGAGGAGGAGGCGCTGTTCGCGGCGATGCGGCAGCGGATCGCTGAGCGGCCGGGCTGGCATACGCAGCTCGGCGACGCGATCCAGGGTGTCAGCGAGGAGACCACGACCGGCGTGCACCGCCTCTACGAGATGGAGCGGCGCGGCGAGCTGCTGTTCCCGGCGATCAACGTCAACGACAGCGTGACCAAGTCCAAGTTCGACAACCTCTACGGCTGCCGGGAGAGTCTGGTCGACGGCATCCGTCGCGCCACCGACGTGATGATGGCCGGCAAGGTCGCGGTGGTCTGCGGCTACGGCGATGTCGGCAAGGGTTCGGCCGCGTCGCTGCGCAACGCCGGCGCACGCGTCGTCGTGACCGAGATCGATCCGATCTGCGCCCTGCAGGCGGCGATGGAAGGCTACGAGGTCAACACCATGGACGAGATGGCGCCGCGGGCGGACATCTTCGTCACCGCGACCGGCAACGTCGACGTCATCACGCTCGACCACATGCGCGCCATGAAGGACCGCGCGATCGTCTGCAACATCGGTCACTTCGACAGCGAGATCCAGGTCGCGGCGCTGCGCAACTACCGCTGGCACAACGTCAAGCCGCAGGTCGACGAGATCGAGTTCCCCGACGGCAAGCGGATCCTGCTGCTGGCCGAGGGGCGGTTGGTCAATCTCGGCTGCGCCACCGGCCACCCGAGCTTCGTCATGTCCGCGTCCTTCACCAACCAGACGCTCGCGCAGATCGAGCTGTGGACGCACGGGGACCGCTACGAGCGCAAGGTCTACACCCTGCCGAAAGCGCTCGACGAGAAGGTCGCAGCGCTCCACCTCGAGAAGATCGGCGTGCGTCTGACCAAGCTCAGCGCCAAGCAGGCGAGCTACATCGGTGTCGCCCCGGACGGCCCGTTCAAGCCCGGGCACTATCGCTATTGACGAGGCGAGGCTCCGTCTGCCCGACCCGGCGGCGACGCGCGCCCTGGGAGCGCGTCTCGCCGGGCTGCTCCGCCGCGGCGATCTGATCGGCCTCGAAGGCGAGCTCGGCGCCGGCAAGAGCGAGCTGGCCCGCGCTGTGATCCATGCCCGGGCCGGGGCCGCCATCGAGGTGCCGAGCCCGACCTTCACCCTCGTCCAGACCTACGACCTGCCCGGCCTGCGGATCACCCATGTCGACCTCTACCGGCTGGGTGACCCGGCCGAACTCTCCGAGCTCGGCCTCGACGAGGCCCTCGATCAAGGCGCGCTGCTGGTCGAGTGGCCGGAGCGCGCCGGCGCGATGCTGCCGGCCGACCGGCTGACCGTGCAGCTCCACCTCGGGGACACGCCGGAGCTGCGCGAGGCGGTGCTGCTCGCCGGTCCGTCCTGGGCCGACCGGCTCGGGCGGCTCGTCGGATGAGCCCGGTCGTCTACGACATCCCGGCCGATCGGCCGTTCCTCGACACGCTCGCCGCCGGCCTCCTCGCCGAGGACGGCGAGCTCGCCGACCAGCTCGTGCTGCTGCCGAGCCGCCGCGCCTGCCTCGCCCTGCGCGACAGCTTCCTGCGCCTGCTCGGCGGTCGCGCCCTGCTGCTGCCGCGCCTGCAGCCGATCGGCGATCTCGAAGCCGACGAGATCCTCGCCGACCCTGCGCTCGAGCTGGACGTGCCGCCGGCCGTGGGCGGGATCCGCCGCCTGCTGCTCCTGACCCGGCTGGTCGTGGCCCGACCCGACCCGCAGGACGGCCGGGCGATCGCGCACGAGCAGGCGATCCGCCTCGCCGCCGAGCTCGCCACGTTCCTCGACGAGCTGGCCGACGAGGGCGTGGCGCTCGACGGGCTCGATGGCCTGGTCCCGGACGATCACGCCGAGCACTGGCGCGGGACGCTGCAGTTCCTCGCGATCTTGCGCAGCGCCTGGCCGGAGCTGCTGGCGGCCGAGGGCGTGCTCGACCGTGCCGAGCGCCGCACCCGCATTCTCACCGCGGCGGTCGACCGGTGGCCGCGCCATCCCCCGGCAGCACGCGTCACCGCTGCCGGGATCACCGGCTCGATCCCCGCCGTCGCACGGCTCCTCGCGGTCGTCGCGGCGCTGCCCGGCGGGCGGGTGATTCTTCCCGGCCTGGACCGGGAGATGGGCGAGACGGACTGGCAGGCGCTCGGCCCGGTCCACCCGCAATGGGCGCTCCGTCGACTGCTGGAGACGATCGGCGTCGAACGGGCCGCGGTGCAGGCCTGGCCCGCCGCCGGGAGTACGGTCGGGCGACCGGCCCGCCGCGCCCTGTGGCGCGAGGTGATGCGTCCAGCGGCCGCTGGCGCCGCGACCGCGCCGCCGCCGGCCGCTGCTCTCGACGGCCTCGCCATCGTCGTCGCGCCGGACCTCGCGAGCGAGGCGTTGCAGATCGCGCTGCGCCTCCGCGCTGCTCTCGAGACGCCCGAGCGGCGCGTCGCGCTGGTCACGGCCGATCGCAACCTCGCCCGGCGCGTCGCCGCCGAGCTCGCCCGCTGGGGCGTGCGGGCCGACGACAGCGCCGGGATCCCGCTGGACCAGTCGCCGCCGGGCAGCTTCCTGCTGCTCACCGCCCACCTCGTCGTCGGCGGTGCGGCGCCGGCGACGCTGCTCGCGGCCTTGAAGCATCCGCTCGCGGCGGGCGGCCTGGAACAGGGCGAGTTCCGCCGCCATGTGCGCGCGCTTGAGCGCGCGGCACTGCGCGGGCCGCGCCCGGCGGGCGGGCTCGCCGGCCTTCTCACCCTGCTCCGCACCGAGGGCGCGGTCGGCGCTTCGCCCGTGCGCGCGGCCGAACTCGCGGACTGGCTCGAGCGCATCGTCGCCGCCGCCGCGCCCTTCCAGGCGCTCGCCACACGTGCGAGCGCCCCGATGGCGGAGCTGCTGCGCGCCCATCTCGGGCTCGCCGAGGCCCTGGCCGCGGACGCGACCGGCGCTCCGGGCCAGCTCTGGGCGCAGGCGGCCGGCATCCTCGCGCGGCAGGTCATCGCGGAGCTGACCGAGGCCGCCGCCGCGCTGGGCGAGGTGCCGACGAGTGCCTACCCGGCGCTGCTCGCGGTCGTGCTCGGCCGGCACGCGGTCCGACCGACGCGGCCCGGCCATCCGAGGGTCGCCATCCTCGGTCCGCTCGAGAGCCGCCTCGTCCAGGCGGATCTCGTCATTGTCGGCGGTCTCAACGAAGGCGTCTGGCCGCGTCGTGCCGACGCCGGCCCGTGGCTCAACCGGGCGATGCGTGCGCAGCTCGGCCTGCCGCCCGTCGAGCAGGCGATCGGCGCCGCGGCGCACGATCTGGTGGCGCTCGGTTGCGCACCGGAGGTGGTGTTGACCCGGGCCCGCAAGGACGAGCTCGGCGCACCCACGACGCCGTCGCGCTGGCTCGAACGCCTCGAAGCCACGCTGCGCGCGGCCGGGCTCGTGCCACCCAGCGATGCGAGATGGCGGTGTTGGGCGGCGCAACTCGACACGCCGCGGGTGGCGCATTGGCCCGTGCCGTCGCCGCGGCCGGCGCCGGCTCCACCGGGCGAGCTGCGGCCGCACGAGCTGTGGGCGACCGACGTCGAGACGCTGATGCGCGATCCCTACAGCTTCTATGCGCGGCGGATCCTTCGGCTGCGCCGCCTCGAGCCGGTCGACGCGCCACCCGACGCGGCCGAGCGCGGGCAGATCCTGCACGCGGTGCTCGCCGATTTCGTCCGGTGCTGCGATGTGGCCTGGCCTGCCGACCCGCTCACCGCGCTCAAGGCGATCGGCCAGCGCCACTTCGCGCCGCTGCTCCAGCGACCGGAGGTGTGGGCCCTGTGGTGGCCGCGGTTCCTCGCCATCGCCGAATGGATCGTCGAGATCGAGACCCGGCGCCGGCGCGACGCGCGCCGCGTGCTCGGCGAGGTCGTGGGAGCGATCAGCTTCCCCACCGCCGCGGGGACGTTCCGTCTGATGGCGCGGGCGGATCGGCTCGAGCAACGGGCCGATGGCGCGGTCGCGATCGTCGACTACAAGACGGGGACCGTGCCGGAGAAGGCGGAGGTCGCGAGCGGCCGGGCCCCGCAACTGCCGATCGAGGGGCTGATCGCCGCCGGCGGCGGGTTCACCGAGGTCGGCGCCGCCACGCCCGCGGCGCTGCAATATTTCGCCCTCGCCGGCCGCGGTCGCGAGGCCGGGACGATCCGGGACGCCGCCGGCCCCGACCTGGATCAGCTCCTCGAGCGTGCCCGCGCCGGTCTGGCCCGCCTGCTCGAGCACTTCGCCGACCCGCGGACGCCGTTCATCGCCCTGCCGCGGCCGGCCGCGGCCCGGCACGAGGGCGACTACGACCACCTCGCGCGCGTCGCCGAGTGGCGCGGCGGCGAATGACCACAGCGTCGCCGACGCCGGCGCAGCGACGCGCCGCCGATCCGACCCGCTCGGTTTGGGTCACCGCCAATGCCGGCACCGGCAAGACCCGGGTCCTCAGCGATCGGATCCTGCGCCTGCTGCTCGCCGGGGCCCCGCCCGAGTCGCTCCTCGCCATCACCTTCACCAAGGCGGCCGCCGCGGAAATGACGGCACGGGTGAGCGAGCGGCTGGCGCGATGGGCGGCAGCGGCGGACCACGCCCTGGCCTCGGACCTCGAGCACCTCGGCCTCGCCGCACCGGGACCGGCCGACATCGAGCGGGCGCGGGCGCTGTTCGCCCAGGTCCTGGAGCTGCCGCGCGGGCTCGCGATCCAGACCATCCACGCCCTGTGCGGAGCGATCCTGCGCCGCTTCCCGCTCGAGGCGGGCGTGGCCCCGCATTTCGAGACCATCGACGATCGCACCGCGGCCGAACTGCTGGTCGAGGCGCGCGAGGCGGTCATGGCCCAGGCGCGCAGTGGCGACGAGGTGCTCGCCAAGGCGATCGAGCGGCTGACGCTGACGCTGAGCGACGGCTCGCTCCACGAGGCGCTCGGCGAGCTCCTCGCCGCCCGCGTCCGCCTCGCCCGGCTGGTCGGCGAGCGCGGCGGGCTCATGGAAGTGATCCGCGCGGTCGAGCAGGCGCTCGATGTGGTCGCCGACGAGGAGCCGGCGACGCTGATCGCGCGCGCCTGCCGGATCGGCGATGAGGACCGGATGCGGCTGCGCGAGGCGGCGCGAGCGCTGCGCGAGGTCGGCGGCACCCAGGACGGCAAGCGCGCCCGGCTCATCGAGGCGTGGCTCGACGCTCCGCAGCCCGATCGCGAGAACGTCTTTCGCGAGTACTGCCGTGCCTACCTGAAGGCCGACGGCGCGCCGGTCGCAAGCCTGTGCACCAAGTCGGTCGCCGCGCGGCATCCGGACGTCGAGCGTACCTTGCAGCGCGAGCAGGCGCGGATCGTGCGCGTCGATCTCGAGCTCCGAGCGGTCCTCGCCGCGCGCCGCACCGGCTGGCTGCTGACCGTCGGCTGGGCGGTCATCCAGGCTTACGAACGCCTCAAGGGGCAGCGCGCCGCGCTCGACTTCGACGACCTGATCGAGCGCACGCGCCGGCTCCTCGCCACAGCCGAGGGGCTCGGCTGGGTGCTCTACAAGCTCGACCAGCGCATCGAGCACGTACTGGTCGACGAGGCGCAGGACACGAGCCCGGCGCAATGGGAGCTGATCACCCGACTGACCGACGAGTTCTTCGCCGGCGCCGGCGCCCGCGCGCGGCCGCCGACGCTCTTCGTCGTCGGCGACGAGAAACAGTCGATCTACCGCTTCCAGGGCGCCGACCTCGCCCATCTGCGCAAGGTCCATGAACGCTTGCGCGCCCGCGCCGCGGCGGCGGGCCAGCCGCTCGTCGAGGAGACGCTGGACCTCTCGTTCCGCTCGTCGCGCGCCGTGCTCGAACTGGTCGACGCCGTCCTGCGTCACCCCGAGGCACAGCGGGGCGTCGTCGACGCGGGCGTCGCGGTCCGCCACGACAGCTCGCGCGCCGGCGTCGCCGGCCTCGTCGAGCTCTGGCCGCTGGCCGTCTTCGCCGGTGGCGAGGGCGAAGCGGAGCCCTGGCCGCTGCCCGGCACGGCGCTGCCGGAGGACGAGCCGCAGCGCCGGTTGGCCGACGCCATCGCCCGCCAGGTCCGCGGCTGGATCGACGCGGGCGAGGTCCTGCCCGCCACGGGCCGGCCGCTGCGCGCCGGCGACGTCCTGATCCTGCTGCAGCGCCGCGGCGAGATGCAGGAGCTGCTGGTGCGCGCGCTGAAGCGCCGTGACGTGCCGGTGGCGGGCGCGGATCGCCTCGCGCTCACCGGGCACATCGCCGTACGCGATCTGATCGCGCTCGGCCGCGCCATGCTCCTGCCCGAGGACGACCTGAACCTCGCCTGTCTGCTCAAGAGCCCCTTGGTCGGGCTCGACGAGGAGGCGCTGCTCGAGCTCGCCGCAGGGCGTGGCGAGCGGAGCCTGATCGAGCAGCTTCGCGCCGCCGCGGGCGCACGGCCGGACCGCTTCGCCCCGGCGATGGCCAGGCTGTCCCGCTGGCTCGCTCGCGCCGACTTCCAGCCGCCGTTCGAGTTCTTCGTCCAGGTCCTGGGCGCGGAAGGCGGCCGCGCGCGCCTGCTCGAGCGCCTCGGACGCGAGGCGCTCGAGCCGATCGAGGCGTTCCTCGGCCAGGCGCTCGCCTACGAGGACGGGCATCCGGCGTCGCTCGAGGGCTTCCTCCACTGGCTCGAGCTCGACGAGCAGGAACTCAAGCGCGATCCCGAACAGGCCGCGGACGCGGTGCGGGTGATGACCGTTCACGGTGCGAAGGGCCTGGAGGCGCCGGTGGTGATCCTGGCCGACGCCGGGCCGCACGGCGACTCCCGTCGCGACCGCCTCGTCTGGACGGCCGACGGCCTGCCGCTCTGGCGCGCCGCGGCGGAGGAGCGGCCGCCGGCGGTGGCCGCGCTTTGCGAAGCCGAGGAGGCGCTCGACGGCGACGAGCGACGGCGCCTGCTCTACGTCGCCCTGACCCGCGCCAAGGACCGCCTCTATGTCGCCGGCTGGCTGGGCAAGCGCGCGGCCGCCGCGCAGGCCACCGGCAAGCGGGCGGCGACCGCGTGGCACGACCATGTCCGCGCGGCCCTGCGGTCGCTGCCCGGCGTCGCGACGGTGCCGTTCGACCTCGGCTACGGTATCGCCGGCGAGGGGCTGCGCCTCGCGCGCGGTGCCCCGGCACCCGTTGCACCGGCCGAGGACGCGGGCGACACCGCGACGCCGCCGTTGCCGGACTGGGCGCACCGAGCGGTGGTGGCGGAGATCGGCGAGCAGGCGCCGCGCGCGGCGTCGCGGCTCGGCGCGGACGAGCCGGGCGCCGGCCCCGCCTCCAGCCCGGACGGCGAGGCCCGCTTCCGCTTCGGCCGTCATGTACACCGCCTGCTGCAGCTCGTCCCGGAGCTGCCGGCGGCAAGCCGCGCTGCCGCGGTCGACCGCTATCTCGCGCGGCAGCGCGATCTCGACGACGCCGAGCGCCGGCGCGCGCGGTCCAGCGTCCTCGCGGTGCTCGATCATCCGGCGCTGGCGCCGGCCTTCGCACCCGGCGCGCGGGCCGAGCAGGCGGTCTGCGGCGTGGTCGACGGGATCGCCATCGCCGGCCAGATCGACCGCCTCGCGGTCGGTCCCGATCGGGTGCTCCTCGTCGACTTCAAGACCGGCCGGCGTGGGTCGCGGATCCCCCTGGCGCATCTGCGCCAGATGGCCGCGTACCGCGCGCTGCTGCGCCAGATCTACCCCGACCGGCCGATCGAGGCGGTCCTGGTCTGGACCGAGACGGCCACGGTCGAGCCGCTTGAGTCCGGGCTGCTCGATGCCCACATCCCCGCTCGCTGGCGGGAGGGGCATGATCACCCGGCGCTTGAGGCGCCGCAGCCTTGCCCCTAGGCTTCCGGCGCCGTCACAACCAAGAGTGACTGAACATGAGCGTGAAGCACACGTCGGACACGAACTTCGACCGGGACGTGCTCAAAGCCAACAAGCCCGTGCTGGTCGATTTCTGGGCCGAGTGGTGCGGGCCCTGCAAGGCGATCGCGCCCCATCTCGAGGCGCTCGCCAGCGAGCTGGGCGACGCGATTGACGTCATCAAGGTCAACATCGACGAGAACCCGAATACGCCGACGCATTACGGGGTGCGCGGCATCCCGACGCTCATGCTATTCAAGAACGGCACCGTCGCGGCGACCAAGGTCGGGGCCCTGCCGAAGAGCAAGCTGGTCGAGTGGGTGCGCGAGAGCCTCAACTCCTGACAGCGGCCGGGCCCGGCCGGCACAGCGCGGCGAGACGGGTCACGTCCTTCCAGGCGAGCCGCGTGTGCGGGATCCGCACCCCGGCGAACTCGTCCAGGCCACGCTCGACGATCTCCGCGTCCAGGCGACGATAGAAGGCCAGCGCCGGCCGGTTGGCATCGAACACCCACAAGGTGAGGCTGCGGTGGCCCTGCGCCCGCAGCCGGTCCGCGGCTGCGCCGAGTAGCTTCCGGCCCAGCCCGCGACCGCGCGCCTCGGGCGCCACGTGGAGATTGTCGAGGAGCGCGTCGTAGCGACCATCGGGATCGGGCCAGATCGCGAGAAAGGCGAGCAGCACGTCGGCCTGCTCGGCCAGCATCACGAAACCATCGGGGCTTGGTGCCGACAGCCGCTCGCGCCAGTAGCGCGCACGCTCGGCCGCGCACTCGTGGTCGAGATAGCGGTCCGGGAGGATGCCCCGGTACGCCCAACGCCAGCTCGCCGCGTGCAGCGCGGCGATCCGCCCTGCGTCGTCCGCGCCGGCATCGCGCAGACGCGGCGGCTCGGGATCGACCGTCACCGGGCAGCGGCGAGCGCGGCGGCGCGGATCTCGCTCAGCGACGCGCGGACGGTCAGTGCCTCCGGATCGACGAGCAGCTCGATCAGGGCCGGGCCGTCGGCGGCGAGCGCCGCCTCGAGCGCGGGCGCGAACTCGCTCGTCCGCTCGACCCGCGCCCCGAAGGCCCCGTAGGCGCGCGCCAGGGCCGCGAAGTCCGGGTTGCGCAGCTCGGTGCCGATGACCCGGGTCGGATAGTGCCGCTCCTGATGCATCCGGATCGTGCCGTACATGCCGTTGTTGACGACCAGGACGACCAGCCGGCAGCCATACTGTACCGCGGTCGCCAGCTCCTGGCCGGTCATCAGGAAGCAGCCGTCGCCGGCGAAGGCGACGACCGTGCGGTCCGGCTCGAGCAGCGCCGCCGCGACCGCCGCCGGAAAGCCGTAGCCCATCGAGCCCGCGGTCGGCGCGAGCTGCGAGCGGTATCGGCGGTAGGTGGTGAAGCGCGTGGTCCATACCGCATAGTTGCCGGCGCCGTTGGTCACGATCGCATCCACGGGCAGACGCTCGCGCAGATGCGCCATCACCTCGCCCAGCTGCAGCCGCCCGGGTGTGGCCGGCGGGCGGAGGTAGTCGAGGTAGTGCGCGTGCGCCGCGGCCGCCGGCTCGTCGCGCGCCGCGCCGGTCGCCGGCAGCTCGGCCAGCGCTGCGGCGGTGGCGATGGGATCGGCCTGGATCGGGAGATCCGCCTGATAGACCCGGCCGAGCTCCGCGGGATCCGGATGGATGTGGACGAAGCGCTGGCGCGGCCGGGGGATGTCGAGCAGCCCGTAGCCCTGCGCGGTCATCTCGGAGAGCCGGGTGCCGAGCGCGATCACGAGGTCCGCCCGCCGCACCCGCTCGACCAGCCGCGGATCGGCGCCGATGCCGAGATCACCGGCGTAGCACGGATGGAGATTGTCGATATGGTCCTGCCGCCTGAAGCCCGCCGCGACCGGCACGTCATGGGTGGCGGCGAAACGCTCGATCGCCTGGCGCGCGGTCTCGCTCCACACCCCGCCGCCAAGGATCACGACCGGGCGCCGCGCCCCAGCGAGCAGTTCCCCGAGCCGACCGATCGCCGCTGGATCGGGCCAGGCGACCGGGCGTTGCCAGCGCCGCCCGTCCTCGACGGCCACACGGTCGAGCAGCATGTCCTCCGGCAGCGCGATCACGACCGGGCCCGGACGACCGCCGACGGCCGTGACGAAGGCCCGGTGCAGCACTTCCGGGAGACGCGCCGCGTCCTCGACCTGCGTCACCCACTTCGCGATACCGCCGAACATCTGGCGGTAGTCGACCTCCTGGAAGGCGTCGCGCCCGACCGCCGCGCGCTCGATCTGGCCGATGAACAGGAGCAGCGGCGTGCTGTCCTGCTGCGCCACGTGGACGCCGCTGCTGGCGTTGGTGGCGCCGGGCCCGCGCGTAACCAGGGCGATGCCGGGCCGACCGGTCAGCTTGCCATAGGCCTCGGCCATCATCGCCGCGCCGCCCTCCTGGCGGCAGACGACGAAGCGCAGCTCGGGCACGTCGTGCAGCGCGTCGAGCACGGCAAGGTAGCTCTCGCCCGGCACGCCGAACAGCAGGTCGGCGCCGTGGCACCGGAGCTGGTCGACCAGGATCTGCCCACCGGTGCGACGATTGTCGGCCATGCCCTGCTTCCCTCCGCTGCCCGGCTACATCTAGCGTGGCGTCCGCAACGCTGCACAGCCCGGGTCAGGCGGGCGACCGAGGGTCGCTCGTACGCGGAGCAGGCGAGATCAGATCACATTCTGAAAAAAACATAACGTTCAAGTTGCTGTTGACCGCGTGATCGGGCGGTCCAGTTCTCAAAGTCGTCGAGCGATATGATCCTCGGATCCGATCGCTTCGTTCGTCTTTATCCTGTCATCTGAGGAGTTGAGGCATGCGGAAGGTTCTTCTCGCCACGGCCGTCGCCGTGCCTGCGATGCTGGCCGCTCAGGCGGTTCTGGCCAAGGACATCGTCGATACCGCGGTCGCGGCCGGGTCGTTCAACACGCTCGTCGCCGCGGTGCAGGCGGCCGGTCTCGTCGAAACGCTCAAGGGCCCGGGTCCGTTCACCGTGTTCGCGCCGACCGACGAGGCGTTCGCCGCGCTGCCGGCTGGCACCGTCGACGAGCTGCTGAAGCCCGAGAACAAGGACCAGCTCGTCGCGATCCTCACCTACCATGTCGTGCCGGGCAAGGTCATGGCGAGCGACGCCGCGGGCAAGACCGCTGAGCTGACCACCGTCCAGGGCGGCACGCTCGCGGTCGACGGCACCGGCACGGGCGTCACCGTCCAGGGCGCGAGTGTCACGATGGCCGACGTCGCCGCCGACAACGGCGTGATCCACGTGATCGACAAGGTGATTCTGCCGTCCTCGTGATCCCGGCACGAATGCCTCGCGTAGAAGACGACGTTACTTCCCCCGCAACTCTGGCCCCGGTCGATCTCGACCGGGGCTTTTTTTCGTCGCTCAGCCGCAGCCGGCCGAGCGCGCGCGAAGGCGGGCAAGCGCCAGCACGGTGTCGATCGTCGGCGTCCGCAGCCCCACCAGACGGCCCATCTCCTGGACCGCCGCCACCAGCGCATCGAGCTCCAGCGGCCGGCCCCGCTCCAGGTCCTGCAGCATCGAGGTGCGGTGCGCGCCGACGGCACCGGCCCCGGCGATGCGCCGATCGACGTCGATCGCGAACCGGACACCCAGCCGCTCGGCGATCGCCTGCGCCTCCAGCATCATCGCCCGCGCCACGCTCCGCGCGCCCGGATCGGCGACGATCGCGTCGAGGGTCGCCGTGGTCAGCACGCTGATCGGGTTGAAGCTGAGATTACCCCACAGCTTGACCCAGATCTCGTCGCGGATGCGCGGCCGGACCGGGGCCTTCAGCCCGGCCGCGATCAACGCCTCGGCGAGACGCTGGACCCGCTCGCTGCGCGCGCCATCGGGCTCGCCGAGCGAGAAGCGGTCGCCCTCGATCAGCTCGACGACGCCCGGCGCCACAACCTCGGCGGCCGGGTAGACCACGCAGCCGATGACGCGCTGCGGGCCGATCCCGTCCCACTGCACGTCGCCGGGATCGACCGAGGCCAGCCGTGCATCCCGCCAGGGACCGTCGAGCCGGTGAAAGTACCACCAGGGCACGCCGTTGACCGCCATCACCACGGCGGTCGCAGGGCCCAGCAGGTGGCGCATCGCCGGCACGGCTGCCGGCACCTGATGCGCCTTCAAGGTGACGATGACATAGTCCTGCGGCCCGAGCTCGGCCGGATCGTCGGTCGCCGGCGGGCGGACCAGGACGCTGTCGCCGCCGTGGCGCAGCTCCAGGCCGCGGGTGCGCAGTGCCTCGAGCTGGGTGCCGCGTGCGATCAGCGCCACCTCGAGCCCGGCGACGGCGAGGCGCGCGCCGAGCAGCCCACCGATCGCACCCGCACCGTAGATCGTGATCCTCACGGCTCGAGGCCGAGCCGTGCGGCGAGCCCGATCCGCTGCAGCTTGCCGGTGGCACCCTTCGGGATCTCGGGCACGAACAGGATCCGCCGCGGAACCTTGAAGTCCGCGAGGCGCTCGGCGGCGAAGGCGCGCAGCCCCGGCTCGTCGAGGCTCGCCCCGTCGCGCAACACGACCGCGGCCGCGACCTCCTCGCCGAGCTTGTCGTGCCGCAGCGCGAAGCAGACCACCTGGGCGACCGCCGGGTGCTCGGACAGCACGGCATCGACCTCGAGCGGCGAAACCTTCTCCCCGCCCCGGTTGATGATCTCCTTGAGGCGGCCGGTGAGCGTGAGGTAGCCGGCGGCGTCGATCACGCCCTCGTCGCCGGTGCGGAACCAGCGTCGCCCCTCGGCCTCGACGAACGCCTTGGCGTTGGCCTCGGGGTTGCGCTCGTAGCCGGCGGTCACGTTGGCGCCGGAGATCACGACCTCGCCGGCGCTGCCGGTCGGCACGAACGCTCCGGCCTCGTCCATGACACGGACCAGCGGCCCGGCGGCGCGCCCGACGCTACCCGGCCGCCGTTCGCCCGGCGGCAGGGGATTGCTCGTCATCTGGTGCGCGGCCTCGGTCATCCCGTAAGATTCGATGACGGGGCAGCGGAACGCGCCCTCGAGCTCGCGCAGCACCGCCGGCGGCAGCGAGGCGGAGCTCGAGCGGATCAGCCGCAGCTTGGCGCGGGCCAGCGCCTCGGGGTTGCGCGCCGCGCGGGCGAGAATCGCCTGATGCATGGTCGGCACGGCGGTGTACCAGCTCGGCTGGGCCTCCTCGAGCCAGGCGAAGAAGCGCAGCGCGTTGAACGGGCCCGGCGCGAACAGTGACCCCCCGGCGCCGAGCGCCGCCAGCGTCGCCGCCATCAGCCCATGGATGTGGAACAGCGGCATGATGCTGAGGCAGCGATCCGCGGCGGTGAGCGCCACCGCAGCGATGATGTGCTGTGCCGAGGCGGCGAGGTTCGCCTGGGTCAGCGGCACGATCTTCGGCCGCGCTGTCGTCCCGGAAGTGTGCAGCACCAGGGCGGTGTCGTCAGGTTCGGCCGGCCCCGGCGCGCCGCTCCCGATGCCACCGGATTCGGTCTCCGGCTCCAGCGCGAACGCCCCCGCCGCCGCCCCCGGCGGCACGCTCAGCCGCAGCACCCGGGCGCCGTGGCGGCGCGCGACCGTCGCCGCCGGGCCGGTGTCGCCGTCCGCCACGACCAGCGCCCTGGCTCCGAGGTCGCCGAGATAGAAGTCGAGCTCCTCGGCGCGGTAGGCGGGATTGAGCGGGGCCGTCGTGGCGCCCGCGGCGATCGCGAGGAAGGCGGTCGCCATCTCGGGGCCGGTCGGCAGCACGATGGCGACCCGGTCGTTGCGCCCGATGCCGAGCCGGTTCAGGCGCGCGACGGTGCGCTCGATCTGCCCGGCGAGGCCGGCGTGGTCGAGTGGCGGCCGGTCCGGCGCGAGGACCGCCGGGGCGGCGGGCGCCGCCGTCCTCAGCAGGTCGAGCACGGTGCGGGCTGCGGTCTCGGCCATCGGCGCGCCTCCCTTTGCGGGCGGCGAGGATGCACCGCGGCCCCCGGCGCGGGAAGTGCCGCTTGACCGCCGCCCGGCGCGCGGCGAGACCGGCGAGGGGCGTCGCGGGAGAGGCGGACATGAACCTGGTGCAACTGCGGCTGCGCGACGGCGGTCGCGCGGTCGGGGTCGTTGACGGTGACCGGCTGCGCCTGCTCGACGGCGTCGCCAGCGTCTACGAGCTGGCCGGGCAGGCGATCAGCCGCGGCACCTCGCTCGCCGGCGCCGCCGGCGCCCGGCTCGGGCAGCGGGTCGAAAGCTACGACGACGTGATCGCCCAGCGCCGGATCCTCAACCCGGTCGATCATCCCGACCCGGCCCATCTCCACGTCACCGGCACCGGCCTGACCCATCTCGGCAGTGCCGCGACCCGCGCCGCGATGCACGCCGTGGCCGACCAGGAGCTGACCGACTCGATGAAGATGTTCCGCATGGGGGTCGAGGGCGGCCGGCCGCTGCCAGGCCAGATCGGCGTCCAGCCGGAGTGGTTCTTCAAGGGTGACGGCTCGACCGTGGTCCCGCCGGAGGGCGAGCTGGTGGCGCCGACCTTCGCCGAGGACGCCGGCGAG
The DNA here is from genome assembly GCA_937995535.1 of uncultured Alphaproteobacteria bacterium. Taxonomy (GTDB): domain Bacteria; phylum Pseudomonadota; class Alphaproteobacteria; order Geminicoccales; family Geminicoccaceae; genus CALKJU01. The sequence continues at coordinate 33,629 of CALKJU010000004.1, forward strand.
GAGCCGGAAATCGCCGGGCTCTACGTGATCGCCGGCGACGGCACGCCGTGGCGGCTCGGCTTCGCGCTCGGCAACGAGTTTTCCGATCACGTCATGGAGCGCCGGAACTACCTGTTCCTCGCCCACTCCAAGCTGCGCAGCTCGAGCTTCGGGCCCGAGCTGCGCACCGGTGCGTTGCCGCCGAGCGTCGAGGGAACCAGCGCCATCCGTCGCGAGCGGCGGATCATCTGGCAGAAGCCGTGGCTCAGCGGCGAGGCGAACATGTCCCACAGCCTCGCCAACCTCGAGCACCACCACTTCAAGTACCGGGCGTTCCGCCGCCCCGGCGACGTCCACGTGCACTTCTTCGGCACGGCCACGCTCAGCTTCGCCGACGGCATCCGAACGCAGCCCGGCGACCGGTTCGAGATCAGCTGCGCCGCGTTCGGCCGGCCGCTGCGCAACACGCTCGCCGCCGAGCGGGGCGAAACGCCGGTCGTGGTCCGCGCGCTCTAGCGCCGCTCCGGTCAGCTGGCGACGCCGGCCTCGACGTCGAGCAGCCCGCGGCGGCGCGCCCATTCGCGCACGACGGCCTCGAGCTCGGCGTCGCCGCCCTCCGGCAGCGCGATCAGCAATCGGACGAGCTGGTCACCCTGGCGGCCGGCGGCATCGCGGATGCCCTTGCCGCGCAGACGCAGCGTCCGGCCCGAGCTCGAACCCTTGGGCACCGTCACCGCGACCTCACCGTCGATCGTCGGCACGCGGATCTTGCCGCCGAGCACCGCGGTCGCGAGCGGCACCGGCTGGTCGAGCAGGATGTCGAGTCCCTTGCGGCCGAGCTGCGGATGCTCGGCGACCGTGACCTCGATCAGCGCATCGCCGGCCGGTCCCCCGCCGACGCCCGGCTGGCCCTGACCCTTGAGGCGCAAGGTGGTCCCGCTCTCGATCCCGGCCGGGATGCTCACTTCGAGCGAACGCCCGTCGGGCAACAGCACCCGGCGCTTGGCGCCGCGCGCCGCGTCGAGGAAGTCCACGGTGAGCTGGGCGCGGAGATCCTCCCCGCGGAAGGCCACGCCGCCCGGCCCGCCAGGGCGACCGGCCCGCGCGGCGCCGAACAGCTCGGAAAGGATGTCGTCGATCTCGCCGCCGCCTGCCCCGCCGGGCCCGCGCCCCCAGGAGAAGCTGAACCCGCCCGGGCCGGCACCGGGTCGCGCCCCGCCACGCGGCCGGAAGCCCTGGGCGAACGGCTTCTCGTTGCCCTGCTCGTCGATCTCGCCGCGGTCGTAGCGGGCGCGCTTGTCCTTGTCGGAAAGGATCTCGTAGGCGGCGGAGATCTGCTTGAAGCGCTCCTCGGCCTTACGATCGCCCGGATTGACATCCGGGTGGTATTGCTTGGCGAGCTTGCGGTAAGCCTTCTGGATCTCGGCGTCGCTCGCCGACTTGGTCACGCCGAGGATGCTGTAGAGCGACTTGCTCATCGATCGAACCCGCGGCCGGAAAGAACGCCACGCGTCACCCTACTTGCGCGGGCGTCCCGGTGCAAAGAAAGGGCGCCGACCGACCGGCGCCCTCTCCCCATGCGGCGCCAGGCCCGGCTCAGGCCGCCTTGGCGGTGATCGCGATGGTCCGGGGCTTCAGCGCCTCCGGCACCTCGCGGGCGAGGTCAATGTGCAGGATCCCATGCTCGAGCGAGGCAGCCTTGACCTCGACATGCTCGCCGAGGGTGAAGCGACGCTCGAACGGCTCGCGCGCGATGCCGCGCCGGATCCAGCCCTCGCTCTCGGTCTGCTCGACCTTGCCGCGCACGCTCAAGATCCGGTCCTGCACGACCAGCTCGATGTCCTTCTCGGTGAACCCGGGCACGGCGAGGCTCAACCGATAGGCGTCCTCGCCGGTCTTGCGGATGTCGTAGGCCGGCGCGCTCGGCGCAGCCTCGGCGACACCGAAGAACTCGTCCGCCAGCCGCTCGAAGCGACGCAGCGAGCCGTACAGAGGAAGAGTGACGACGTTCATTGTATCCTCCAGATGAAGCGATACAGCCAGCGGCGCTCCCCGTGGACACGCCTTCGATCGGATCGTCGGTCCCGGCTGCGGCAACCGACGAGCGAGATGTAAGGAAGGCACGAATCCGTTCAAGATGGCGAGGCCGGGCTCCCCGGTGCGGCGCGCCTCGGCTAGATCGGCGCCGGGCCGCGGGGAGGCGGCGTGCCGATGACGATCCTCCTGGGTGCCGTCGCCGACGACTTCACCGGTGCCACGGACCTGTGCAACACGCTCGTGCGCAACGGAATGCGCGCGATCCAGTTGATCGACCCGCCGCCGCCCGACCTCGCCGTGCCGGAGGCGGACGCGGTGGTCGTCGCGCTCAAGTCGCGGACCTGCCCGGCGCAGGAGGCGATCGACCTGACGCTGCGCAGTCTCGACTGGCTGCGGCGCGCCGGAGCGCGGCAGATCCTGTTCAAATACTGCTCGACCTTCGACAGCACCGACGCGGGCAACATCGGCCCGGTGGCGGACGCGCTGCTCGACGCACTGGGCGCCGACTTCACCATCGCCTGCCCGGCCTTCCCGGAGACCGGGCGGACCGTCTACCGCGGCCACCTGTTCGTCGGCGACGCACTGCTCTCCGACACCCACATGCGGCATCACCCGCTGACGCCGATGACCGACAGCAACCTCGTCCGGGTGCTGCAACGACAGACGTCCCGAACGGTGGGGCTGCTGCCCTACGCCGACGTCGACCGGGGTGTCGGTGCCGTCGCCGCAGCCGTGGTGCGCCTGCGCGACGCCGGCGTCACCTACGCCATCGCCGACGCGCTGAGCGACCAGCACCTCCTGACCCTCGGCGAGGCGCTGGCGGAGCTGCCCCTGATCACCGGCGGCTCGGGCATCGCGATGGGACTGCCGGAGAACTTCCGCCGGCAGGGCTTGCTGCAACCGGGCACGAATGCGGCGGCCCTGCCGCCCGTGCCGGGCCCGGCCGCGGTGCTGGCCGGCTCCTGCTCGGCCGCCACGCTCGCCCAGATCGAGGCGATGGCCGCGCACTGGCCAGCCCTCAAGCTCGACCCGATGCAGCTCGACGACGGGCAGGTCGTGGTGGACGCCCTGGATTGGGCGCGGCAGCGGCTCGCTGCCGGGCCCGTCCTGATCTACGCCAGCGCCCCACCCGCGGAGGTGGCCCAGGCGCAGCAGGTGCTCGGCCGCGAGGAGGCCGGGGCGCGGGTCGAGCGGGCGATGGCGGCGCTGGCGCGGGGTCTGGTCGAGGCCGGGGTCCGGCGCCTCGTGATCGCCGGCGGCGAGACCTCCGGTGCGGTGGTCAAGGCACTCGGCATCACCGGGCTGCGAATCGGGCAGCAGATCGACCCCGGTGTGCCGTGCTGCGTCACGATCGGCACGCCGACACTTGCCCTCGCGCTCAAGTCCGGCAATTTCGGCGGGCCCGACTTCTTCACCAAGGCTCTGGAGACGATGCCTTGAGCGACAGTGCCGCGCGGGACGCGATCTGCCGCCTCGGCAGATCCTTGTTCGACCGCGGGCTGACCTTCGGCAGCTCCGGAAACATCAGCGTGCGGTTCGGCGACGGCTGGCTGATGACGCCGACGAACGTCCGCCTCGGCGACCTCGATCCGGCGCGCCTGAGCCGTCTCGACGACGCCGGCCGCCACGTCGCTGGCGATCCGCCGACCAAGGAGACCTTCCTGCATCTCGGCATGTACCGGCGGCGCCCGGCGGCTCGCGCGGTGGTCCACCTGCACTCGACCTGGTCGGTCGCGGTGAGCATCCTCGCCGACGTCGACCCGGACGACGTGCTCCCGCCACTGACCGCCTACTACGTGATGCGGGTCGGCCGGCTGCCGCTCGTGCCGTACTACCGTCCGGGCGATCCGGCCCTCGGCGCGGCCGTGGAAGCCCTCGCCGACCGGCACCATGCGGTCCTGCTCGCGAACCATGGCCCGGTCGTCGCCGGCAGCGACCTCGATGCCGCGGCCAACGCGATCGAGGAACTCGAGGAGACCGCCAAACTGCACCTGCTGCTGCGTGGGCTGCCGGTGCGCCCGCTGACCGGGGCGCAGGTCGCCGACGTGCGACAGCATTTCCCCACGTAAGGAGTGATTGGATGCGCCGGATCGCGGCGATGCTGGGGCTCGCCCTGCTGCTGTTCACCGCCGCGCCCCTGCGCGGCGAGGAGGCGCCGGCCGGCGAGCGCGCCTTCAACGGGCTCTCCTGGACAGTCGTGCGTACGCCGCCCGACCAGCGTGCCGACCTGCCCGAGCTGCGCCGCTGGCGGAACGTCTTTCTGGGCGATGTCCGGCCCTTCCCGGATCGTAAGATCCCGCCGGTGTTCTGGTTCGAGGACGGCGGCGTCGAGTTCGGCGTCGTCTACCAGAGCCGCGCGGCCCCGCTGGTCATGCTGATCGCCGGCACGGGTGCCGCCTTCGACACCCAGTCCAATCGCGAGCTGGCCCGCGCCCTCTACGCCGCCGGCCTGCATGTGGTCGGGCTCGCCTCGCCAAGCCATCCGAGCTTCATCGTCAACGGCTCGAGCTCCGGCGTACCGGGCCGGCCGGCCGAAGACGCGGCCGATCTTTATCGCGTCATGCAGATGGTCCTCGACCGTATCCGCGGCCGCATCGCGATCGAGGAGGTCCACCTCGCCGGGTTCAGCCTCGGTGCCCTGAACGCCGCCTGGGTGGCCGAGCTCGACCGGCGCGCGGGCAAGATCGGCTTCGACAAGGTGCTGCTGCTCAATCCGCCGGTCTCGCTGTGGAACTCGACCGAGCTGCTCGATGCGATGTTCGACCGGCACGTGCCGGACAGCGCGCAGGGCCAGCGCGAGCTGTTCGACCGGATCTTCGCGCAGTTCGCGCGCGTCTTCTCGCGTGCCCGCGAATCCACCCTCGAAGGCGACTTCCTGTTCAACGCCTATGAGCAGCTCGAGCCGACGGACGCCGCCCTGGAGACGCTGATCGCGCTGACCTTCCGGCTGGCCGCGATGAACATGATCTTCGCCAGCGACGTGGTCAGCAAGGCCGGCTACATGGTGCCGGTCGATGCCGACCTGCAGCCGACGACCTCGCTCTCACCCTTCATCGGGCCACTGCTGGCCAAGCGCTTCTCGGACTATTTCGACGGCATCTACTTGCCGCACATCCAGGCGAGCGAGCCGGGCTTCACCAGGGAGAGGGCGATCGCCGAGGCGTCGCTCTACCCGCTCGAAGCCTTCCTGCGCGGCGACGGCCGGATCGGCATGCTGACCAATCGCGACGAGCTCATCCTGTCGCCCGCCGAACTCGCCTGGCTCGCGGACGTGTTCGGCCCGCGGGCGATCCTGTTCGAGACGGGCGGGCACTGCGGCAACTATCTCCGGCCGGACGTGGTCGCCGCGATCGACGCGTTCTTCAGGAGCCGGCCATGAGGCCGCTCGCCGTTGGCCTGCTCGCGAGCTGGCTGCTCGCGGGTTGCGGCGCCGTTCCCGGCACCAGCCTGGGCACGACTCCGGTCCGCAGTCCGATCACGCCCGAGCAGGCCGCCGAATCCCCGCTCGATGTCTACGATCCATGGGAGGGCTTCAACCGCGGCGTCTACCAGTTCAACACCGTGCTCGATCGCTACCTGCTGATGCCGGCGGTCCGCGTCTACGAGTTCGTCCTGCCGGGTCCGGTGCAGCTCGCCGTGACCAACTTCTTCAACAATGTCGGCGAGCTGCGCAACGGGATGAACTCGGCGCTGCAGCTCCGCGGCGACGCCTTCGGCACGGCACTCGGCCGCTTCATGATCAACAGTACGGTCGGCATGCTGGGCTTGATCGATATCGCCACGCAGATCGGATACCCGGAGCGGCGGACCGATTTCGGCCTGACCCTCGGGCGCTGGGGCGTCGGCCCCGGCCCCTACCTCGTCCTGCCGGTGCTCGGCCCGTCGAGCCTGCGCGACGGCGCCGGGGTCGCGGTCGACACGGCGACCCTGCGCGCGACGACACTGAACGCGCCGGCCGCGATCGACGGCAGCATCAGCAGCCCGCCGGCCACCGGCCTCTACGGGATCGACCGGCGGCGCCAGATCCGCTTCGAGTACTACCAGACGAGCTCACCCTTCGAGTACGACCTCGTGCGCTACTTCGCGACCAAGCGGCGTGAATTCGAGCTGCTGCAGATCTACTGTGAGCTCTATCCGCAGCTCGAGTGCTGACGCGCGCTCACCCGCGCCACGGTGCGAACCAGCCGAGCCCGTCCTCGGTCCGCCCACGCGGGCGGTACTCGCACCCCACCCAGCCGCTGTAGCCGGTGCGGTCGAGGGCCTCGAACAGATAGGGGTAGTTGATCTCGCCGACGTCCGGCTCGTGCCGCTCCGGCACCCCGGCGATCTGCACGTGCCCGGTGATGTCGGCGAAGTCGCGGATGTGCACGGCCAGATCGCCCTCCATGATCTGGCAGTGGTAGAGGTCGAGCTGGAGCTTGAGGTTGCCGGCACCGATCCGCTCGATCAGACCCCGCGCCTGCCTCTGGTAGTTGAGATAGAATCCGGGGATGTCGCGGGTGTTGATCGGCTCGATGACGACCGTGACGCCGTGGCCCGCCGCGCGCCGTGCCGCTTCGCCGATGTTGGCGAGATAGGTGGCGTCGAGCCGCTCGTCGGCGACGCCCGGGGGCCGCAGACCGGCCATGCAGTGGATCGTCGCGCACCCCAGCGCCCGCGCATAGTCGAGCGCCTTGTCGACGCCGGCGAGGAACTCGGCCTCGCGTCCGGGGATGCAGGCCAGCCCCCGCTCGCCCTTGCCCCAGTCGCCGGGCACGGTGTTGAACAGGACCTGGGTCAGGCCGGCTGCACGGAGCTTGCCCGCGACCTCCTCCTTCGGGTGATCGTAGGGAAAGAGGAACTCGACGCCGCGGAACCCGGCCGCAGCCGCCGCAGCGAAGCGGTCGAGAAACGGAACCTCGTTGAACATCATGCTGAGATTGGCGGCGAACTGCGGCATCGTCCCCTCCCCTGGCCCGGCTCCTCGCGCGGCCGGATGATAGGTGCGCGGCCGGGCGCTTGAACAGCGTGCCGGCGTTCAGAGCGGCGCCACGGCGCCGGTCGCCGGCGGTCCCTGTGCTGTCGACCGTCTCGGTGACGGCCAGAGCAGGCCGGGTAAGGCCCGACCCGCCATGCCCCGCTATCCCGCCGCCTACAGCCGCGGCGCGTTGAAGGTGTCGCAGGCGTCGAGGCGGCCGGTCTGCATCCCGGTCTTGAACCAGCGCAAACGCTGCTCCGAGCTGCCATGCGTGAAGCTCTCCGGGCTGACCCAGCCCCCGGAGCGCCGCTGCATCCGGTCGTCGCCGATCTGCGCCGCCGCGTTCAGGCCCTCCTCGACGTCGCCCTCGTCGAGGATCTGTCGCGCCCGGTCGGCGTGATGCGCCCACACCCCGGCGAAGCAGTCGGCCTGCAGCTCGAGCATCACGCTCGCCCGGTTGGCGCTGATCGTGTCGGCACGCTGCCGGTACTGATGGACCTGCGGCAGAATGCCGAGGAGATTCTGCACGTGGTGGCCGACCTCATGCGCGACGACGTAGGCCTGGGCGAAGTCGCCGGGCGCGCCGAAGCGGCGGTCGAGCTCGTCGAAGAAGCCGAGGTCGAGATAAACCTTGCGATCCGCCGGACAGTAGAACGGGCCGGTGGCGGCACTGGCGAAGCCGCACGCCGACTGCACCTGGTCGGTGAACAGCACCAGCGTCGGCTCCTGATAGGACTGGCCGATCTGGCGGAAGATCGGGGTCCAGGTGTCCTCGGTGTCGCCCAGCACCACCGCGACGAACTCCTTGAGCTGCTCCTCCTGCACCGAGCCGATCGGCCGGCTCTGCCGCGGCTCGTCGACCGGCACGAGCTGTCCCCCACCGCCGCTCAGCAGGATGCTCGGATCGACCCCGAGGAACAGCATGATCAAGGCGATGATCAGGATCCCGATACCGCCACCGCCGGCGGCGCGACCGACCCGGACCCCGCCGCCACGGCCGAGCCCGCCCATCCCGCGGCGATCCTCGATGTTCTGGCTGCGCCGGCCTCGCGTCCATTGCATGGCGGATCCCTCTCGTCCTCGCGTGGGCGGGCATCTAGCATCGCCTGCGCGGGCGCCAATCGTGCGCTGCCGTCACCCGCTTGACGCGCCGCGCGCCGGGCGCCCAAAACAGCCGCACCGTCCGCCCCGTGCGGAGCCAACAACCCGTGTCGCCTGTCGTGGATCGCGGGCCGTTGCCCGCGCCCCGCGCCGCGGCGGCACACAAGGAGGAGGGGCATCGTGACCGACAAGACCTCGACGAGTGACCAGCCCGCAACCGGCCAGGGCGCGCCGGTCACCCGCCGGCATGCGCTGGGCGTGGCCGCGGCCGCCGCCGGTGCCGCCGTCGGCAGCGGCGCGATCCGCGGCTTTCCCACGATCTGGGCGCAGAACATCAAGGACGTGACCATCAACCACGTCGGCTCGTCGTACTCGGCGATCATCGACATCGCCCGCCAGGCGACCAGCGATCTCGGCTTCAAGGTCGAGATGCAGACCGTCAACGGCGACGCGCTGGTCAACCGCGTCGTCACCCAGCCGACCACGGTGGACATCGCCGATCTCGAATACTGGGCGGTGCAGAAGGTCTACCCGCGCGGCGTCATGCAGGCGGTCGACGTCGGCAGGATCAAGCTGTGGGACAAGGTCGTGCCGATCTTCACGCTGGGCAAATACCCGGACGGCACCGACGTCACCCGCCAAGGCACGCTGCCCTACGAGAGCCAGTATGTGGAGACCGCGGACGCCACCAGCTTCGCCAGCCAGCCGACCAAGTGGGCCACGCTGATCCCGGACATCTACAATGCCGACACGCTGGGCATCCGCCCCGACCTGATCGGCCGGCCGATCGAGACCTGGGCCGAGCTGCTCAATCCCGAGTTCAAGGGCAAGACGGCACTCGTCGACATCCCGTCGATCGGCATCATGGACGTCGCCATGGCGCTGGAGTCGCGCGGCGACATGACCTTCGCCGACAAGGGCAACATGACGAAGGAGGAGATCGACAAGGCGATCGCCGCGATGATCGACCTCAAGCGGCAGGGACACTTCCGGGCATTCTGGAACTCCTTCGACCAGAGCGTCAACCTGATGGCCTCGGGCGAGGTGGTGATCCAGTCGATGTGGTCGCCGGCGGTCACCGCGGTGCGCACGCGCGGCATCCCCTGCGCCTACCAGCCGCTCAAGGAGGGTTACCGCGCCTGGGCCGCCGGGCTCGGGCTGATGAAGCACCTCGACGGGCTGAAGCTCGACGCCGCGTACGAGTATCTCAACTGGTACCTGTCCGGATGGCACGGCGGCTTCATCGCCAAGCAGGGCTACTACAGCGCCGTGCCGGAGACGGCCAAGGCCTTCCTGACCGAGGACGAGTGGAACTACTGGTACGAGGGCAAGCCGGCCCAGGGCGACATCATGGATCCGTTCGGCAACCTGATGGAGAAGGCCGGCGCGGTGCGCGACGGCGGCGCGTTCTGGGAGCGGATGGGCAACATCGCCTGTTGGAACACGGTGATGGACGAGAACGTCTACATGGTCCGCAAGTGGAACGAGTTCGTCTCCGCCTGACCGATTGACGCCGAACGCTCGGACCGGGGCCGCGTCGCCGCGCGGCCCCGGTCGCCTCGCCCGCGCGGAGCGCCCGATGCGCCGCCTCGTCCCCTACCTGCAGGTCGCGCCGCTGGCGACCGTGCTGCTGCTGTTCCTGGTCATCCCGGTCGGCATGATCCTCGTCGTCAGCTTCTGGTCCTATGACCAGTTCGACATCTATCCCGACTTCATCCTCGACAACTACCGTTACATCTTCACCTCGCCGGTGACGTTCTCGATCTATCTGAAGACGATCTACTACGCCGTCGTCACCTGGGCGATCACCCTCGTGCTCGGCTTCACCATCTCCTACTATCTCGTGTTCCACGTGCGGAACCTGCTCTGGCAGATCGGGCTGTTCCTGCTCTGCACGGTGCCGTTCTGGACCTCGAACATCATCCGGATGATCTCGTGGATCCCGTTCCTCGGCCGCGAGGGCATCTTCAACCAGGCGCTCCTCGCCACCGGCCTCGCGAGCGCGCCGCTGGAGTTCCTGCTCTTCTCCGACTTCGCCGTGATCCTCGCCTATGTGCACCTGTTCACCCTGTTCATGATCGTGCCGATCTTCAACGCCATGGCGCGGATCAGCCCGACCGTCATCGAGGCCGCGGTCGACGGCGGGGCGAAGCCCTGGCAGGTCGTCCTCCACGTCGTCCTGCCGCTGTCCAAGACCGGCGTGGCGCTCGGCTCGATCTTCGTCGTCGCCCTGGTGATGGGCGACTTCTTCGTCGTGCGGACGATGAGCGGCGGGCAGAGCGGCAGCGTCGCCTCGGCCCTGAACAACGAGATCGGCCTCCTGCAATACCCGACCGCCGCCGCCGGCGCGGTGGTGCTGCTCGTCATCGTCACGCTGATGGTGGCGGCGATCTTGCGGATCGTCGACGTGCGCCGGGAGTTGGCAGCGTGACCGTCGGGCCGCAGGGCCGCCGCCCTCTCTCCTTCTGGATCCTGACCGCCGTCTTCGTGCTGTTCGTGCTGTTCCTCTACGGCCCGATGTCGGCGATCTACATCTTGTCCTTCCAGGGTCCGACCGGCGGCCTGACCTTTCCGATGCGCGGCGTCTCGCTGCACTGGTTCGGCGCCCTGTTCGGGCAGCAGCGTACCGGTGACTTCTCCGGCTCGTTCGCCCGCTCGATCATCCTGGCGCTGATCGTGATGGCGCTCACCCTGGTGATCTCGCTGGCGGCCGGGCTCGCCTTCCGCCAGCGCTTCCGCGGCGCCACCCTGATCTTCTATGCCGCCATCGCCAGCCTCGTGATGCCCGGGCTGTTCGTCGGCCTCGGCATCGCGCTGGTCTGTCAGGTGCTCGGGATCACGCCGCGCTGGTGGCTGACCGGGCTCGGCGCGCATCTCACCTGGACCCTGCCGTTCGGGCTGCTGATCATGTTCGCGGTCTTCAACCGCTTCGACCGCAGCTACGAGGAGGCGGCGCGCGATCTCGGGGCGTCGGACCGCCAGGTCCTGACCGCGGTGATCCTGCCGATCCTGGCGCCGGGCCTGATCGCGGTGGCGCTGTTCGGCTTCACCCTGTCCTACGACGAGGTCGCCCGCTCGACCCTGACCGTCGGCGCGCGCAACACCATGCCGCTCGAGATCTACGCCATGACCAACAACGTGACCTCGCCGGCGCTGTTCGCGCTGGGCACGGTGACGACCGCGATCTCCTTTCTCGCCATCGCCGTGGCGCTGCTGACCATCGCCCGCATCACCCGCCGGCGCGGCACCGGACCGGTGCGCGCCGCGGACCCGGCGGGAGCGCCGTCGTGACCGGGACGGAACGACGCGGCGACGTCGCGCTGCATGAGGTCACCAAGCGGTTCGGACCGACGCTCGCCGTCGATCGGGTCAGCCTGACGATCCCGCATGCCAGCTATTGCTGCCTGCTCGGCCCGTCCGGCTGTGGCAAGACGACGATCCTGCGCATGATCGCGGGCCACGAGGAGCCCAGCTCCGGCAGGATCCTGATCGGCGGCCAGGACGTCGCCGGCCTCGTCCCGGCGCAGCGCGGCACCGCCTTGATGTTCCAGTCCTACGCGCTGTTCCCGCATCTCTCGGTGCGCGACAATGTCGCCTTCAACCTGCGGATGCGGGGCGTACCGCGGGAGCAGCGCCACCGCGAAGCGGACCGCATGCTCGAGCTGGTGCGGATGACCGCCTTCGCCGACCGGATGCCGGCGCAGCTCTCCGGCGGGCAGCAGCAGCGCGTGGCGCTGGCCCGGGCGCTGATCACCAACCCGCGCGTGCTGCTGCTCGACGAGCCGCTCTCGGCACTGGACGAGTTCCTGCGCCTGCAGATGCGCAGTGAGCTCAAGCGGCTGCAGACCGACCTCGGCATCACCTTCGTCCACGTCACCCACACCCAGCCGGAGGCGATCGCCCTGGCCGATCTCGTCGTCGTCATGAACCAGGGCATCATCGAGCAGGCGGCGAGCGCACGCGAGGTCTACGCCCGCCCGCGCAGTCCCTATGTCGCGCGTTTCCTGGGCGGGCAGAACGTGATCATGGGCAAGGTCCGCGACCAGGACGGCCGGCACGCGCTGCTCGACGGGCCGGGCGGGGCCCTGTTCCGCGTGCCCCTGCACGAGCGCCGGCCACGTCCGGGCGAGCCGGTCTGGTTCGCCGTCCGCCGCGACCTGATCCACCTCGCGCGCGCCGGCGCTGGCGCGGTGACCGCCGAGAACAGCCTCGAGGGGCTGGTCGAGGCGGTCGAGTACCAGGGCAGCTTCGTCAAGGTGACGCTCGCCACCGCGACCGGCGAGGAGTTCCTCGTCAACGAGCCCGAGGCCGCGTTCTTCGCGAGCCCGGTGGCGCGCGGCGACCGGGCGCTGGCCTCCTGGCAGCCCGACCAGGTCCATCTGCTCGAGCCGGACCGGGCCGGCGCGGGCGGGAGCCCGTCGCTGACCGCAGCCGCGTGATTCCGTCTCTCCCCGCGCGCTTGCGGCGCCGGGTGCGGGCGCGGCTGCGCGAGGACATCTGGTGCGTCGGGATCGTCGCCAAACCGGCGCACGCCTTCCTCACCGATCCGACGCTCGGTCCGGTCCGTTGGATCGAGCTCTTCCCGCCCTTCGGCTACTACGCGGACCCGTTCCCGTTGCTCGACGGGGGGCGGCTCAAGCTGCTCGTCGAGGGCTACGACCACGTCGCGGGACGGGGCTACATTGCGCTGCTCGACCCCGACGGCCCGCCCACGAGCGCCGTGCGGCGCCTCGACCTCCCGGTGCCGGGTCATCTCTCCTACCCTTACCTGATCGAGGACGGCGGACAGACCTTCTGCCTGCCGGAGAGCCATCAGGCGCGCCGCGTGGTGCTTCTCCGCGCCGCCGCGTTCCCGACCGACTGGACCGTGGACAGCGTGCTGCTCGACGGCTTCGCCGGCGTCGACTGCACCCCCGTGCACCATGACGGCCGCTGGTGGCTGTTCTGCGCCGACAACGACCGCCGGGACCAGGAGCTGCTGTTCCTGTTCATGGCGGACGCGCTGCGCGGCCCGTGGCGGCCGCACCCCGGGAACCCGGTCAAGACGAGCCGGCGCTCCGCCCGCCCGGGCGGGCGGCCGTTCGTCCACGAGGGCGCGCTCTATCGCCCGGCCCAGGACTGCAGCCGCACCTATGGCGGCGCGCTCGTCCTCAACCGCGTGCTCGAGCTGACGCCCGAGCGCTTCGCCGAGGAGGAGGCGGTGCGGGTCGCGCCCGACCCGGCCAGCCCCTACCGGGACGGCCTGCACCATTTCGTGCCGTTCGGCGACCTCACGATCATCGACGCGAAGCGCGAGCAGCTCGACCTCGGCACTGCCCGCCGCGCGCTCGCCCGCTACCTGCGCGGCCGCGGCTGAGGCCTTCGCGGATCGCCGGCCGACCGCATACGATGGCTGTGACCTATCTCACTGCCCGATCGCCGCGTTGGGCCGAGCCGCGTGAGCGTCATCGAACTCCTGGGCGCGCCGACCGCCGTCACTGGCGCTCGCCTACTCCCCTTCGAACCCGGTCAGCACGTTGACCGCATTGATGCCGATCGCCTCGACCGCGTAGCCGCCTTCCATGACGAACAGGGTCGGCAGCCCGAGCCTCGCGATCCGCCGGCCGTAGGAGACGAAATCCGGGCTGCGCAGCCGGAAGCGCGAGATCGGATCGCCCTCGTAGGTGTCGACGCCGAGCGACACGACCAGCGCGTCGGCCCGCCACGCCGCGATCTTGCGGCAGGCGTTGTCGAGCGCTTCGGCCCACAGGTCGAAGCCGGTGCCGTGGCGCATCGGATAGTTGAGGTTGGCGCCCTCGCCCGCGCCGATCCCGGTTTCCTCGGCATAGCCGAGGAAGAACGGATACTCGTCGCGCGGATCGGCGTGCAGGTTGGCGACCAGCACGTCGCCGCGATCGTAGAAGATCGCCTGGGTGCCGTTGCCGTGGTGGTAGTCGACGTCGAGGATCGCCACCCGCGCGGCGCCGCCGTCGCGCAGCGCCTGCGCCGCGATCGCCGCATTGTTGAAAAAACAATAGCCGCCATAGACGTCGGCGGCGGCGTGGTGCCCCGGCGGCCGGCACAGCGCGAACACGGCGCGCGCGCCGCCGGCCACCCGCGACGCACCGGTGAGCGCCACCTGGGCGCTGGCATAGGCGGCGCGCCAGGTGCCCGCGGTGATCGGCGTGCCGGCATCGAGACTGTAGTAGCTGAGCCGGCCGTCGATCGTCTCCGGGCAGACCTGGCGCAGCGTGCGGGTCGGCCAGCACAAGGGCAGCGCGTCATGACTGCGGCCCGCCGCCGTCCAGTCGTCCCAGGCGCGGGCCAGGAAGTCGACGAAGTCACGCCGGTGGACCCGTTCGATCGGGCCCCGGCCGTGATCGTCCGGCGGCAGCACCTCGCCGAGTCCGACCTCGCGCACCCGGGCCAGGATCATCTCCGCCCGGCGCGGCATCTCAAAGCACGGCAGGAGCTGACCGTTGATCAGCTCGGCCCTGCCGTCCTGATGGCGGTGCTCCTCGCTGTAGACCGTCAGCATCCCCGGCTCCCCGTGACGACCCGGTGGATCATGGCCCCGGCCGCGACGCCCCGCCAGTTGTCGCGCACCGCGACCTTCGGCAGATAGCGGCGCAGCCATGCCGCTCGCCGCCGAGCCCACCATTCATGCGCCCGTCCCCGTCCGCTCGGTGCCGCCACGGACCTGGCTCATGCTCGGTCACAAGGCCGGTGACAACTCGCAGATCCTGGCGCTCGCCGAGGCCCTGGGCTGGCCCTTCGAGACCAAGCACCTCGTCTATCGCAGGACCGAGCTGCTGACGAACCTGTTCGCCGGCCCGACGCTGATGGGCCTGATCAAGGAGCGCTCGAGCCCGCTCGAGCCGCCCTGGCCCGAGCTGATCATCTCCGCCGGCCGGCGCAACGAGCCGCTGGTCCGCTGGATCCAGCGCGCGGCCGGCGGGCCCGGCCGGGTGCGGCTCGTCCATGTCGGCCGGCCCTGGGCACGCCACGAGTGCTTCGACCTGATCGTCACCACCCCGCAATACCGTCTGCCGCAGAAGCCCAACATCCTGCACAACGAAGCGCCGCTGCACCGGGTCACGGCCGAGCGCCTGGCCGCGGCCGCGGCGCAGTGGGCGCCGCGCCTCGCGCATCTCCCCCGCCCTTACGTCGCGGTGATGCTCGGCGGCCAAGCGGGTCCGTTCAACTTCGACCGCGAGAACGGCGCGCTTCTCGGCTGGCACAGCAGCCGGATGGCCGAGGCTCTGGGCGGCTCGCTGCTGGTCAGCACCAGCGCCCGCACGCCGCCGAAGGCGGCCGATGCGCTCGAGGCGGCGTTGCGCGTGCCGGCCCAGGTCTATCACTGGCGGCGCGACGATCCCGACAATCCCTACTTCGGCTTTCTCGCCCTGGCCGACCGGATCATCGTCACCTGCGACTCGATGTCGATGCTCGCCGAGGCCTGCTTCACCCGCAAGCCGGTGTTCATCTTCGATCTCCTGCGCGGCAAGGGGTCGCATCGGCCGCCCCTGCCGGCCGACGGCAGCGTGCTGCCGGTCACGCCGCTCGAGCGGCTCCGCGACTTCAACCTGCGCGCCCTGATCTACCGCGCCTCGATCCACACCGGCCCGAAGCGGCTGACCCGCGACGTGAGCATCATCCACCGCCGCCAGGTCGAGGCCGGCCGCGCCGTGTGGCTGGGCCAGCCCTGGCCCGAGGATCGGCCCCCAGCTCCGCCGCTCGCCGACCTCGAGCGCGCCGTGGCGCGGGTGCGAGCGCTGTTCGCCACCCCCGCGGCACCATCCCGCCAGCCCGGCCGTCCATTATGATAGCGACGCGGTCCGAGCGATGGCCGTTGCCGCCGGCCCGCGGGCGCGCTGCCGATGGCGCCGCCGACCGACGCTACACCCCCAGGCGCTGGCGCCGCTTGCCGGCGTCGTGCTCGGCGCGGGCGGCCTGGACGGTGGCGCGTGAGCTGATCTCCGGCGTGCCGCATTCCCACCAGGAATGGTTCTCGCCGGTCCAGTCGGTGGGGTGGACGTCGATGTGGATGACCGTGGTGCGGTCGGCCTTCATGGCGTCCTGGATGGCCGCCTCGAGGTCGCCGATGCTCTTCACCCGCACGCCGATGGCCCCCATGGCCTCGGCGTGCTTGGCGAAGTCGACGCGGAACGGCGGCACCGCCGTCCGGCAGGTCTCGATCGAGTTGTTGAAGCTCGGGATGCCCTTGGCGCGCTGCAGGCGGTCGATGACGAGAAAACCGCCATTGTCGGCGACCACGACGATCAGCTTCATGCCGGTCAGGACGGAGCTGTAGATGTCCGAGTTCATCATGAGATAGCTGCCGTCGCCGACCATCACGAAGACCTCGCGCGAGGGGTCGGCCATCTTCGCCCCCCAGCCGCCGGCGATCTCGTAGCCCATGCAGGAATAGCCGAACTCGCAGTCGAAGGTGGCGATGCCCTTGGCGCGCCAGTTCATCTCCAGCTCGCCCGGCATCCCGCCGGCCGCGGTCAGCGCCAGATCGCGCGGGCCGGCCAGCCGGTTCACCGCGCCCACGACCTGGGCGTAGGTGGGCAGCTCGGCGTTGGTCGGGCCCGAGCGGCCGTCGATGTAGGCGTTCCACTGCGCGTAGAGCCTGCGGCCCTGCGCGATCCAGCCCTGCGGGGCCTGCCAGTCGCCGAGGGCGGCGGACAGCTCGGCCAGCGCCACCTTGGCGTCGCCGACCACCGGCAGGGCCATGTGCTTGCGCGCGTCGAAGCGGGCGGTGTTGATGCCGATCAGGCGCGCGTCGTCGGCGAACAGGGTCCAGGAGCCGGTGGTGAAGTCCTGCAGCCGCGTGCCGACGGCGAGGATCACGTCGGCCTCGGCTGCGAGATCGTTGGCCGAGGAGGCACCCATGATGCCGATCGGCCCGACGTTCATCGCGTGATCGTGGAGGAGCGTGCTCTTGCCGTTGAGCGTCTCGCCGACCGGGATGGCGTGCCGGGTGGCGAACCGGTCGAGCAGTGCCTCGGCCTCGCTGTAGCGGACGCCGCCGCCGACGATCAGCAGCGGCTTCTGCGCGGTCTTCAGGAGCGCCGCGGCGTCGGCGATCTGGCGCTCGTCGGGTCGCGGTCGCGGGATGCGGTGCAGGACCGGCTCGAAGAAGCGCGCCGGGTAGTCGAAGGCCTCGGCCTGGACGTCCTGGCACATGCCGACGAAGGCCGGGCCACAGTCGGCCGGATCGAGCATCAGGCCCAGCGCCTGCGGCAGCGACTGGAGGATCTGCTCGGGCCGGGTGATGCGGTCCCAGTAGCGCACCACCGCCTTGAAGCTGTCGTTGACCGACAGGGTCGGGTCGCCGAAATGCTCGACCTGCTGCAGGACCGGGTCGGGGAAGCGGGTGACGTAGTAGTCGCCGGAGAGCAGCAGCACCGGCAGGCGGTTGGTGTGGGCCACGGCCGCGGCGGTGACCATGTTGGTCGCGCCCGGCCCGATCGAGCTGGTCGCGACCATGATCTGCCTGCGGCGCCTGGCCTTGGCGTAGGCGATCGCGGCCAGGGCCATCGACTGCTCGTTCTGCCCGCGCCAGGTCGGCAGCTCGTCCTTGACCGCCTCCAGCGCCTCGCTGAGGCAGGTGACGTTGCCGTGGCCGAAGATCGCGAACACGCCAGGGAACAGAGGCTCGGCCTTGCCGTCGATCTCGATCCGCTGCGCCGTCAGCCAGCGCACCAGGGCCTGCGCCATGGTCAACCGCACGGTCGTCATCGGGCGTCGCCTCCCCTCGGCCACGAGCGAGCCGACCATAGTGAGGCGGCTGCGGGGGGTGAAGGGCTTGCGCGGCCAGCGGCCGGCATCGAGATGACCAGTTCGATGACCATCTGGAGACCTGCGGATGCGCCGTGTCAGCGTGGCCGACGCGAAGGCCCATCTGAGTGCGCTGCTCGATGCGGTCGAGCGCGGCGAGGAGCTGGAGATCACCCGGCGCGGCAGGCCGATCGCCAAAATCAGCCCGCTGCCGCCGCCGCGTCAGCCACTCGACGTCGAGGCGATCCGCCGGCATCTGGCGAGCCTGCCCATGCAGCCCGAGTCGGCCGGCGAGCTGGTCCGCCGGATGCGGGACGAGGATCGTTACTGAGTGACCTACCTCGACACCAGTGCCGTCCTCGCCCTCCTGACGCCGGAGCCGGGGACGGCGCTGGTGGTGGACGCGGTCGGCCGTGCTACGGAAGATCCGCTCTGCGTCAGTGCCTGGACGGCCACCGAGGTGGCGAGCGCTTTGGGAATCAAAGTGCGGACACGCGCCCTCAGCCCGACCCAAGCGACCCAGGTGCTGCGCGCGTTCCGCTCGGAGCTACGCCCGGCCTGCCGGATGGTCGCGATCGTCGAGAGTGACTTCGCCGCCGCCGAGGCGCTGCTGGAGCGCTTCGAGCTGGGGCTGCTGACCGGCGACGCGCTGCATCTGGCGATCGCGCGCCGCCTCGGCGCGCCGCTGCTGACGCTCGACCGGCGGCTCGCCGCGTCGGCCGAGGTGCTCGGCGTCGAGGTCGTGGCGCTCGGCTGAGCCGGCGCGCCGCCGCTCAGCGCCAGGCGATGCTCGCCGCGAGCGCGGCGAACTCCGGGAGGATCGCCGGCATCGCCTGCGGTGCGGCGATGCCGAGCACGCGCACATAGCCCTTGCCGCCGACGATCAGCCATTGGACCAGGGCGACCGGCCGGCCGGTGCGCTCGTCGGTACCATGGGCGCGCAGCTCGGCGGCGATCCCGTCGCCGAGCGGCACGTCGGCGGCGGCGTCGATCTCCAGCTTGCCGAATCCGCGCACGCTGTGCAGCAGCGAGGTGGCGAGCGCCTGCTTCTGCGTCGAGCTCGGCAGATCGCCGAGCGACGCGGCGACGATCAGGACCGGCGCCGTGCCGGGCGCCGCCGGGACGCCGCCCGCGGTGAACATCGCCGAGCTCCCCGCGAGCGTCCGGGCCAGGCGCAGGTTCGCCGTCTCGGTGAAGGTGAACGGCAGCGCGGCGGCGGGATCGCTCGGCGCCACGGCGGTGAGTGTCGCCAGGGCGGTCCGCACCTCCGCGTCCGACACCGCCCGGCCGGCACCCGGCACGGCCGTCACGGTGACGAGCGCGGTGAAGCGCTCGGCAGGCACGAGCAGCATCCATTTCCCGACCTCGCTGCCGAGGTGACGCTGCGTCGCGGTGAGCAGCAGCCCGTCGCCGAGCCCACTGGCGAAAGGCTCCCGCGCCAGGAGCCGCAGCGAGCGCGCGGCCAGCGCCTCGGCGGTCAGCCCCGCCTCGAGGGTCGCGTAGGCCGCCGCCGGCAACTCGGCGAGCACGATGCTCGCCCCGCGGGCGGCATCCTCGTAGCCGGTGAAGCCGGCGGCGAGGCTGAAGCCGTCCGGCGGATCGAGCGCCAGGGCGCTGCCGGGTGGCTGCACCAGCTCGGCGTGCGCGCTGCCGGCGAGTGCGACCAGGATCGCGAGGAGAACACACAGGCGACGCAAGGCGGACCTCCCGGTGCGGCGCGGCGGGCGCGACACTAGGCGGGTCCGAGCGCTGCGACGAGAAGCCCGGTGCCGGCACGACCTGACCGATGCTACGTCCTCGGTGATATCTCCGCGGAAGAGTGGATTAGGTGTCAGGGCGCGACGCGGCAGGTCAGGGGTCCGCCGCCGGCGGGATCCCGCGGCTTCGACCATGGGCCGGAGCGCCGCTCCTGTCCTACGGGTTCCGCCCGTTCTTCCTCGGCGCCGCGGTGACCGCGCCGGTTGCGCTCCTGGTCTGGCTCGGCGTGGTCGCGCACGGGCTCGCGCCGCCAACCGCGTTCGCGCCGGCCGCCTGGCACGCGCACGAGATGCTGTTCGGCTTCGCCATGGCCGCGGTGGCGGGGTTCCTGCTCACCGCCGTGCCCAACTGGACCGGGCGCATGCCGCTCAACGGCTGGCCGCTGGCGGGCCTCGCCGGGTTGTGGCTTGCCGGGCGGCTCGCGGTGGCCTTCGGCGAGCGGCTCGGCGCCGCTGCGGCGGCCACCGTCGATCTCGCCTTCCCCCTCGTGCTGCTGACGGTGGTCGTGCGCGAGGTGGCGACCGGACGCAACTGGCGCAACCTGCCGGTGTGCGCCGCTCTGGCATCGCTGCTCCTCGCGAACCTGCTGATGCATCTGGAGCCCATGGGGGTCGCCGTCACCGGGGCGCTCGGCCACCGCCTCGGCATCGCCACCCTGGCCCTGCTGGTGGCGCTGATCGGCGGGCGGATCGTGCCGAGCTTCACCGGCAACTGGCTCAAGCGGCAGGCCGCGCCGGCGCTGCCGGCGCCGTTCGGACCGGTCGACAAGGCCGCGCTCGCGCTGACCGTTCTCGCCCTGCTCGGCTGGGTGGCGCGGCCGGAGGCGCGGCCGGTCGGCGCGCTGCTCCTGGCCGCCGCTGTGGCACAGGGCGGGCGGCTGGCCCGCTGGCAGGGGCACCGCACGCTTGCCGAGCCGCTGCTCTGGGTACTGCATCTCGGCTATGGCTGGCTCGCGTTGGGCGTGGCGTTGATCGGTGTCGACGCGCTCGCGGGCAGCTTCGGCGCGCACCTCCATGCCCTCACCGTCGGCTGCTTCGGCACCATGATCCTCGCCGTGATGACCCGCGCCACGCTCGGCCACACCGGACGCGAGCTGACCGCCGGGCCCGCGACCACGGCGATCTACCTCCTCGTCACCGTGGCGGCGCTCCTGCGCGTCGCGGCGCATGCGGCTCCCGGGGCCTACCTCGTGCTGGTCGCGTTTTCCGGCCTCACCTGGATCGGCGCTTTCGCGCTGTTCCTGATCGTCTACGGCCCGATGCTCACCGGCCGCTCGGCGAGATCCGCGCCTCGCTGAGAGCGCGCCCGCCTCAGTCTACCAGCGCACCGGCACGCCATAGGCTGCGATCGCCGCGTCGGACGTCAGGACGACACGCCCTGTGCGCTGCGCCGCGGCGACCAAGGCACGGTCGAACGGATCGCCATGCAACGCCGGGAGGCCCGCGGCCTGCTCCGCCGTGGCGTGGTCGAACGGCAGCAACGCGTAGCCCTGGTCCTCGAGCATCGCCGTCAGCGTGCCGTAGGGCGGCGAATGGATCTGCGGCAGTCGGCCTCGTCGCGTCTTGCTCGCGATCTCCCACACCGTCGTCGCCAGCACGGCCACGTCCGGCGTGCCCGTCTCCAGCAGCGATCGGAGCGTCGCCGGGCAGTCGGGGTCGCCAGTGTAGAAGTCGATCAACGCGCAGGCGTCGGCGAGCCACACGGATCAGGCCAGATCCCACTCGGCCAGCTCCTCAGCGCTCATCGGCGCGAGCGCCCGGCGCAGCTCGTCGCGGCTGAGACCGGAGCGCTCGAGAGCGCCGGCTGCCGACCCGAACACCGGCCGCTGCCGCGGCCCTTCGAACGGTACGAGCCGCGCCACGGGGCGATTGCGGTTCGTGATGACCACCTCCTCGCCGCGCGCCACAGCCTTCAGCAGCGCCGACAGGCGGGTCTTCGCGTCGTAGACGTTCACCTGACGCATACGGCCTTCTCTTGGTCAACTAGTAGACTAGCTCGGCCGCCGGGCGCACGCAATCATCGTGCGTTGCCATCGACCGCGGCGCGGTAGGCGGCGCATGGCGGGTGCGCGCGTATGGGGCTTCTCACGCCGACGCGGCCGCACAGCTACTTGGCGATCGCTACGCCGGGCCGCCGCATGCCGCCGCTCGATCTCGCCGCCGCCGTGCTGATGGCCTTGGTCTGGGGGCTGCAGGTGGTCGCGGTGAAGATCGGCGCCGTGCAACTCCCGCCGCTCTTGATGGTCGGGCTGCGCTTCGTGGTCATGGCGGCCCTGCTCCTGCCGTTTACCGGCCTGCCGCCGCGCGCGCTCCTGCGTCCCGTGGCGCTGATCGCGCTGTTCACCGGCGGGCTGCACTTCGCGCTGGTCTATCTCGGCATCGCCCGGATCGACGCGGCGACGGCGGCGATCACCTACCAGCTCGCCCCGCCCTTCACCGTGCTGGTCGCCTGGGCCTGGCTGGGCGACCGGATGCGCGTCCCGGCGATCCTCGGCATGGCACTGGCCTTCGCCGGGGTGGTGATCCTCGCCGGCGGACCGGGCGAGGCGCAGGATCTACTCGGCGTCGGCCTCGTCGCCGCCGCCACCATGGCGTTCGCCGTCGGCACCGTGCTGACCAAGCGGCACGGGCCGTTCGACGCGCTCGCCCTCAACGCCTGGATCGCGCTGCTCACGGCACCGCAGATCCTCCTCGCCTCGGCGATCGTCGAGAGCGGGCAGCTACCGGCCATGGCGGCGGCCGACTGGCGGGGCTGGGGTGCCGTCCTCTACACGGCGCTGACCGGCGGCATCGCCGGCTTCTGGCTGTGGTACTGGCTCCTCGGCCGGCACCCGATCAGCCGCGTCGCCCCGTTCACCCTGCTGGCACCGATGTTCGCCATCCTCGGCGGCGTCGTGGTGCTGGGCGAGCGGCCGGGGCTCGCCGTCTGGCTCGGCGGTGCTCTCACACTGCTCGGCGTCGCGCTGATCCAGGTGCTGCCGGCGCTGCGCCCGGCGCGGGGCTGACCCGGCCGGTCAGCCGAGGATCGCACGCCGCCAGGGGGCGGTAGTGCACGGCGCCGCAGGCGCACCCCCCTCTCCGGATCGGCGCTCATGACAGCCCTCCCGATAGCGCACCCTGCCATGTCGCAGCGGCGTTTGACACCACTCCGGCGGTGCTGTTTCCATCGCCGCGCCGCTCGGGGGGAGACCAGGGACGATGCTCGGTTTCGCGCTCTTCGGCTGCGGCCGGATCGGCAAGATGCACGGTGACAACATCGCCCGCCACCCCAAAGCGCGGCTGGTCGTCGCCTACGACGTGCAGAACGAAGCCGCTGACGCGGTCGCCGACCGGCACGGCTGCAAGGTGGCGCGCAGCGTCGAGGACGCGCTCGCGACGGCCGGGGTCGATGCGGTGCTGATCGCGTCCTCCACCGACACCCATGTCCAGCTGATTACCGAGGCGGCCAAGGCCGGCAAGGCGGTCCTCTGCGAGAAGCCGATCGACCTCGACATCGCCAAGGTCGACCAGTGCGCGCGCGAGATCGCGGCCAGCGACGTGCCGATCATGGTCGGCTTCAACCGCCGCTTCGATCCGAGCTTCGCCGCGGTCAAGGCGGCCTGCGCGCGCGGCGAGATCGGCGACGTGCGGCAGGTGATCATCACCTCGCGCGACCCCGAGGTGCCGCCGGTCGCCTACATGCAGGTCGCCGGGGGGCTGCTGCGCGACATGACCATCCACGACTTCGACCTCGCCCGCTTCCTGCTGCCCGAGGAGCCGGTCGAAGTCGCGGCGATGGCCAGCGCCCTGATCGACCCCGCGGTGCGCGAGCTGAACGACCACGACACGGCGGCGATCATCCTGCGCACCGCCGGCGGGCGGCAGGCGGTGATCACCAACTACCGCAAGGCCACCTATGGCTACGACCAGCGGATCGAGGTCGTGGGCGAGCTGGGCATGCTGCAGGCCCACAACCGCCGCGCCACGACCGTCGAGCGCTGGACGGCGAAGAGCACCGCCGCCAAGGACCCGCTGCTGCACTTCTTCATCGAGCGCTACCGCGAGGCCTATGTCCGCGAGCTCGACGCCTTCATCGACAGCCTCGAGAAGGGCACGCCCTGCGCGCCCGGCTTCGAGGACGGCAAGAAGGCGCTGCTGCTAGCGAACGCGGCTTACGAGAGCATCGCGACCGGCAAGCTGGTGCGCCTCGCCCAAGACTAGCCTTTGCTCGACCATGTCTCGATCACCGTCACCGAGCTGCCGCGGGCGCGGGCGTTCTACGACGCGGTGATGGCGGCGCTGGGTCAGCCGCTGGTCTGGGCGGACGCCGACGGCGCCGGCTACGGGCTGCGTGCCGACGCCGGCCATCCCGAGCGGTCCTACCTCAGCATCCGCCCGGTCACGCGACTGCTCACCGACCGGCGGCACTGGTGCCTCAAGGCGGCATCGCGGGCGCAGGTCGATGCGTTCCACGCCGCGGCGCTGGCGCAGGGTGGCACCTGCGACGGACCGCCCGCGCTGCGCGCCGAGTACCACCCGACCTACTACGCGGCCTTCGTGCGCGACCCCGACGGCAACCGGCTGGAGGCCGTCTGCCATCGGGGCTGAGGCCGGGCTCATGCCCGCCAGAACGGCTTGCGCGCCTCGCGCAGCGCGTCGGCGCGGCTGACGCCGATGTCCTTGAGCAGCGCGTCGCTGAGCCCGAGGAGCGCACGACGCTGGCGTCGCCGCTCGACCCAGCTCTCGAGCAGCAGGTAGAGCTCGCCGAGCAGCGATCCCCAGCTCTCGGCCGGCGCGGCCGCCGCCTTGCGGGCGGCGGCGTGGATCGTCGTGGCGTCGCGCATCGTCGGTCTCCTTGACGGGGCTATCACCCATGACCCGTCGACAGCGGATCTATGGTGAGCCATGCTTGGCCACAAACGATCGTTTCTCAGCGCCAGCATTAGCCACGCTAAGCCAACCCATCTCCCGGAGCCGTCGCCATGACCGACCAGCCGAAGCCGCTGTGGACCGCCGCCGAGATCGCGGCGCTGCCCGAGGTCCACATCCGCCACCCGCTCAACCCGGCCTCCGACGTGCATCTGCGCCCGGTCGGGCAGATGGCCGGGCTGAGGCGGCTGGCGCTGACCATCGCTCGCGTCCCACCGGGCCGGGAATCCTTCATCTATCACGCGCATGAGCGCGACGAGGAGTTCCTGGTCATCCTCTCGGGGCGCGGACGGGCGCTGATCGACGGCCGGGAGCACGAGGTGGGCGCCGGCGACATCATGGCGTTCCCGACGCCGTCCGTGGCCCATCACCTGGCCAATCCCTACGAGGAGGATCTCGTCTATCTCATGGGCGGCGAGCGCTCCGGGCTCGATGTCGGGACCTTCCCCGGCATCGGCAAGCGGATCCTCTTCACCGGGCGCGAGATCCTGCTGCTCGACGAGGCCGACATCCGCAAGCTGAGCCTCGCCGAGTTCTTCCCCGACGGGCCGCCGGCCGGCGCGACCGGGCCGTGAGCGCGCGGCTGCCGCCCTTGGGTGCCTTGCGCGCCTTCGAGGCGGCGGCGCGGCATCTCAGCTTCGTCAAGGCGGCGGCCGAGCTGCACGTCACCCCGGCGGCGATCAGCCATCAGGTCAAGGCGCTCGAGGAGCAGCTCGCCGTCGTGCTGTTCACGCGGCTGCCGCGCGGGCTGCGTCTGACCGAGGCCGGGCGCGCCATGCTGCCCGAGCTCGGCAAGGGCCTCGACCATTTCGCGCGCGCGGTCCGTGGCGCGGTCGCCGGCGAGCTGGCCGGCACGCTCCGCGTCACGGCCATTCCGTCCTTCGCCCAGCTCTGGTTGCTGCCGCGGCTCGGGCGGTTTCTCGCGCTCTATCCGGAGATCGAAGTGGTCGTGCACGGCACGAGCGCCCTGGTCGACTTCGCGCGCGAGGAGATCGACGTCGGCATCCGCTACGGCCGCGGCCACTATCCCGGGTACTGGACGGACCTGTTGTTCACCGAGGAGACGTTCCCGGTCTGCGCCCCGGCGCTGCTCGACGGTCCGCCGCCGCTGCGCCGGCCCGAGGACCTGCGCCAGCACCGCCTGCTGCACGACTGGAACCTGACCGCCGGGGAGACCTGGCTCACCTGGAGCGCCTGGCTCGGCAAGATGGGTCTGCGCGACATCGACCCCGCGCGCGGTCTGCAGCTCAGCGATTCGCTGATGCTCGTCGAGGCCGCGGTGCGGGGTCTGGGCGTCGCCATCGGACGGACCAGCCTCGCCGGCGAGCACCTCGCCGCAGGCCGGCTGGTCCGTCCGTTCGCGCTCACCATGCAGGCCGGTTTCGCCTACTACGCGGTCTGCCTCGAGGGCAGCGAAACGCGCCCGCGGCTGCGCGCCTTCCTCGACTGGCTCGCCGAGGAGGCGCGGGCCATGGGCGGATAGCTCAGGCGAGCCAGAACGGCTTGGCCGCCTCGACCTCGACCACGCGGCGCTCGAGACCGGTGTCGGCCAAGAGATGCGCGTCGGCCAGCAGCCGGCGCAGCTCACTCCGCTCGCGACGGCGCTGCTGCCAGACGCGAATGACCGCCAGCGGCGCGAAGCCCGTGTCGGCCGCGGGCAGGAGGGGGATGGCGATCCGGGTGGCGGTCATCGCGGTCACTCCACGCACAAGGCTCACCAAATCTGGCTGGCCTGATGGATATCGCTTTCCTTTCTCTGCGTTACAAACGAGGTTATCTGCTACTGAGGATCAGAAAAACTGAGGCTACGAGGACCGTGTGCGCCTGCCGCCGCTGAACGCGCTGCGCGCCTTCGAGGCCGCCGCGCGGCATGAGAGCTTCGCGCTCGCCGCCGCCGAGCTGCATGTCACCCAGGGTGCGGTCAGCCGCCATGTCCGGCTGCTCGAGGAGCATCTGGGTGTGCTGCTGTTCCACCGCCGCGCGCAGGGCGTCGAGCTGACCGCGGCGGGCCGCCTGCTGCTGCCGGAGACGAGCGCGGCCTTCGACCGGATCGTGCGGGCGGTGGCCCGGCTCGGCGGCGCCGAGCGCGAGCTGCGTGTCATCGCCGCCCCGACCTTCGCGCTCCGCTGGCTCGTCCCGCGTCTGCCGCGCCTGCGCGCGCGCCATCCGGAGCTCCGGGTCAGCGTCGGTCTGTTCAACAACCGCTACGACGAGTTCCTCGAGGGCGGGTGGGATCTCGGCATCGAGGCGATGGACAGCGCCACGCGTGCGCTCGGCAGGCTCGATGTCGTCAAGCTGCGCGACGAGGCGCTGACCCCGTTGTGCGCGCCGGGCCTGCGCGACGGCCCGCCACCGCTGCGCAGGCCGGCCGACCTCGCGCGCCACATCCTGCTGCATCCGACCGAGGATCGGACCGACTGGCGCAAGTGGGCCGCGGCCGCCGGGCTGCCCGCGAGCGTGGTCGAGGGCGGGCTGGTCTTCGCCACGATGGAGATGGCGCTGGGGGCGGCGATCGGCGGGCTCGGCGTGACGATCGGCGATCTGCACCTGGTCGATGCCGAGCTGCAGGCGGGCCGGGTGGTGGCCCCGTTCGACCTCGTCGTGACCGAGGACACCGGTTACTTCCTGTTCGCCGAGAAGGGCCGCCTCGCCGAGCCGGCGCTCGCCCGGTTCCGCGACTGGCTGCTCGACGAGATCCGAGGCCGTGGCAGCGAGGACCCGGCCTGACGGCACGCCGGGCGGTGTTCGGGCAAGCTCGCCTCGCTCGTTCGTGATGGAACCGGCCGGCACGATCCGACGTACATTCATCGGGTATCGGGAGGAGACGACGTCATGCCGATCACGAGCCAGACCGGCGCCGCGCGCAGCCTCGCGCGGATGATGATGCTGCAGAGCCGGATGCTGCGCGCCGAGGGGCTCGTCGCCGAGGCGCGCGAACTGGCGCGCCGCGCGCTGACGTTGGGCCGCCTCGGGACCCTGGAGCGGTTCGTCGAAGGCTGATCCGGGCGCCGGTCAGGAGCGCTGCGGCCCCGGGCGCTCGCGGCGGTGCTCCTCGACGAAGACGTTGGCGTAGAGCTGCGCCACCCATGCCTTGCCCTCGAGCGTTCGTTCGAGGTGATGCAAGGCCGGCTGGATGTAGGGCTCGACGGCATCCCAGAAGAAGCCGGGATAATGGTCGGCGAGATCGGCCGGTGACTGGTAGCCGAGCCGGGTCGCCACGCCGGTCTCCACGAACTCGTGGAACAGCGCGTTGAGCTTCTTCGGGTAGAGCGGGTCGCCGAGCTGACCGATCAGGTCGGCGGCGCGGACCAAGCCCGGCTCCCCCTCGACGTCGTCATGATCGCCGTCCTGCGGGACCGGGAACCGGGTCAGCTCGATCGCCCGGGCGATCCGCTCGGCGTCGAGGTCGCGCAGATGCCGCAGCCGGTGGCGAACGACCAGCTTGCCGCGTTCGATGTGCCAGGGCGCGAGGAAGGCGTCGGACGCGCCGCGCGGCACCTCGATGGTGGTGCCGGCGGCGTCGACGACGAACCGGTCGGCCCCGTCGCCCGGGCACATGCCGCGCAGATAGCCGATGTCGTGGACCAGCGTGGCGACGGTGAAGTGCAGCCAGTCGCCGGGCTCGACCGCCTCGACGAGCAGCCGTCCGCGCAGGATCGCCTGCCCGACCAGCGTCACCAGCAGGGTGTGCTGCTCGTTGTGGTAGAGCGCGTCGCTGCTCGCCAGCCGCTCGATGACCAGCCGTGCCGTGGCCCGCAGGGTGGCCGGATAGCTCGGATGCAGATCGCCGTAGACGTCGCGATAGTTGGCGGCGAGCCGGTCGCCCAGCGCGGCGGCGACGAGCGTCGTGACGTCGAGCATGGGCGGCTCCGGCGAGGGACTTACTCCGTCGAGATGGGGATCGGCGGCACCAGAGCCCAGCCCGCCGCGCTCAGCCCAACACCTCCGGGTTGACCACCACCGCCGGGTCGAGGCGGCCTTCGAGTGCGGCCAGGACATTGGCAGCGGAGTCGACGGCCATGCGGCGCGCCGCCTCGCGGCTGGCGCCGGCGCTGTGCGGACTGAGCAGCACGTTGGGCAGGCGCAGGAGCGGGTGGTCGGGCGGCGGTGGCTCCTGCGCGAAGGCGTCGATCCCGGCGCCGCGCAGGGCACCGCGGCCGAGCGCCGCGGCCAGCGCCGCCTCGTCGACCAGCCCGCCGCGCGCGGTGTTGATCAGGATCGCCTCGGGCCGCAGCCGGGCCAGCGCCGCGGCGTCGATCAGCTGCCGCGTCGCCGGGGTCAGCGGCAGGTGCAGGCTGACCGCGTCGGCTCGGGCCAGCGCATCGGCGAGCACCGGCGCCGGCTCGGCCCCGGCGGCGCGGATCGTCTCCGCCGGCAGGAGCGGGTCGTGGGCGAGGATCGTCATGCCGAAGGCGGCGGCGCGCCGCGCCACCTCGCGGCCGATCCGCCCGAAGCCGACCAGCAACAGGGTTTTCCCGAACAGCTCGACGGCCGCGCGGCGATCGCGAAAAGCCCAGTCGCCGGCGCGCACCGCGGCGTCGTGGGCGCGCCCGGCCTTGGCCAGCTCGAGCAGCATCGCCAGCGCGTGCTCGGCGACCGCGACGCGGTTGGCGTCGGCCGCGACCGCGCAGGGGATGCGCCGGGCGGTCAAGGCCGCGACGGCGATGTTGTCGTAGCCGACGCCGTGCTTGGCGACGATCCGCAAGGCGTCGCCGCGGGCCAGCAGCTCGGCCGGCAGGGGTGCGGTGCGCACGATCACGGCGACCGCACCGGGCAGGCCCGCGGCGATCGCCGCGGGGTCGTGCTCGTCCACCTCGGCGACCGCCAGGCCCGCGGCGCACAGCTTCTCCAGGCCCGCTTCGTGGACCCGGCCGACGACGAGGACGCGGCTCAATAGGTGCCGCCGGCTCCCGGCGCCGGACGGTCCCGCATCGCCGCCACGATCTCCTGACCCTTCATGGTCATCAGCCGCGCATCCGAGAGCAGCGTCGTGAAGTCGAAGCCCCAGCCGATCGCCTTCTTGGCGTAGGCCGGCGCCCCGCAGTGCAGGCCGGCACGCACCCCGTGGCGCTTGGCCGCGGCGACGATGGTCCGGATCGCCTCGACGACGCTCGGCTCCTCCTGGTCGAAGCCGGGCGGCTTGCCCATCGAGTTGGCGAGATCGGCGGGCCCGACATAGATCGCGTCGAGCCCCGGCACGGCCAGGATCTCGTCGAGCGCCGCCAGCGCCTCGGTCGTCTCGATCATCGCGATGGTCAGGACATGGTCGTTGGCGTGCACCGGATAGTCGGGTCCGCCATAGATGAAGGCGCGGATCGGCCCGAAGCTGCGGTTGCCCTTGGGCGGGTAGCGGCAGGCGGCGACGAACTCCTCGCACTCGGCCCTGCTGTTGATCATCGGGCAGATGATCCCGTAGGCGCCGGCATCGAGCGACTTCATGATGATCCCGGGCTCGCGCCAGGGGACGCGGACCAGCGGCACGGCCGCGGTGGTCGAGACCGCCTGCAGCATCGTCACCATGGTCTGGTAGTCGACCACGCCGTGCTGCATGTCGACGGTCAGGCTGTCCCAGCCCATCTGCGCCATGACCTCGGCGCTGAAGCTGCTCGGGATGGCCAGCCAGCCATTGATCGTGGCGCGCCCTTCGGCCCAGGCCTTCTTCAAGAGGTTCTCGCGCATCCCGTCCTCCCCGCGCCACCCGCGGCGGACCGTAGGGACGCGCCGGGGTGGAGTCCAGCAGGGGATGGCGCGGACCAGCGCACGTCACCGCACTGGCGGAACGTCCCGATCGCTCCATGCTCGGGCATGGCGCATCATCCACCGTCCGGAGCGTCCCATGCCCCGCCGTCTCGACCAGCTCGCGATCAACACGGCGACGCTGGGCTTCCAGTGGCCGCTGGAGCGCATCGTCGAGGCCTGCGCGCGGCTCGGGATCGGCGGTGTGGCGCCGTGGCGCCGCGAGCTGACCGAGGTCCCGGCCGCCCGGGCGGCGCGGCTCGTGCGCGACGCCGGGCTCACCGTGACCTCGCTCTGCCGCGGCGGCTATCTGGTCCATCGTGACGCGGCCGAGCGCGCGGCACGGCTCGACGACAACCGCCGGGCCATCGACGAGGCGGCGGCGCTCGGCGCCCCGGTGCTGTGCATCGTCGTCGGCGGCCTGCCGGCCGGCACGCGCGATCTCGCCGCGGCGCGGGCGCAGGTGGTGGCGATGCTGGCCCTGCTGCGCGAACACGCCGCCGGGACTGGTGTGCGCCTCGCCGTCGAGCCGCTCCACCCGATGTACGCCGCCGACCGCTCCTGCATCAGCACGCTCGCCAGCGCGCTCGACGTCTGCGACGCGGTCGGGCCCGAGCTCGGCGTCATGCTCGACGCCTACCATCTGTGGTGGGACCCGGAGCTGGCGTGCGGGCTCGCCCGGGCCGGCGCCGAGCGGCTGCTCGGCTGGCAGATCAGCGACTGGCTCGTGCCGACGCGCGACCTGCTGAACGATCGCGGCATGATCGGCGATGGCGTGATCGACCTCGCCGGGCTCGACCGGCTGGTCACCGCCTCCGGCCATACAGGTCTCGTCGAGGTCGAGATCTTCTCCACCGACTGGGCCGGCCGCGATCCGGCGCTGACCTTGCGCACCTGCGCCCAGCGGTACCTGGCGCTCGGCTAGAGCCGCGGCAGGGCCAGCCCGCCGTCGACCAGCACCGCCTGGCCCACCGTGTAGGGCAGGGCACCGGTTGCCAGCGCCGCGACGCAGGCGCCGACCTCCGCCGCCTCGCCCCAGCGCGGCAACGGCGCCCCGCCCGCGGCGAAGAAGCGATCGTAGCGCTCCTTCGAGGGGGCGGTCATCTCGGTGCGGATGACGCCCGGGCGGACCTCGTAGACGCCGATCCCCGCGGCGGCGAGGCGCACCGCGAACAGCTTGGCGATCATTCCTGCGGCCGCCTTCGAGACGCAGTATTCGCCGCGATTGATCGAGACGACCTCGACGTTGGCCGAGGTGATGAAGACGATCGCACGGTGCCAGGCGGGCGGCGGGGCGGCCAGGAGCCGGCGCGCGAAGGCCTGGGTCAGGAAGAAGCTGCCGCGGGTGTTGACGGCGATGCAGCGGTCGAAGCTTTCCGGTGTCACGTCGAGCAGGTCACCGCGCGCGAGCACCGACACCCCGGCATTGTTGACCAGGCAGTCGAGCCGGCCGAAGGCCGCCCCGGCCGCGTCGAGCAGGGCCTCGTGAGCGGCGAGGTCGGCGATGTCGCCGAGCGCCAGCGCAGCGCGGCCCCCGGCCGCGGTCACCGCCGCCACCGTGTCGGCGGTGTCCTCCGCCGCCGAGCGCTCGTTGACCACGACGTCGAAGCCGTGGCCGGCGAGTGCCACGGCGCAGGCCCGCCCGATGCCGCGCCCGGCGCCGGTGACCAGCGCCACGGGGCGCTCGCTCATCGCCCGGGCTCGCGCGGCCGGAGCAGCTCGCGGGCGATGATCGTCCGCTGGATCTGCTGCGTGCCCTCGTAGATCTGGCAGATCTTGGCGTCGCGGTAGAGCCGCTCGACCTCGAAGCCCCTGATGTAGCCGCTACCGCCGAAGACCTGGACGGCATTGCCGGTCTCGCGCACCGCGACGTCGCCGGCGACGCATTTCGCCATCGAGCAGGCCATCGTCGCCGGCTCGCCGCGGTCGAGCCGGGCGGCAGCATCCCAGGTCAGCAGGCGGGCGCCCTGAATCGCGGTCGCCATGTCGGCGAGCAGCCATTGCAGGCCCTGATTGTCGGCGATCGGCCGGCCGAACTGGTGGCGCTCGCGGGCATGGCCGAGCGCCGCCTCGAGGCCCGCCTGGGCGATGCCGACGGCGAGCGCGGCGATGCCCACCCGGCCCTTGTCGAGGACGCTCATCATCACGTGGAAGCCGCGCCCCTCGGGACCGAGGAGCGCGTCCGGGCCCAGTTCGACCGCGTCGAAATGCAGCGCACCCACGGGCGAGGCCCGCTGGCCCATCTTCCGCTCCTTGGCGCCGACAGCGAAGCCGGGCAGCTCGCGGTCGACAAGGAAGATGCTCATGCCGCGCCGCCCGGCCGCCTTGTCGGTGCGGGCCAGCACCACCGCGAAGTCGCAGACCGGCGCGTTGTGGATCCACAGCTTGCCGCCGTCGAGCCGCCAGCCCTCGCCGCTGCGCGTGGCCGTGGTGCGGATCGCCGCGACGTCCGAGCCCGCCTCGGCCTCGGTGATGGCATAGGCGCAGCGCCGCTCGGCGCGCAGCAGCGGCCGCAGATAGCGCTCGCGCTGTGCCTCGCTGCCGTGCCGCGTGAGCAGCGTGGCGACCAGCTCG
The DNA here is from genome assembly GCA_937995535.1 of uncultured Alphaproteobacteria bacterium. Lineage (GTDB taxonomy): Bacteria > Pseudomonadota > Alphaproteobacteria > Geminicoccales > Geminicoccaceae > CALKJU01. Next base: position 66,443 of record CALKJU010000004.1, read on the forward strand.
ACGAGCCCGCACTGGTCGGCGACCGAGGCGTAGCCGCGGCTCAGCTCTTCCATGACCAGCGCGTAGCCCATCGTGTCGAGCCCGGCGCCGCCAAGCTCCGTGGGCACACCGATCCCGAACAGCCCGAGCCCGGCCATGGCGCTGTAGATCTCGGCGGGGAACCGCTCGCTTTCGTCGAGCTCTCGCGCGGCCGGGCGAACGACCTCCTCGGCGAAGCGGCGCACGGCGTCGCGGACCTGGATCTGCTCGGCGCTCAGCATCATCGCCCTAGGTGATCCCGTGGACCGCCATCAGGGCCCGCATCCGGGCGCAGGCGAGGTCGGGGTCGACGAGCAGCCGGGCCCGGTCGGCGAGCCGGAACAGCTCTGCGTAGTGCAGCGCGGAGCGCGCCGACTGCAGGCCGCCGAGCATCGTGAAGTGCGCCTGATGCCCGTTCAGCCAGGCGAGCAGCACCACGCCCGCCTTGTAGAACCGGGTCGGCGCCTCGAACATGGCTCGCGAGAGGGGCACGGTGGGCGCCAGGATCGCGCGCCAGGCCTCGACGCGGCCCGCCGCGAGCTCGGTGAGCGCGGCCGCGGCCGCGCGCGCGATCGGATCGAAGATGCCCAGGAGCGCGTCGCTGTAGCGCTCTCCGTCGCCCTCGATCAGGTCGACATAATTGAAGTCGTCGCCGGTGAAGATCCGCACCCCGGGCGGCAGCCGGCGACGCAGCCCGATCTCGCGCTCCTTGTCGAGGAGCGAGATCTTGACGCCGTCGATCCGCTCCGGATGGCCACGGATCAGCGCCAGCACGGTGTCGGTCGCGGCGTCGAGATCCTCGCTCCCCCAGTAGCCTGCGAGCTGCGGATCGAACATCGGCCCGAGCCAGTGCAGGATGACCCTGTCCCGCGCCTGGGTGATCAGCCGGCCATAGAGGGCGAGATAGTCGTCGGGCCCGCGCGCGGCCGCCACGAGCGCGCGGCTGGCCATCAGGATCGCCCGCCCGCCGGCCGCCTCGACCGCCTCGAGCTGCTCCTCGTAGGCGGCGCGGACCGCCTCGAGGGTCACGCCCGGGCGCGGCTCGAGCTGGTCGGTGCCGACGCCGCAGGCGATGTCCGCACCGGGCACGGTCCGCGCCTCGGCGAGGGAGCGGCGGATCAGCTCGCGCGCACCCGGCCAGTCCAGGCCCATCCCGCGCTGCGCGGTGTCCATGGCCTCCGCGACCTTCAGGCCGAGCCCCCAGAGATGATGGCGGAAGGCCAAGGTCGCGTCCCAGTCGATGGCGGCGCTCAGCCAGGGCGCCTCGGTCCGCCACGGGTCGGCGACGACGTGCGCCGCAGCGTAAGCCACGCGGCCCGGTGCCGGCGCCGCCGTCGCGGGCCAGGGACAGGCCGGCCCCGTGACGTGACGTTCGAGGCCCCCGGTCCGGGTCGGCAGGGTGACGGCGGGCATGGCGGGCGATCCCCCGACGCGACGCGCTCACGGATAGGGGTCCCCCCTCGTCGGACGGCTGTCAACGGCAGGGGCTTGCCGCCGGGTGCTCGGGCGGCCTTGTCTGACGGCGATCCGCGCCCGGCGGCCCGATCGGTAGGGGAAGTCTGATGAGCGGCGACCTGATCCATCTCGAGCGCAACGGCGCGGTGGCCGTCCTCACCCTGGCGCGGCCGGCCAAGCTCAACGCGCTGACGCAGGCCATGGTCGAGCGGCTCGAGCGGCTCGCCGACGAGCTCGACCGGGACGAGGCGATCCGCGCCGTGATCCTCACCGGCACAGGCGAGCGTGCCTTCTGCGCCGGCGCCGACATCGCCGACTGGGGCGGGTTGGAGCCGCTCGCCTTCGGGCGACGCTGGGTGCGCGACGGACATCGCTGCTTCGACCACCTCGCCCGCCTGCGGCAGCCGCTGATCGCCGCGCTGAACGGCGCCGCCCTCGGCGGCGGACTGGAGCTCGCGGCCTGCGCCGACCTGCGCCTCGCCGAGGCGCATGCGCGGCTCGGGCTGCCCGAGGCGCGGGTCGGGATCATCCCCGGCTGGTCGGGGACCCAGCGGCTCGTGCGCCGGATCGGCGGGCCATCGGTCAAACGACTTGTCCTCACCGGCGAGCCGATCGACGCCGCAGAGGCGTTGCGGATCGGCCTGGTCGACGAGGTCGTGCCGACCGGCCAGGGTCTCGCGCGCGCCCGGGCGCTCGCCGCAGGCATCGCCGAGCGCGCCCCCGTCGCGGTCGAACTGGCCAAGCTGCTCGTCAATCTCGCCGAGGGCGAGGAGGTGGCCGCCGCCGTCGAGGCCATCGCCGGCGCACTCGCGCACGGCACCGCCGACGCCAAGGAGGGCATCGCCGCCTTCCGCGCCAGGCGCCCGCCCGTGTTCCGCGGGCGCTGAGGGCGGCGTCAGCCGCTCGACACCGGCGCCTTCGCGCCGCCTCGCGAGGAGTGGAGGCGCAGCACGTCGGCGAGGAGCGGGTTGGGGAAGCGCCGCACGCGGGTGACCGCGAGGAAGGTCTCCGAGATGCCGTCGAGCCGCGCCGCCTCGACCAGCAGTCCCGCCGCCAGCTCGTCGCGCACGACGATCGGCGGGATGACCGCCAAGCCATCGTCCTCGCGCGCGAGCAGGCGCAGCATCGCCATGTCGTCGGCCTCGGCGGCGATCGCGGGGCTGACCCCGAGCCGGGCCGCCAGCGCGTCGAACGCGGCGCGCAGCGCTGTGTCGCTCGTGGGCAGGACGAGCGGCTCCGAGGCGAGCAGCTCGCGCAGGGGTCTCCGGCCCGCTCCGACCCGGGCGGGCGTGCCGATCAGGCTCACCGGCTGCTCGGCCAGACGGTGGATCAGCCAGGGGCTGGCAGCGTCGCGGGCCGGCGCGAGGTTGGTCAGCACGACGTCGAGGGCCAGCGCGTCGAGCCCGCGCAGGAGCTCGGCCTGACTGCCCGAGCGCAGCACGACCTCGACATCCGGCCGCCCGAGCAGCGGCCGCAGGAACTGCATCTGGAAGTTGCGCGAGAGCGTCGCCAGGGCACCGACGCGCAACGCGCGTCGGCCCCGGCCGGTCTCGCTCAGGGTGGCGGCGAGGTCCTCGGCGGTGCGGAAGATCGCCTCGGCGTGGTCGAGCGCGATCCGTCCGGCCTCGGTCAGCACCAGGCCGCGCCCGCGGCGCTCGAACAGCTCGGTGCCGAGGCTCGCCTCCAGGGTGCGAATCTGCGTCGACAACGCCGACTGCGAGAGCCGCAGGCGCCGCGCCGCCCCGGTCAGTGTCCTGTCGGTCGCGACGGCGCGGAACAGGCGCAGGTGGTGCAGGTTGAGCAGGGCCATTGTTCGATCCAAACGAACGTTATGGCCCAAAGTATGTAGTTTTCTCCAAGCTCGACCATTGTTAACTGCGTGTCATCTCCAGCAGCTCCGGTGCTTGTCCCATGGCCGCGCTCCCGCCGCTCGTCCTGCTCGCCCCCATCCCCATGCTCCTCTTGGCTGCTGTCGCGGCCATGCAGCCGGGCCGCCGCCCGGGCCGGCTGCCGCAGCTGGCCGAGAGCGCAGCGCTGCTCGCGTTGGTGCTGGCCGTGGCCGGGGTCATGCAGCTGCTGAGTGCCGGGCCGGAGACCATCGCGCTCGGTTCCGGTGTCGGGCTCTTCGCCTTCCGCCTCGATGCCGTCAGCGCGACGATGACCCTGCTCGTCGCCTTCATCGGCTGGGTGGTGGTGCGCTACACGCGGACCTATCTCGACGGCGAGGCGCGCGAAGGCGCCTTCCACCTCTCCCTGCTGGCGACGCTCGCCAGCACCCTGCTGCTCGTGCAGTCGGGCAGCCTGCTCGTGCTGCTGCTGTGCTTCCTCGCCGTCGGCCAGGGCGTCCGGCGGCTCCTGCTGTTCTATCCCGAACGTGCCGAGGCGCGCCGCGCCGCCACGAAGTTCAGCATCGTCTGGGGGGTCGCCGACGCCGCCGTGATCCTTGCCGCGGGCCTGCTCTGGACCGCGTTCGGCACGGCCGACCTGGCCGCGCTCGGGCAGGCCGCCTCGGCCGGGCTGCCGGCGGCGGCGCAGATCGCAGTCGGGCTCCTCGTGCTCGCCGCCGCGCTCAAGACCGCCGCCGTGCCGCTGCATGGCTGGCTGACCGAGGTCATGGAGGCGCCAACACCCGTCTCGGCGTTCCTTCACGCCGGCATCATCAACGCCGGCGGGTTCCTGATGATCCGCGTCGCGGACCTGGTCCAGGCGAGCCCCGGGGCGATGGCCGCGCTGGTCATGCTGGGCGGGCTCACCGCGCTGTTCGGCGCGCTGGTGATGCTGACGCAGAGCGCCGTGAAGACGGCGCTCGCCTGGTCCACGGTCGCGCAGATGGGCTTCATGCTGCTCGAATGCGGCCTCGGGCTATGGCCGCTGGCGCTGCTCCACCTCGTCGCGCACTCGCTCTACAAGGCCCACGCCTTCCTCGCCTCGGGCGGGGCGGTGCAGGCGGTGGCGGCGGTCCGCCGGCCCGGGCCGGTAGCGGTGCCGGGGCTCGTTGCGGTCGGCCGCGCCTTCGCCCTCGCGATCCTGCTCTACGCCGCGGTCGCCGCCAGCTTCGCCATGGTCGTGGCGCCCAAGTCGGCGCAGGCCCTGGCGCTGGGCGCGATCTTGATCTTCGGCGTGGCCTATCTCGTGGCCCAGGGCCTCGCCGACGCCGCGCCGCGCGCGCTGACCCAGCGCACGGCCCTGGCCTCGCTGGTCGCCGCCGTGGCCTATTTCGGCTTCCAGCAGGTCGCGGAGATCTTCTGGGGGCCGCACCTGCCCGCGCCCCCGTCGCCCGGCGCGCTCGAATGGGCGCTGATCGTCCTTGCCGTCCTCTCCTTCGGCCTGGTCGCGGTGGCGCAGGCGCTGTTCCCGCTCTGGGCGCACCATCCGGCCGCAGCGGGCCTGCGCGTGCACCTGGCCAACGGGCTGTATCTCAACGCGGTCCTCGATCGCCTGATCGGCGGCCTGCGCCTTGCGCGAACCCACTGATCGCAGCGGACAAAGCCATGCTCGCGAAGACCGCCGACCTTGCCCCTGCTCGGCCCACGCGCCTGCTCGCCGCGGCCGACGGCGCGGCCCGGGCCATCCCGCCGGCGTTCCCGCTGCCGGCCACCGTGGCGGTCAATCCGTTCCTCGGCCAGACCCGCGAGGACCTCGCCACCGCGGCGGCCCGGCTTGGCCGGGTCGCAGGCATCCGGCTGACCCGGCCGCGCGCGGACTATGCCGCCGAGGTGAAGGCCCAGCGCATCACCGACGAGGACCTGACGGCGGCACTGCTCGCCTGCGCCTCGCCGCTCAAGCCCGCCGACCTCGCGGCGCTCAGGGTCCGTCTCGCGACCGAGAGCCCGGCGCCGCGCGCGCTGCCGACGGTGGCCGAGCTCGCCGCGCGCGCGACCGGCATCGACTGGCCGGCGGTGATCGCCCGCTCCTTCGGCCTCTGGGCGGCGGCGCATTTCGACCGCGGCCAGGCGCTGTGGACGCCCGCGCCCGGCCGCCCAGCCTATGCTGCCTGGCGCGAGTGGGCGACGCACGATTTGACCCCGGAGATCGCCGGCCTGGTGGGCTTCTGCGCCCGCGTCGCGGCGGCACCGGACACGACCGAGCGGGCCATCCTCGGCGCGGCCGATCGGCTCGGGATCAGCGAGGCGGCAGCCCCCACCCTGTTCCATCGCCTGCTGATGGATCTGGGTGGCTGGGCGCAGCATGCGCGTTGGCTGCTGTGGCAGGCGGAACTCCACGGCGGCACCGACACCACCGCCATCGACCTCCTCGCGATCCGGCTGCTCTGGGAGGAGGCGCTGCTCGCCCAAACCCCGCTGGTCGCCGAGGACTGGGAGCAGACGCTGGCCGCCCACGCCGCGCCGGTTGAGCCGACCGCGGACCAGGTCCTCGACGCGATCCTCCAGGAGGCGGCCGAGCGCGCGCATCAGCGGCGGCTCGGGCAGGCCTTGACCGGAGCGAAGGCCGCGCCAGCCCGGCCGGCCGTGCAGGCCGCCTTCTGCATCGACGTGCGCTCGGAGGTGTTCCGCCGCGCCCTCGAGAGCCTCGATCCCGCGATCGCGACTACGGGGTTCGCCGGCTTCTTCGGCCTGCCGCTGGCGCACCGGGCGCATGGCACGGACGAGGTGCAGGTGCATCTGCCCGTGCTGCTGAGGCCGGCGCTGACCTCGTGCGGCCATGCCGCGCCGGCCGTCGAGCAGGAGGCGCGCATCGCCGCCCGGGCGGCCCGCGCCTGGGGCCGGTTCCGCCAGGCGGCGGTTTCCTCGTTCGCCTTCGTCGAGGCGGCCGGGGCAGCCTATGGCTGGAAGCTCCTGCGCGACACGCTGGGATCGGCGCCTCCGGCTCCGCCGGCAGGCCCGGCGCCGCGTATCGAGGGCGCGATGAGCGCTGCGGCCAAGGCGGCCACCGGGGCCGCGGTGCTCAAGGCGATGAGCCTGACCACCGGTCACGCGCGGCTCGTGCTGCTGCTCGGCCACGGCGCGCAGGTCGCCAACAACCCGCACGAGAGCGCCTATCATTGCGGCGCCTGCGGCGGCCAAACGGGCGAGGTCTCGGCGCGCGTGCTGGCCCAGCTTCTCAACGATCCAGAGACACGCGCGGGCCTCGCCGCGCACGGCATCGACCTGCCCGAGGACACCCTGTTCGTGGCCGGGCTGCACAACACCACGACCGACCAGGTAACGCTCTACCGCGACGGCCCCGCGCCCGGCCACGCCAATGACCTCAGAAGGGCTGAGCGGTGGCTCGCCCGCGCCGGCGCCCTGGCTCGAGCCGAGCGCGCGCTCCGGCTGCCGCGGGCCACACCGGAGACGGTAGCGGCGCGCGCGACGGATTGGGCCGAGGTGCGGCCGGAATGGGGGCTCGCCGGCTGCGCCGCGTTCATCGCCGCCCCACGGCCGGTCACCGCCGGCCTCGACCTGGGAGGCCGCGCCTTCCTGCACTGCTACCACTGGCGGGCGGACGAAGGCTTCGCCACGCTCGAGCTGATCCTCACGGCACCGGTCGTCGTGGCGAGCTGGATCAGCCTGCAATATTACGGCTCGTGCGTCGCGCCGGCCGCCTTCGGCGGCGGCTGCAAGCTGATCCACAACGTCGTCGGCGGCATCGGCGTGGTCGAGGGCAATGGCGGCGTCCTGCGTCCAGGCCTGCCTTGGCAGGCCGTCCACGACGGCGAGCGCCTCGCCCACGAGCCGCTACGGCTGTCGGTGCTGATCGAGGCGCCGCAAGAGGCGATCCTCGACGTGCTCGCACGCCACGAGGGCGTGCGGGACCTCTTCGACAACGGCTGGCTCCATCTCTTCGCGCTGGACGGAGGCCGCGTCGCCGCGCGCTACCGACCCGGGCTGCTCTGGGAGGATGGCGCAGACCTCGCCCGCGCCGCTTGATCGGCCGGCCCTTCGACCGCCGGTCGCTGGACGATGCCGTGACGAGCGGCCATCATCCGGGCAGGGAGGTCGCGGTTGCGGGTCATCGTCGCCGGAGCTGGGATCGGCGGGCTCGCGCTGGCCCTGAGCCTGCACGAGGCGGGGATCGAGGCCGTCGTCTGCGAGCAGGCGGCGAGCATCCGCGAGCTCGGGGTCGGCATCAACCTGCTGCCGCACTCGGTGCGCGAGCTCGACGCGCTGGACCTGCTGCCGGCGCTGGAAGCTGCCGCGATCGCCACCGAGGCGCTGATCTACCACAGCAAGCGCGGGCAGCGGATCTGGGCCGAGCCGCGTGGCCGCGCCGCCGGCTATGGCTGGCCACAGCTCTCGATCCATCGCGGCCGGCTGCAGGCGATCCTTCGCGACGCCGTCGCTGCACGACTCGGAGCCGAGGCCGTCCGCTGCGGCCTGCAGCTCGTCGAAGCCACGCAGGATGCGCGGGGCGTCACGGCACACCTGGTCCGTCGCGATGCCGACGGCGCGCATGTCGAGCTGCGCGGCGACGTGCTGGTCGGCGCTGACGGCATCCACTCCACGGTCCGTCGCCAGCTCGTGCCCGGCGAGGGCCCGCCGCGCTGGTCGGGCATGATGATGTGGCGCGGGGTCGTCGAGGCGGCACCGTTCCTCGGCGGCCGGACGATGATCATGGCCGGGCACATCGACCAGAAGGCGGTCGTCTATCCGATCTCGGAAGAGGTCCGGCGGCGCGGCCGCTCGCTCATCAACTGGGTGATGGAAATCCGGCTCGGCGATGGCTCGACCCCGCCGCCGCGCCGCGAGGACTGGAGCCGCACCGGCCGCCACACGGATGTGCTGCGCCACTTCGCCGATTGGCGCTTCGACTGGCTCGACATCCCGGCGCTGATCGCGGCGACGCCCGAGTTCTATGAATATCCGATGGTCGACCGCGACCCGCTGCCGCGCTGGAGCTGGGGCCGGATCACGCTGCTCGGCGACGCCGCCCATCCGATGTATCCGATCGGCTCGAACGGCGCGTCCCAGGCGATCCTCGACGGCCGGGCGCTCGCCCGCTGCCTCGTCGAGCACGCCGACCCGGTCCGCGCCTTGCGCTTCTACGAGGCGGAGCGATTGCCGCCGACGACCCAGGTGGTCCTCGCCAATCGGCTGATGGGCCCGGAGCTGGTGATGCAGCTCGTCGAGGAGCGGGCGCCGGGCGGTTTCAGCGATCTGGCCGCGGTCATTTCCGAGGACGAGCTGCGTCGCTACGCTGATCGCTACAAGCGCCTCGCCGGCTTCGCCGTCGACGAGCTGCGCCGCCCGGCACCCGCCGCGGCCGGCGTTTACTGAGGGAGGAGAGGGGATGGATCGACGCCGCTTCCTGGCCAGCGCTGCCGTCGCCTTGGCGCTGCCCCTGCGCCGCGCCAAGGCGGCCGAGGTGACCTTGCGCATCCACCACTTCCTCTCGCCGCGCTCGACCGCGCAGCTGCGCTTCCTCGAGCCCTGGGCGGAGCGTGTCACGCAGCAGAGCGACGGCCGCATCGAGGTGCAGATCTTCCCGGCGATGCAGCTCGGTGGCGCGCCGCCGGGGCTCTACGACCAGGCCCGCGACGGCACGGTCGATCTGGTCTGGACCCTGCCGGCTAGCACGCCCGGGCGCTTCCCCAGCACCGAGGCGTTCGAGCTGCCCTTCATGCCCGCCTCGGCCGAGGCCAACAGCCAGGCGATCATGGAGTTCGGCACGAAGCACCTGAAGGAGGAGTTCGCGGAGACCCAGCCGATCGTCTGGTTCGCGCACGATCCGGGCCTGCTGCACACCGTGAGCAAGCCGGTCCGCACGCGCGCCGACCTGCAGGGCCTGCGCATCCGCTTTCCGACCCGCCTCTTGGGCGAGACGCTGGCCGCGCTCGGCGCGACCCCGGTCGGCATGCCGATCCCGGAAGTGCCGCAGGCGCTGCAGCAGGGGGTCATCGACGGCGCGGCGATGCCCTGGGAGGTCGTTCCGGCGCTCAAGGTGCACGAGCTGACGCGGCACCACACCGCGATGGCGGGTGCGCGCGGCCTCTACACCACCACCTTCGTCTTCACGATGAACAAGGCCCGCTACGAGAGCCTGCCAGACGATCTGCGCGCGGTCATCGACGCCAACTCCGGGCTCGAGCTGGCGAAGGAGGTCGGGCGCGCCTGGGACGAGAACGCCGCTCTGGGCTTGGCTGCGGCGCAGAGCATCCCGGGCAGCGAGTTCCACAGTATCGCCCCGGACGAGCTGGAGAGCTGGAAGGAGCTGACCCGGCCGGTGGTCGACTCCTGGATCCGGCAGGTAGGCGAGCGCGGGCTCGACGGCGAGGCGCTGATCGCCGAGGCCGGCGCGCTGATCGCCAAGTACGCCGGCGGCTGAGCACCGCCGATGGCCGGCGTCGCGGCGCTGGTCGCGGCCGTCGCCCGCTGCCTGGCGCTCGGCGGCGGCACCCTGATGCTCGCTGCCGCGTTGATGGTCACGCTGAGCGTCAGCGGTCGGCGCCTCGGGCTGGGCCCAGTGCCGGGCGACTTCGAGCTGGTCCAGATGGCCTGCGGCGTGGCGGTGCTGTGGTTCCTGCCCTACGCCACGATTGCCCGCGCGCACATCGTCGTCGAGGCGCTGACGGAGCGCCTGCCACGTCGCGCGCGGACATTCCTCGACGGCTTGGGCCTCTTCGGCTTCGTCGCGCTCGGCCTGCTGCTCGCCACGACCATGGCGCAAGGGGTCCTGGACCTGCGCCGCGCCGGAACCACGACCATGGTCCTGCAAGTTCCGCAGGTCTGGGCCATGGCCGCGGCGTGGCTCGGCGCGCTGTGGCTGGCACCGGCGAGCCTCGTCGCCCTGGCGCGCTTGCGCGCCCGCCGCGCGCGCTGATGGACTGGCTCGCCGGCGGCCCGCTCGCCGCCGTCGGCTTCGCCGCGATGCTCCTGCTCATCGCGCTGCGTGTGCCGGTGGCGCTCGCCATGTTCGCCTGCGGCGCGGTCGGCTATGTCTGGCAGCTCGGCACCGCGCCCTTGTTGGCCTACGTCAAGTCGGCCCCGTTCGCGCTCTTCTCGAGCTATGCGCTGTCGGTCATCCCGCTGTTCGTCCTGATGGGCCAGCTCGCCGCCAAGGCGGGCTTGAGCGAGGCCCTGTTCGGGGCACTGCGGGTCTGGCTCGGCCATCGCCGCGGCGGGGTGGCGATGGCGGTGATCGTCGCCTGCGCCGGGTTCGGCGCCGTCTGCGGCTCGGCGATCGCGACCACGGCGACGATCGGCCATGCGGCGCTGCCGGCGCTGCGCGCCCAGGGCTATGCGGGCGGACTCGCCACCGCGACGATCGCCGTCGGCGGCACGCTCGGGATCCTCATCCCGCCCTCGGTCATCCTCGTCATCTACGGGATCGTCACCGAGACCAACATCGCCAACCTGTTCAAGGCGGCGCTCGTGCCGGGGCTGCTCGCCGCGGCGCTGCACTGCCTTGTCATCGCGCTGGTGGTCGGCCGCCGCCCGCAGGACGGACCGGCCGGGGTCCGCGCCGATCCCACCGCGCGGCGCGCCGCGCTGCGCGCGGTCTGGCCGGTGCTCTTGATCTTCCTGGTCGTCGTCGGTGGAATCTATCTCGGCCTGTTCACGCCCACCGAGGGCGCCGCGGTCGGGGTCGTGACGACCGGGCTGCTCGCCCTGCTGCGCGGCGGGCTGAGCCCGCGCCGGCTCGGCGAAGCCCTGCTCGAGACGGCCCAGCTTGCCGGGATGATCTTCGCGCTCCTGCTCGGCGCGGAGATGTTCAACACTTTCCTCGCCCTGACCCGCGCGCCGGAGACCCTCGCCGCAGCCGTGGCCGCGGCCGACCTCGCGCCGCTCGCCGTGATCGCGGTGATCCTCGTCTTCTATGTCCTGCTCGGCGCGCTGATGGACGAGCTGGCCATGATCCTGCTCACCCTGCCGGTGGTCTTCCCGGTCGTGATGGCGCTCGATCTGGGCCTGTCCGCGAGCGACGCCGCGGTCTGGTTCGGGATCCTCGTGCTGGTCGTGGTCGGCATCGGCCTCGCCACGCCACCGATCGGCCTCAACGTCTTCGTCGTCGGTGCGCTGGCCCGCGACGTGCCCTTGCCGCGCATCTACCGCGCCGTCCTGCCCTTCGTCCTGGGCGACCTCGTCCGTCTGGCCCTGCTGGTCGCGTTCCCCGGCATCAGCCTCGCGCTGGTCCACCTGCTGCGCTGACGCCCTCGAGCAGCGCGTCCGTGTCGAGCTCGGCACGCAGCCGCTCGTGCACCTGCGCCAGCGTGAAGCAGATATTGTTCTCGACGTAGTCGAGATCGGCCTCCTGCAGCTTGCGGTCGAACGGCATCAGGCCGAGCAGGTGCCGCGCGGTGCCGGCGCCGACCCGGCGCAGCGGCCGAGGCGCCTGTACGCGGCGCTGCGCGAGGCGCGCGGCGATCGCGCCGGACGCGGCGTCGGCGTCGATACCCGGCCAGGACTGCGCCGGATCGGCCAGCGCGGCCGCGACCGCCGGGGGGACGACCTCGGCGATCCGCTCGAGCCGGCCGTCGGCGGCGCGCAGCACGATCTCGGCCAGCTCGGCGACATCGCCGAGCAGCCGGACATAGCTGTCGCGACGCAGACGCTCGACGCCCTCGCGGAACACCGGATGCGCGGCCGATGCGTTCCAGTCGAGCCCGCCGCGCAGCCGCAGATACTCGGCGGCGCATTTCTGCGAGGCGAACCGCGCATGCCCGGCGAGGCATGCCGCGAGTTGCGCCGGCGTCGCCACGCTGCGACCGGTCGTCCGCCGACCGCCGAGCAGCGTGGCGAATCGTCGCAAGAATGTAGGAGGGGTTGCGGGCATTGGTTAGCGTCCCACGCACGTGAGGGTGCCAGGTCAGGCGTCCCGTCCCGCTCGGTCTGTCGCATGGCAGACCGTCGGCGGTTTCGGGCCGCGTCATCCTGCCCGGAGCGCCGGTCGGACGTCAGGGAGAGTCGCAGCATGGTCGCTACCGACAGAGCCGTCGAGCATTGGCGACGAACGCGGGGGCTGATGTGGTTCTCGCTCGTCGTCTGGTTCATCTTCGGCTTCGGCATCCACTTCTTCGCCCGTCAGCTCAACGAGATCGTGATCCTCGGGTTTCCGCTCGGCTTCTACATGGCCGCGCAGGGCTCGCTGATCGTCTTCGTCGTGCTGATCTTCTGGTTTGCCTGGAAGCAGAACAGCATCGACGAGGAATCCGGCATGGCGGAGGAAGACTGAGATGGCCACAACCGACGCCTTCGTCTCCAACCTCGGCCGGATCTACACCTTTTACACCGGCGGGTTCCTCGGCTTCGTCATCATCCTCGCGATCCTGAGCGCGCTCGGGGTCCCGGACGTCGTCATCGGTTACCTGTTCGTCCTGCTGACGATCGGCGTCTATGCCGGCATCGGCTACCTGTCGCGCACCGCGCAGGTCTCCGAATACTACGTCGCCGGCCGACGCGTCCCGGCGCTCTACAACGGCATGGCGACCGCCGCCGACTGGATGTCGGCGGCCTCGTTCATCGGCATGGCCGGCTCGCTCTACGCGCAAGGCTATGACGGTCTGGCCTTCATCCTCGGCTGGACCGGCGGCTACGTGCTCGTGGCGGTGCTGATCGCGCCCTACCTGCGGAAGTTCGGTGCCTACACGGTCCCGGACTTCCTCGCCGCGCGCTACGGCGGCAACACCGCCCGGCTCGTCGGCGTGGCCATCCTGGTCGTCTGCTCCTTCGTCTACCTGATGGGACAGCTGACCGGCACCGGGATCATCGCCTCGCGCCTCCTGGGCGTGAGCCGCGAGGTCGGGATCTTCTTCGGGCTGGCCGGCATCCTGGTCTGCTCGATGCTCGGCGGGATGCGCGCCGTCACCTGGACCCAGGTGGCCCAGTACATCGTGCTGATCATCGCCTACCTCATCCCGGTCGTGATCCTCTCCGCACAGAAGACCGGCATCCCCGTGCCGCAGCTGACCTACGGGCAGGTGCTGCAGGAGATCACCGGGCTCGAGGCGGCGAACAGCGGACCGGGCGGGTTCCTCGAAGGTGTGAAACCGCACGCCACTCCCTTCACGGTCCGGGATCCGCTCAACTATTTCGGGCTGATCCTGTGCCTGATGGTCGGCACGGCATCCCTGCCGCACGTCATCATGCGCTTCTTCACCACCCCCTCGGTGCGCGAGGCGCGCAAGTCGGTCGGCTGGTCGCTGCTGTTCATCTTCATCCTGTACTTCACGGCCCCGGCTTACGCCGTCTTCGCCAAGTACGAGGTCTTCACCAACGTGCTCGGCAAGGACATCTCGACGCTGGCGGCGGTCGAGGGCCTACCGCGCTGGCTGTTCAGCTACGGCAGGATCGGCCTCGTCAAGATCTGCGGGGTCGACGCGGCCAGCGCCCAGGCGGTGTACGACGCCTGCCAGGCGATCAAGGACGCGGCGGGCGCGGCGGCACCGGTGACCACGCTCACCTTCGCGCAGTTCTCGATCAATCCGGACACGGTGGTGCTCGCCACCCCGGAGATCGCCGGGCTGCCCTATGTGATCGCGGGCCTGGTCGCGGCCGGCGGCCTCGCCGCCGCGCTGTCGACCGCGGACGGGCTCCTGCTTGCCATCGCCAACGCGCTGAGCCACGACATCTATTACCAGATGGTCGATCACCAGGCGTCGACGGCTCGGCGGCTGATCGTCGCCCGCGTCCTGCTCGTCGTGGTGGCGCTCATCGCCGCCTACACGGCGATCGTCGCCCCGGCGGGGATCCTGATCTTCGTCTCCTGGGCGTTCTCGTTCGCCGCGGCGGGTCTGTTCCCGGCGCTCGTGCTGGGAGTGTGGTGGAAACGCTGCACGGGCCCGGCGGCGATCCTAGGCATGCTCGCCGGGTTCCTGGTGACTGCCTTCTACACGCTGAACGTCTACTACTGGGGCGGCTCGATGTGGTTCGGCGTCAACCACATCGCCGCCGGCGTCTTCGGCATGCCGGTGGGCTTCATCGTCATCTGGCTGGTCAGCATGATGACGGCGGCACCCTCCAAGGAGCTGCAGGATCTGGTCGACAGCATCCGCATCCCCAAGGGCGGCGTGCTGATGGCCGACGCCAAGAAGGCCGACTGACCGTCCGGCTTGACGTCCGACGTGGGAGCGGGGCCTTCGGGCCCCGCTTTCCGTTCGTGGCCGTGACAGGATAGGAGGGGAGCGTCGATGGCCGAGCCGAGCCTGTTCGCCACCTACTGGCCGTACTATCTGCCGACCTGGCTCGTGATGGCGGCGATCGCCTACCTGCTCGCGCGCGCCATCCTCAGCCCGTTCATCAAGCCCGACTCGCTCAACGTGGTGTGGCGGATGCTGGTGGTCGTCACCGAACCGATCCTGCGCCTGCTGGGTCCGCTGATCCCGGCCTTCATGGTCGAGGGCCTGCGCCCCGTCGCGGGCGCCGGCTGGCTGTTCCTCGCGTGGTGGCTGTTCCGCGAGGTGATGTCCGGCTACGGGCTCGTCCCACCGACCGCGCTTGACTGACGACGCCCCCGGCGAGGTCCGCCGCGCCGCCGAGATCTCGGTCGGGCGTGCGGTGGGCTTCGGCGCCCTGGCGATCGGCTGCGTGGTGCTCGGGCTTGCCGCCTTTCCCGTGCTCGCGCTGCGCAGTGGTGCCGCGCTCACCATGCTGATGGCGGCGATCCTCCTGCTCAAGGCGCTGCAGGCGCCGGCCAAGCCGTTCAAGCGCACCGAGGTGTGGCTGATCCTCGGCCGGCCGGAGCGCATCGCGCCAGCCCGGGCGCAGCGCTTGATCGGCACCGCGCTGCGCGACGTCCTGCAGCGCTATGCCGGCTGGTCCGCCGCCGCGGCCGTCCTGTTCTGGCTCGCCAGCCTCGCCTGGCGGCTGCTCGACGCCGGCGGGCCCTGAAAAGGCGCAGCGCCCGCACGGTCTCCCGTGCGGGCGCTGGCGTCAGATTGTCGCGGTCGAGCGATGCCTCAGCGGCGCCGGATCTCGACCCGCCGGTTGCGCGGCTCGTTGACATTCGGGCCGGTCGGCACGGCGGGCTTGGTCCAGCTGAAGCCCTCGACGGTCATCCGGCTGCGGTCGACGCCGCGCGCCTCGAGCGCGTTGGCCACGGCGTTGGCGCGCCGCTCGGACAGGCCCTGGTTGTACTGCAGCGAGCCGACCGTATCGGTGTGGCCCCAGACCAGGATGTTCATGGTCGTGTCGGCGACCAGCTGGCTCGCGACCTCGTCGAGGATCGGCACCGCCTCGGGCTTGATGTCGTACTTGTCGAAGTCGAAGAACACGTCCGAGTCGAGCGAGATCATCTCGGGTGCGGGCTCGACGTACATCGCCGCCTCGAAGGCGTCGCGACAGGCGGCGATGTCGGCCGCCTGGAAGTTCTCCTCCTGCTGCTCGATCCAGCAGTCGAACGAGCCGATTGCGACCCCGGCCTTCTCCGGGTCGGCGTCGCGGAAGCCCTCGGCCAGCCGCGCATTGAGCCGGGCGTAGGCGTCCTGGATCTCGGCCACCTTGTCGGCGGGCAGCATGCGCTCGGCCGGGTTCTGCGGCTCGATCGCCTCGCCACGCGCCGCCGCAGTCGCCTTGCGGGCGTGGAACATGGCGTCGACATAGTCCATCTGGACGTATTCGTACTCGGCGTGCTTCATCAGATCGTTGTACGCCGCGGTGGCGAACGCGCCGCTCGGCTGCGCGCTGCGCGCCTCGCGCATCACCCCGACGGCCGGGAACCCAGCCATCACCGATCCGGGAAGCTGCTGGAACTGCGGCCCTCCGTTGCAAGCGGCCAGCAGGCCCACTGCGGTGAGAGTGCCGAGCTTGAGAGCGAGCCTTTGCATTGTGCCTCCTGCGCACCGCAAGCGTTTACCGACACCGTGCATGTCATTTTTTTGGGGCATGGGGAAGTCCCAGCGCCGAGGCTGGATGCTCACGCGAGGGCAAAACTGGAGGTCTGTGTTGGCGAGTCCACACCACCCTGCGGTGTCTTTGCCACGGCTTGTGCGGCAACCGGGAGAAAGCCGCGGCCCCCGGGTGTCGACTTGTCTTGCCGGCCCGCGGGCTTGCGCTAGACAGGGTCCCGCCAGCGAGGGTGGGAGGAACTCATGACGGGCATCGGCGACGCGCTGGGCACGCTCGGGATCGTCGCGGTCGCCGGGCTCCTGGTCATGGTGGTGGTCGCGCTTGCGTTCGGCTTCACCGCGCTGATCTATGTGGCGCTGCTCCTGACCGTGGTC
This sequence comes from uncultured Alphaproteobacteria bacterium, assembly GCA_937995535.1. GTDB lineage: Bacteria > Pseudomonadota > Alphaproteobacteria > Geminicoccales > Geminicoccaceae > CALKJU01. The sequence goes on from CALKJU010000004.1 coordinate 83,013, forward strand.
GCCTTCGCGGTGATCCTGCTCCTCTGCCGTGGCGAGACCCCGCCCGGCTAGGCGGCGCCACCGAGTTCCGGAAGCGCCTCGATCAGCTCGCGCCACTCGCGCGCCGAGAGCCCACTGTCGGCCTGCGACACGGTCTCGCCGCGCAGGCGGCGGCGAAGGACGGCCGTGGCGGTGGCGGAGAGGTTGAGCCCACGGCTGCGATACTCGGCGAACGCTGCCGCGGTCAGCGGCACCCAGCGCTCGACCAGGCCGGCGATGAGCTCGGCGTAGGCGCGGATCTCGTACTGCGCGTGGCTGTCCGCACGCAGACTCAAGAAGTGCAACAGGTTGTGCAGGTCGATCTTCCAGTAGAGCTGGGTGTAGGTGTTGAGCGGCAGGACGATGCGGGCGAGCTCGCGGGCAAGACCCGGACGGTCCGGCTCGATCACGCTGCCGTCGGGGCGCTCGTTGAGCAGCCTGGCGTAGAAGGTGTGCGCCCGCTCGCTCTCGCGCTTGATCCGGTCGGTGGCGTCGAACGCCTCGGCCTGGTCGAGCACCGCCTCGCGGCCCTGCTTGTTGCGCGTCGACTGCGCGGCGGTCGCCTCGGGCTCGGGCAGCTCGAGCTCGAACAGCGCGGATTGCGCGGCCTCGGCGCGCGGCGCCTTGCGGCTCCGCTGGCTCTCCAGATAGTCGCGGTCGGGCACGTAGAACTCGCGATCGAGGATCGAGTAGCGGGCCGAGTACTCGTTGAGGCTCGCCGTGCGGTGGCGGATCCACTGGCGCGCCACGAAGATCGGCATCTTCAGGTGCAGCTTGATCTCGCACATCTCGAACGGGCTGGTATGGCGATGGCGCATCAGGTAGCGGATCAGCCCCTGGTCGGTCTGGCTGCGCTTGGTGCCCTTGCCGTAGCTGACCCGCGCCGCCTGCACGATCGCCGCGTCGTCGCCCATGTAGTCGATCAGCCGCACGAAGCCGTGGTCGAGCACCGGGAGCGGCTGGTAGAGCAGCTCCTCGAGCGCCGGCACGGTCGCCCGCCGGGTGGTGTGCGCCTCGGCCCGCTGCGCCTCAATCTCGGCCAGCTTGTCACGATCGAGCGGCATGCTGCACCCCGGTGTACCGACGCTGCGCGCTAGTGCGCGCGCGGGTGGGGCCGACGCAAGGGCCTTTGCACTGGCGCCCGCCATCGCCTATATCTGGTCGGCCGGCTCGTCCGGCTATGGCGATAAACGCTGCGCGGAATAGGCGTTGCGGACCCGGGGGCAGAGCCCGGCGCCTCCACCAATCTCTGGGGCCTGTTGGTCCCGAGCACGGGGGCGAATCAGGATCGACGTGCGCAGTAAAGGTGCAGTTTTCGCCCGGCATGGTACCGCCGTTATCGGGCCGATCGTACAAGTGCCAACGATAACCGTATGGCTCTCGCTGCTGCCGCGTAAGCGACAGTAAGCGCGGCCCGGGGGGCGCCGGGCAACAGAAGCCCCCCACCTCTGCTCTGGCGAAGGAGTGCTGGTCGAGATGCGCCGGGAGCGTGTCGAGTACGGCCGGATGGTCGAGGCGGCGCTGCGCACCGTGGTGCGCGACGTGCTGCGCGGCGTCGCCGAGCACGGCCTGACCCCGCCGCACCATTTCTACATCACCTTCCGCACCGGCCATCCGGGCGTCGAGATGCCCGAGCATCTGCGCGAGCGCTATCCGGGCGACATGACCGTCGTCATCCAGCACCAGTACTGGGACCTGCAGGTCGACGACCACGGCTTCGGCGTCACGCTGAGCTTCAACGATCAGCTGCAGCGGCTCTGGATCCCCTACGAGGCGGTCCGCGTCTTCGCCGATCCGGGCGTCGAGTTCGGCCTGCAGTTCACCCTCGAGCCGATCGCCGAGACGGCCGCCGAGCCGCCCACCCGCCTGCTCGCCAGCCCGCGGCCGAAGCCCGTCCAGCCCGCCGAGCAGGTTCCCGATGGCGGCGCCGAGGTCGTCTCGCTCGACCGCTTCCGCAAGAAGTAACGTCTCGTCGCGCGCCGGGCTCGGTCGCCTGGTCGTCGTCCGTCCGTTCCCCGACCTGACCCGCGCCGCGGCCTTCCTCGACCGAATCGGGTGAAAGGACCAACTCGCTCGTCGAGGTTGCCGAGAGGGACCGCTGTTCCTCCGACCTCACCCTTGCCCGCGACGAGCACCGCGCCACGGCGCACCGGCCGGAGCTGGTCGTTGGCCTGCTGTCGCCGGGCACCAGGCGCGCGGACATCGGCGAGAGCTGGCCAACCACCTGCGTGACCCCGGTCGCCACACTATCGGCCCTATCTCCGGCGCGCTCGGCCGCGCGGCGGTGGCGGCCGGCGGTCGCCTGAGCCGCTGCGACGCCGGCGGCGATTGACCTGCCGGGCGTTCGCGCCGCAGATCGCGCCGCTGCGAGCAAGGGAGTGCCCGCCATGAGCGACGTCCGCATCGAGACCGACAGCTTCGGGCCGATCGAGGTGCCGGCGCACCGCTACTGGGGTGCCCAGACCCAGCGCTCCTTGCAGAATTTCCGGATCGGCGGCGAGCGGATGCCGGCGCCTTTGGTCCGTGCCTTGGGCATCGTCAAGCTCGCCGCGGCGCGGGTCAATACGCGGCTGGGCCAGCTCGACGGCAAGCTCGGCGAGGCGATCGCCGCGGCCGCGCAGGAGGTGGTCGACGGCCGCCACGGCGAGGAGTTCCCGCTGGTCGTCTGGCAGACCGGCTCCGGCACCCAGAGCAACATGAACGCCAACGAGGTGATCGCCAACCGGGCGGCCGAGCTGCTCGGCCAGGCGCGCGGTGGCAAGGCCGTCCACCCCAACGATCACGTCAACCGCGGCCAGTCCTCGAACGACACCTTCCCCACGGCGATGCACATCGCCACCGGCGAGCAGCTCGTCCACGCGCTCCTCCCGGCGCTCGAGCACCTCCACAAGGCGCTGGTCGCCAAGCAGCAGGCGTTCGCCGACATCATCAAGATCGGCCGCACCCATCTGCAGGACGCGACGCCGCTCACGCTCGGCCAGGAGTTCTCGGGCTACGCTACCCAGGTCCAGCTCGGCATCGAGCGGGTGAAGGCGACCTTGCCGCGGGTCTGGCCGCTGGCGCAGGGCGGCACCGCGGTCGGGACCGGGCTCAACACCAAGAAGGGCTTCGCCGAGGCCTTCGCGGCCGAGGTGGCGGCGATCACCGGCCTGCCCTTCGTCACGGCCGCCAACAAGTTCGAGGCTCTGGCGAGCCACGACGCGATGGTCGAGGTCTCCGGCGCCTTGAACGTCCTGGCGGCCAGCCTGATGAAGATCGCCAACGACATCCGGCTCTTGGGCTCGGGCCCGCGCTGCGGGCTGGGCGAGCTGAAGCTGCCGGAGAACGAGCCCGGCAGCTCGATCATGCCCGGCAAGGTCAACCCGACCCAGTGCGAGGCCTTGACCATGGTCTGCGCCCAGGTGATCGGCAACCACGTGGCGGTGACCGTGGGCGGCACCAACGGCCATTTCGAGCTCAACGTCTTCAAGCCCGTGATCATCCACAACGTGCTGCAGTCGATCCGCCTGCTCGCCGACGCCTGCCGCAGCTTCACCGACAACTGCGTCGTCGGGATCGAGGCCGACCGCGAGCGGATCGCCAAATTGCTGCACGAGAGCCTGATGCTGGTGACCGCGCTCAACCCCAAGATCGGCTACGACAACGCGGCCAAGGTGGCGAAGAAGGCGCATCGCGAGGGGACCACGCTGAAAGAGGCGGCGATCGCGCTGGGGCTGCTCGACGAGGCGCAGTTCGAGGAGTGGGTCCGGCCGGAGCGGATGCTCGGCCCGGCGGACTGAGGCCGCCTACTCGGTGGCCGGCGGCAGCGTCCGGATCCGCCCCGGCGGTCCGAGCAGCCGCAGTACCGGAAGCGCCGGATCGTCCGGGTCGACCGCCGCCTCGAGGATCCAGGCGAGCAGATCGAGGCGAAGATCGAGCCGCGCGGCGGCCACCGGCGAAGTCAGACGCAGCCCGTCCGCGGCAAGCGTGCCGCGCGCGATCGTGAACTCGCCGGCGAGGCTGTCGACCCGCAGGTCGGGCGCGAGGAGAATGTCGGCCAGGGGTGCGAGGCGCAGGCCGGCGACGCGGCCGCTGCGCAGCTCGAGATGCCCGGCGCCAGCGAGACCGCCGACCAGATCGGCGATCGACCGGCCGACGCCCGCAACCTCGACGGCGAGGTCGACCCTGCCCTCGACGCCGTCGCGCAGCCCCGCAAGTGGCAGCAGCCGCTGCGCCTGGGCGCCGCCCAGCCGTCCCGCGATCTCGAGCCGCGCCGCATCGCCGCGCTGCTGCAGCACGAGGCGCCCGTCGAGCTCGCCGTCGGCGAGGGGTGCGGCGTTGGCGAGGACCTCGAGCGTTCCGCCGGCGAGGCCGATCCGTCCGGTCCCGCGCCCGTCGACCGATGGCCAGTCGAGCGCGAGCGCGAGCTCGGCAGCGCCGAGCCAGCGCCAGTCGAGCGGCTGGCGCGGCCATGCTCCGGGCCAACGGCTGGGCGGCCCGGCCGGAGCACCGAGGGTCAGCTCTGCGGTCTCGAGCGCCATGAGGACGAGTTCCGGCGCCAGTGCGGTGACGGACACCGTGCCATCGAGCCGCGGCCGGCCGTCCGTGGTCGCCGCGGCGATGCGCCCACGCAGCGCGCTCGACCCGAGCCGCAGGTCGAGATCGGCCTCGACACCGGGGGTGGTGCGCGCCAGGTCGAGCACGAGGCTGGCCGGCCCCGCGAGCCCCGGTCCGGTCCGCCCCGGAACGCCCAGCCGCGCCAGCAGGTCCGTGAGGCTCTCGGCCCGCGCGTCGAGCTGGAGGCGCTCGGGCCGGCTCGCGAGATCGCGCGGCAGACGCGTCGTCGCGTCGACGACGAGCCCGGGCAGCGCCGCCGCCAGCTCGACGGCGTAGCCGGCGCCATCGCTGCGGACGGTGCCGTCGATTCTGACCGGAGCCAAGCGCAGCAGGGCCGGCGGCAGGTCCAGTCCGGCGAGCCGGAGCAGCCGGGCCGGGCGCTCGAGGCGCGCATCGAGCGCGAGCGAGACCTCGCCCGCGGCGAGGGCGACCGTGCCGACCAGATTGATCTCGGCCTCGGCAGCCTCACCCGCCGAGAACCGGCGCAGCGTGAGCAGCCGTTCGACGAGTTCGGCCTCGAGGCGTACACCCTCGATGCGCGCGCCGCGCCAAGCGAGCGCGCCCAGCTCGAGGTCGACGGCGACGTCCGCCCGTTCCGCCAGCGCCTGCAGCGCCGCGCCGAGCAGGCCCGGATCGTCCTCTGGCAGGTAGCCGTCCAGGCTCAGCCGGTCGACGACGAGATCGAGGGCAACCTGCGGCCGCGCGCCGCCCACGGCAGCGGCGAGCGAGCCCTGCACGCGGCTGCCGTCGACCCGCAGGTCGAGGTCGCGCAGCGCCAGGCTGTCGGCGCCGACCTCGATCCCTCCGGCGGCGGTCAGACGGCGCAGCCGGTCGGGCCCGACCGGTAGCGTCGGCAGCCCCAGCCAGCCGAGCAGCTCCGGCAGCTCGGGGGCCGCAAGGCTGGCGTCGCCGCGCAGCAGCGACCTGCCGTCGACGATCTCGACCCGGCCGCTCAGGGCGACCTCGGCATTGCCCGGCAGCCGGGCACTGGCGCGGTCGATCGTCATCCCAGCCGCGCCGAGCAGGCGCGTCGCGAGGCGGACATCGCTCAGGGCCCGCTCGCGCAGCCGCAGCTCGGCAAGGCGCAGCTCGACCGTTCCCTCGATGCCGGCCGCGAGCAGCGTCGTCGCGCCCTGCCGAAGCCTCGCCGGCGACGTTTCCGGGAGGCGCAGGCGAGCGCCGTTGACCGTCAGCTGCAGCGCGCCACTGGCGCGCGCGCGGCTCGCCTCGACGGCCAGGTCGGTGCCCGGGGCGGTCAGGCGCGTCAGCGACAGCCGCCAGCCGGCCACATCGCTCTGCAGTCGGCCCTCGGCGGCAGCCGGACCCAGTGCCAGTGCCTCCGCCGGCGCGCCGAGCCCGCCGGCTGCGAGCAGCAGGCGCACCGGGATGGCCGCGTCGATCGCCTCGAGGCCGACCGTGCCGTCGGCGGCCAAGACACCGTCGGCGGCCGCGAGCGACCCGGCGAAGCGCAACGTGTTGCCAGTGCCTACCAGGAGCGCGAGCTCGACCGGCAGCGGCCGTCCTGGGCCGGTCAGCCGGCCCTTGGCATCGACGCGGAGCTCGTGATCCTGCCACCGGCCCTGGCCGGCGACGGTGAAGGCGCCACCGGCGTCACGCTCGAGCGCGAGCGAGACCTGGCCGACCTCGAGATCCGGCGCGGCGCCGAGGGCGAGCCGGCCGTCGACGACCTCGATCGAGGCGAGCGCCCCGCCGCCGGTGGCGGCGGCGCCGAGCAGCCCGGCCAGGTCGGCCGCCGGGCGCGGTGCCACGAGCCGCGGGCGGACCAGTCGCACGCTCTCGATCTCGCTCCGCCCGGCGAGCAGCGGGGCCGGGCGCAGGACCAGATCGACGCGGTCGGCGTCGAGGAGTGGTCCGGCACCGCCCGGCTGGCCGATGGCGACCCGGCCGATGCTCAGCACCGGCCGCGGCAGCAGGCTCAGCTCCGCCGCGCCGCGGACGCTGATCGGCGTACCGGTCGCGGTCTGCAGCTCGGCGACGAGGCGCGCGCGCACGGCGTTGGCGTCGACCACACGCGGCAGCAGGAACCCAGCGGCGGCGGCGAGCGCCGCCAGGATCGCCAGAACGACGGCCAGTGCACGCAAGGATAAGCTATCCGCCCTCGGCCGGGTTGCCGCGGGCACTGGGGTCCCGACATGCAGCGCCGCTATAAGCCGTTGAAACCGCTACAGCAACCGCAGCGCGCCGTCAGCCGCGCGGATGCGCGCCGGCATGGATGCGCAACAGCCGTGCCGCATCCACGGCGGTGTAGCCCTGGGTCGTCGACAGGCTGGCGTGGCCGAGCAGCTCCTGGATGACGCGCAGATCGGCCCCATCGGCGAGGAGATGGGTGGCGAAAGAGTGGCGCAGCGCATGGGGTGTGGCCGTTTCCGGCAGCCCCAGCATCGCGCGGAGCTGCCGCACCTGCTGCTGGACGATCGAGGGGTGCAGCGGGCCGCCTCGTGCGCCGCGGAACACCGCCTGCTCGCTTTCGAGGGGCCAGGGACAGGCGGCGAGATAGGCGGCCAGCGCCTCGCCGATCACCGGCAACAGCGGGACCAGCCGCTCCTTGCCACCCTTGCCGCGGATCCGGAGCACCTCGAGCCGGCGCGGGTCCGCGCCGAGGGCGGCGCGGGACAGCGCCAGCGCCTCGCCGATCCGCAGCCCGGCACCGTAGAGCAGGAGCAGGACCGCTGTGTCGCGAGCTGCGAGCCAGGGCGCCTGGGCCAGCTCGCCGACCGTCGTGGTCACCGCCGCCGCCTGCTCGGGCGAGAGCGGACGCGGCAGGGCGCGGTGGAAGCGCGGGGTGCGCATCGCCTTCAGCGCCGGATTGTGCAGCTCGTGGCGCCGGTCGAGGTAGCCGTAGAGGCTGCGCACGGCGGCCATCGCCCGCGCAGTCGAGCTGCGGGCCAGGCCCTCGGTGTGACGCGCCGCGAGCCAGGCGCGGAAGTCGGCCGTGCGCAGACCGACGAGCCCGCGCAGGTCGGGCGCGCCACCGCGGTGCCGGGCGACGAACGTGAGGAACGCCGCGACGTCGCGCTCGTAGGCCGCGACACTGCGCGGCGCGAGGCGGCGCTCGCCGGCCAACCAACCGCGCCACCCGGCCAGGATCTCGTGGATCTCGTCGCTGCACGCCACCGCCTGCCCACTCTTACCGCCGCAGCGAGCGCATGCTAGCACGCGCGGCACGCCGCATGTCCGCCGCCATCGTCCCCGTCGTGGTGCCACTGCCCGTCGACGGCCCGTTCGATTACCGCGCGGGCGCGACGGCGCCGCCCGTGGGCGCGTTCGTGCACGTGCCGTTCGCCGGGCGCGAGACCATCGGCGTGGTCTGGGACCGGCCGGGACCCCGCCGGGCCGCCGCAGCCAAGCTCCGCGACCTCGGGCCCGAGCTTCTCGCCCCACCGCTGCCGCCCGCGGTCCGCGCGCTGGTCGAGCATGTGGCGCGGGAGACGCTGGCGCCTCTCGGCTCGGTGCTGCGCATGGCGATGAGCGTGCCGGCGGCGCTCGATCCCGAGCCGCCGCGCCTCGCGTTGCGGCCTACGCCGCGCCCGCGCGAAGCGGCCCGGCTCTCGGCGCAGCGGCGCGCCGTCCTCGCGGTCGGGCGGCCCTTGCCGGCGGCCGAGCTGGCTCGCGCCGCAGGGGTCGGCACCGGCGTCGTCCAGGCGATGCTGCGCGCGGGCCTGCTCGAGGTCGTGGAGCTGCCGCCGGAGAGCGATCCGGCGCCGGACCCGACGCGCGCCGGGGTGACGCTGTCGCCGGCGCAGCAGGAGGCGGCAGCGGCGCTGCGCGCGATGGTCGGCGCCGGCGGGGCCGAGGTGGCGCTGCTCGAGGGCGTGCCGGGCGCGGGCAAGACCGAGGTCTATTTCGAGGCCGTGGCGACGGCGCTCGCCGCCGGCCGCCGCGCGCTCGTGCTCCTGCCCGAGATCGCGCTGAGCGCGCAGTGGCTCGACCGCTTCACCCGCCGCTTCGGCGCGCCGCCGCTCGCCTGGCACTCCGGGCTGACCGGCGCGCAGCGGCGCAAGGGCTGGCGGCGGGTCGCGGAGGGCCGCGTGCCGGTCGTGGTCGGCGCCCGCTCGGCGCTGTTCCTGCCGCTCACCGGGCTCGGCGTGATCGTCGTCGACGAGGAGCACGACCAGAGCTTCAAGCAGGGGGACGGCGTACTCTACCATGCCCGCGACATGGCCCTCGCCCGGGCACGGCTCGAGGGCTGCCCACTGGTGCTGGCGACCGCGACCCCGGCGCTCGAGACCGCGGTGCGCGCCGGTGCGGTAGCCGGCGGCCCGCCGCCCGAGCCCGGCTGGCGCCACCTCATCCTGCCCGCGCGCTTCGGCGCGGCGGCGCCACCGGCGATGCGCCTGGTCGACCTCCGCCGCGACCCGCCGCCGCGCGGCGGCTTCCTCAGCCCGCCGTTGCGCACGGGCCTCGTCGAGACCTTTTCCGCCGGCGAGCAGTCACTGCTGTTCCTCAACCGCCGCGGCTACGCGCCGCTGACCATCTGCCGCGCCTGCGGGCACCGGCTGCAATGTCCCAACTGCTCCGCCTGGCTCGTCACCCACCGCCTGCGGCAGCGGATCGTCTGCCACCATTGCGGGTTCAGTGCGCCGCTGCCCGAGCACTGCCCGGCGTGCGGCGCGGTCGACCGTCTCGCCGTCTCCGGCCCGGGCGTCGAGCGCGTCCAGGAGGAGGTGGCGACGCTGCTGCCCGCGGCCCGCATCGCGCTGATGACGAGCGACACGGTGAGCGGCGCCGCGGCGATCGCGGAACTGGTCCGCGCGGTCGAGAACCGCCAGATCGACGTGCTGATCGGCACGCAGATCATCGCCAAGGGCCACCATTTCCCGCAGCTCACGCTGGTCGGCGTGGTCGATGCCGACCTCGGTCTCGCCGGCGGCGATCTGCGCGCGTCGGAGCGGACCTTCCAGCTCCTTTACCAGGTCGCCGGCCGCGCCGGGCGCGCGAGCCGGCCAGGTCGGGTGCTGATCCAGACGCACCTGCCCGATCATCCGGTGATGCAGGCGCTCGCCCGCGGCGACAAGGACGCCTTCCTCGCCGCCGAGCTGGCCGAGCGGCGGGACGGCGGCATGCCGCCCTTCGGCCGCCTCGCGGCGATCATTCTCGCCGGCCGCGACGCCGAGCGGGTCCGATCCGAGGCCCGCCACCTCGCATCGCTCGTGCCCGCGACCGACGGCGTCCAGGTCTGGGGCCCGGCCCCGGCACCCTTGAGCCTGCTCCGCGGCCGCTGGCGCGAGCGGCTTCTCGTACGCGCCGACCCGCACATCGACCTCCCGCAGTGGCTGCGCGGCTGGCTAGACAGGATCAGGCTCCCCGGCGCGGTGACCATGCAGGTGGATGTCGATCCGTACGGGTTTTTGTAGGCGTGGTGCAGCGTACAGCGTAGGTATTGTTACTGGACGAGACGCGCGATCGGTAAGTTTTCCGGGGCAAGGCACGTTCGAATGGAGGGTGCCGTGAATGGGTCA
>CALKJU010000005.1 GCA_937995535.1 uncultured Alphaproteobacteria bacterium
CTGGGCCCGCTCGCAGCCGGCGGCGAGGAGGGAATCGTGCTCTCGCCGAGGCTCCGGGCGAGCCCAAGGGTCGCCTTGATGATCGCCTCGCCGTCCAGATCCCGCCCGACCTCGCCGATGAACGAGCGGCCGATCTTGATCGCGTCGACCGGCAGCCGCTCGAGGTTGGTCAGCGACGAGTAGGCGGTGCGAAATCGTCGATGGCGATGCTGCCGCCCATCTGCGACAGGCGGCGGAGCAGGCCGCCGACCCCGTCGCGGTCGGGGTCGATGAACAGGCTCTGGGTGAGCGCAACGCAGAGCGCGGCAAGGTCGTGATCTTCGGCCGTGCCGCGTGGCGCTCGAAGATCGAATGACCGACGGCCGCGTCTCGGGCGATACCGAGCGGCTCCAGTGCTCGGCGCATGCAGCAGCAGCGCCTCGAGCCGTGCCGACGGCTCCCGCTGCCGGCGACTGACCACGGACCGGAGCCGGCGGTTGCCCTTCACCTCACCCCAGCGAAGGTTGAACGGTTCGCTGCCCGAGCGACCTCATGCGTTCATCTGCCAGCCCGCAACCCGGCTCGACCGCACCGCGACGGAGGCGGGCGCGGTGACCCGCTACTAGGGAGATCCGCCCGGCGCCGGAGCGAGCCAATCGGCGACGATGGCGATCTGGTCCTGCGCCATCAGCGCCGGGGCATGGCCGACCGCGGGGATCGTCACGCCCGCGGCGCATGGCCCGCGCCGCTGCATCGCGGCGAACGTCTCCGGCGTGAGCAGCTCGCTCTGCGCCCCGCGCAGCACGAGCACCGGACATCGTATCCGCTCCCACTGCTCCCACAGGTCGACATCCGCGTCGGCCAGTTCGGCGAAGGCCTGCGCGATGCGCGGATCGTAGTGCAGCCGCAGGCGCCCGCCGTCGGCGCGCACGCTGTGTTCGGCGAGGTGGCGCCACTGCGCGTCGGTCAGCGGGCCGAATGGCGCGTGGATGCGGCGCAAGTACGCCTCGGCCTCGGCGAGGCTCGCGAACCCGGGATCGAGCCCGACATAGCCCTGGATCGTGCGCACCGCCTGACGCGGCAGGAACGGCCCTATGTCGTTCAGCACAAGGCGGCGGATCGGCGACTCCTGACCCGCGGCGATCGCCATCCCGATGAGCCCGCCCATCGAGGTGCCGACCCAGTCGACCGACTCGAGCCCGAGCAGGGCGAGCGCGCGAGCGAGCTGACGGGCGTAGACCGCGGCCCGGTAGTCGTTCGCATCGGCCAGCCACGAGCTGCGCCCGCGTCCGGCGACATCGAAGGCGAGCACGCGCGCGCCACGCGCGGCCAACGCCTCGGCGAGCATGTCGAAGTCGTGTGCGTTGCGGGTCAGGCCGTGGACGCAGACGACCGTCCATGCCGGATTGGGCGCCCCCCAGTCGAGGTAGGCGAGGACCGTGTCCGCGTCCGGGCCGTCCAAGGCCACAGCATCTCGGCGGCAAACCTCGGAGCGGACGACAGAGCTGTCCTCAACCATGCCGCGGAGCATAGGTGTCGGCCACGTCGGCGTCGACGCGGCAACGGCGAGCAGTAGGCTGGCGCCCAGAATCGAGCTCAGTCAGCCATCACAGGCCCGGCCCGATGCCCTTCCCACCGGAACGTATCGTCTGCCTCACCGAGGAGACCGTCGAGACCCTCTATCTCCTGGGCGAGGACCGACGGATCGTGGGGGTCTCCGGCTATGCGGTGCGGCCGCCACGGGTGCGGCGCGAGAAGCCGCGGGTCGCCGCGTTCGTCTCCGCCGACATCCCTAAGATCCTGGCGCTCCGGCCCGACCTCGTGCTGACCTTCTCGGATCTCCAGGCCGACATCGCCGCCGACTTGGTCCGCGCCGGCGTCGCCCTCCACGCCTTCAACCAGCGCGACGTGGCTGGCATCCTCGCCATGGTCCGGACGGTCGGCGCACTGGTCGACGCGCGCGAGAAGGGCGAACGGCTCGCCCGCGATCTCGAGCGGCGGCTGGAGGCCGTGCGGAACCGCCGCGTGGGGCGGCCGCGGCCGCGGGTCTACTTCGAGGAATGGGACGATCCGCTGATCGCCGGCATCGGCTGGGTCTCGGAGCTGATCGAGATCGCCGGCGGGATCGACGTGTTCACGGAGCTGCGCGGGGCGGCAGCGGCCAAGGATCGGATCGTCAGTCCGGACGCGGTGCTGGCGGCGCGTCCCGAGGTCATTCTGGCGTCCTGGTGCGGCAAGAAGGTGCGGCCCGAGCGCATCGCCCGGCGGCCGGGCTGGGCGGACCTGCCGGCGGTGGTCGCCGGGCGTGTCCACGAGATCAAGTCGCCGCTGATCCTGCAACCCGGCCCGGCGGCGTTGACCGACGGGCTGGACGCGATCGTCCGCGCGCTCGACAGCCTCTCACCCTAGCCATGCACGCACTCCGAGGCTCGGCAGGACGGCGAGGATCGACTCGCGCGCGGTGTCGTCCGCTACGACCAGCGCGGTCGACAGGGCGTCGGCGACGGCGGCGCGGGGCGCGCGTACGACCGCGTTCGGCGGTGCGGCAAGAGACACCGCCGCACGCGGATCGATCAGGTTGGGCCGTGCCGGATTGCCTCCGAGCGGAGGCGGCCCGGAGACGGCGACGGCCTCGTCGCACAGCTCGAGCGGTCCCGCGGCAGTCGCCACCCGCCAGTGCCCGCTGGCTGGGTTCGACCCGATCGCGCGCGTCTCGCCGAGGCTGACGAGCGCGTGGTCGAGCCCGCCGTCGCGCAGCAGATCCGCCACCCGGTCGGTGATGTAGCCCTGCGCGATGCCGTTGAGCGTGATCGCCATGCCGGGCCGGGCCAGAACCACTGCGGCGCGCGCCACGTCGACCGCACGCCAGTCGATCAGCGCCGCGGCACGGGCCACCTCGCGGCGGTCCGGTGCACCGTCGCGCGCTGTCTCGGCGAGCACGCGCCACAGCGGCTGAACCGTCACGTCGAACGCCCCCCCGCTGAGCCCCGAGACCCGTGCCGCCAGCTCGAGGACCGCGACCAGGTCCGCCGGTGGTCGGGCGAGACGCCCGTCGCGGTTGAGACGGCTGACGCTGCTGTCGCGTCGCTGCAGGCTGAAGATCCGGTCGAGACGATCGATCTCCGCCAGCGCCAGCGCGAGCAGCCGCCGCGCGCGAGCCGCATCGGGGTGATCGAGGGTCAGCGAGGCCTGCGCCCCGAGCGCCGAGCCCACCCAACGGAGCACCGGACGCTCGGTGCGCGATCCGGACAGGCCGACGCAGGCCGCGGCCGCCGCGGTGATCTGCAGGACGCGACGGCGGCGGAGGTACGACATCCCCACCGCGGGCCGCCCGCTCACCTCACGAGCAGCACTTGCTCTCGATGAAGGCGATCAGGTCCTCGACCTCGTCGTCCTTCTTGAGACCGCCGAAGACCATCTTGTTGCCGGGGATGAACTCCTTCGGCCGTCGCGAGTACTCGGCGATCGTCTCGGCGTCCCAGACCACGCCTGAGCCCAACATCGCCTCGGAGTATTTGAAGCCGGGAACAGTACCTGCCTTCCGGCCGATCACGCCCTGCAGGGTCGGCCCGACCTTGTTCTTGTCCGAGGCGATCTCGTGACAGGTCTTGCACTTGGCGAAGACCTTCTCGCCCTTGACCGGATCTCCGTCGGCGCGGGCCTCTGGCCCGAGCGCGAGAATTACAGCGGCGGACAGCGTCGCTAGCGTGCGCATCGGACCTCCCGGGGCGGCATCTCTGCGGCGACCCAGAGTAGGGCCGCCGCCGCCCTTTCCCTTGACCGCGATCAAGGCGGACAGGCCGCGGCCGGCCCAAGCATGGAGCCGTGCCTAGACCGACGGGAGCCGGACCCATGGCCGAACCGACCGCCGCGCCGACCGCCCGCGAGCGGGTGCCGTTCATGCAGCGCCTGCTCGACAATCCCTTCCTGCTCTTGTTCCTCGGCGTGACCTCCCCGGCGGTGTTGTACCTGCTGTGGGGCGTCATGGAGCTGAGCCAGATCCCGATCGCCCGCTAGGGAGGACGCCATGGCCATCCAGCCACCCGAGACACGGATCTGGTGGAACGAGCCGGTCGCCCGCGGCGAGCTCGTCTGGATCGTGATCGCGTTCCTCTGGGGCGTCATCATGTTCTTCATGATGATCTGGTGGCACCTGGAGGGCCGGCAGAACCTCTCGACGGAGGTCTACCGCATCGCCCCCGACGTGTTCGTCAGTCGCACCGAGGCGTTCACCGAGACTTACCAGGTCGGCGAGGAAGGCGAGAGTGGCGTGCCGCTGGTCCGGCCGCCCCCCGGCAGCGATGTCTACCTGCTGGGGCGCCTGTGGGAGTGGTGGCCGGTGCTCGAGCTCGAGCGCGGCCAGACCTACCGCCTGCACCTGTCGTCGGCGGACTGGCAGCACGGCCTGTCGCTGCAACCCGTGAACATCAACGTGCAGGTCCACCCGGGAATCGAGCACGTGCTGACCATCACGCCGACGACGAGCGGGGTGTTCGGCATCGTCTGCAACGAGTTCTGCGGCGCCGGTCACCATCAGATGACCGGGCGCATCCGCGTCGTCGACGCGGCAGCGGGAGGCTGAGCCATGGCCACGAGCGCAGCCCAGGCGGGGATGATCGGCGCCCTCGCGGCGCGATTCCGCTCCTGCCCGGTGACCGGTCTGCAGATCGACCTCGCGGCGGAGCGCTTGATCAAGGCGAACGCGATCGCGGCGGTCGTCTTCCTGGCGATCGGCGGCGTCTTCGGCCTGCTCGTCGCGCTGACCCGCTGGCCGGCCGTACACCTCCTTTCCTCGGACATGTTCTACCTCGTGCTCACCGCGCACGGCCTCGACGTGCTGCTCTTGTGGATCATCTTCTTCGAAATTGCCGTCCTCTACTTCGCCTCGGCGATCCTGCTGAACAGCCGCCTCGCCGCGCCGCGCCTCGGCTGGGTCGCCTTCGCGCTGATGCTGATCGGCGGGCTGCTCACCAACGTCGCCGTGCTCCAGGGCGACTCCAGCGTGATGTTCACCTCCTATGTGCCGATGCAGGCGTCGCCGAACTTCTATCTCGGCCTGATCCTGTTCGCCGTCGGCGCCCTGATCGGCTGCTGCATCTTCCTCGGCACGCTGGTCATCGCCAAGGACGAGCAGACCTATGAGGGCTCGATCCCGCTCGTCACCTTCGGCGCGCTCACCGCCTGCATCATCGCCTTCTTCACCCTCGCCTCCGGCGCGGTGATCCTGATTCCGACCTGGCTCTGGTCGCTCGGCTACATCAGCCACATCGACACGGTGATGTACAAGCTGGTGTGGTGGGGGATGGGCCACAGTTCGCAGCAGATCAACGTCTCGGCCCATGTCGCGATCTGGTACCTGATCGCTGCCGTCACGGTCGGCGCCAAGCCGCTCTCGGAGAAGGTCAGCCGCGGCGCGTTCCTGATGTACATCCTGTTCCTGCAGCTCGCCTCGGCGCACCACATGCTGGTCGAGCCCGGGCTGAGCTCCGAGTGGAAGGTGTTCAACACCTCCTACGCCATGTACCTCGCCGTGCTCGGCAGCATGATCCACGGCATGACCGTGCCGGGTGCCATCGAGGCGGCGCAGCGCAAGAACGGCTACGTCAACGGCGCCTTCGAATGGCTGCGCAAGGCGCCGTGGAACAATCCGGCCTTCGCCGGAATGTTCCTGTCGCTGGTGCTGTTCGGCTTCCTCGGCGGCATCTCGGGGGTCGTGCTCGGCACCGAGCAGATCAACATCATGATGCACAACACGCTGTACGTACCCGGGCATTTCCACGCCACCGTGGTCACCGGCACGACGCTCGCCTTCATGGCCGTCACCTACCTGGTGCTGCCGCTGATCTTCCAGCGCGAAGTGGCGTTCCCCAAGCTGGCCCGGATCCAGCCCTACCTGTTCGCGATCGGCGCCGGCGGGATCTCGCTGTTCATGATGGGTGCGGGGACCCTCGGCGTGTCACGCCGTCACTGGGACATCACCTTCAGCGACGCGACGCTCGCCTTCGACTACCCGGCCGCCGCCTTCCTGATGCTCGGGCTCAACGGGCTGTTCGCGATCCTCGCCACCGTCGGCGGTGCGCTCTACGTCATCATCGCCGTCTGGACGATCCTGTTCGGCCGCCGGGTGACCGCCGAGAACGCGCTCGCGGCGCTCGGGCCGATGCCACCGCGCCTGCAGGTGCACACCGCGGTGGCCGAGTACGGCAGCGCGGGAACCTGGCACCTGCCCGGGACCTACATCCTGATCTCGGTCTTCTTCGTCAGCTTCGTGCTGTACTACTTCGTCAACTGGAAGTACCTCTCCGAGCTGTGGCCGATGGGCTGAGGACCTCGACCCGTGACCACACGCGCCGCCACTTTTCTCGACGTCTTCAAGCCGCGGATCGGCATCGTCATCATGCTCGCCGCGCTCGGCGGGGTGGCGGTCAGTCCTGGTGCCCTCCCCGACACCTGGCGGATCGCCGCCGTGGCGCTCGCCGTGTTCGTCGCCTCGCTCAGCTCTGGTGCCTTCAACCAATGGGCCGAGCGTGACCTCGACGCGCGGATGCGGCGGACCGCGCGTCGGCCCTTCGCCAGCGGCCGCTACAAGGCGGGGCCCGGCTGGCTCGCGATCATCGCCGCGCTGCTCGCCGCTGCCGTGGCTCTCGCCGCGCTCGCCGGCAATGCCTGGGCGGCCCTCTACACCTTCCTCGGCGCGTTCACCTACGGTGTGATCTACACCTTGTGGCTGAAGCGGCGGAGCTGGACCAACATCGTCGTCGGCGGGCTCGCCGGCAGCTTCGCCGTGCTCGCCGGAGCCGCCGCGGTCGACCCGGCGCCGAGCGTCGCCCCGATCCTGCTGGCCGTCGTCCTGTTCCTGTGGACGCCGCCGCATTTCTGGAGCCTCGCCATGGCTGCCCGCGAGGACTATGCTCGCGCCGGCGTGCCGATGCTCCCGGTCGTCGCCGGTGACGCGACGTGCGCCAAGGTGATCCTCGCGCACACCGTGGCACTGTCGTTGGTCGCGCTGCTCCCCGCCCTCTACGGCATGGGTATGATCTATCTCGCGGCGGCGCTGGTCGGCGGCGCCTGGTTCACCCAGGCGAGCATCGCGCTGGTCCGCGAACCGTCGCGCGTCCAGGCGATGCGCACCTTCGGCGCCTCGCTGGCGCAACTGGCCCTCCTGCTCAGCGGTGCCATGCTCGACCGCTGGCTGCTCGGCGCGACTGCATGAGCCTGCGGTGGGTCGTCCTGCTCGCCGCGCTGCTGGTCTCGGCCGAACCGGCCGCGGCCCGCGCGCCGCTCAGCGAGGAAGAGGCCCTGGCCATCTCGGAGGCTGCGCTCGGCGGCACCCTGCCCGACCTGACGCTCGTCGACGACACGGGCCGCAGCGTCGCGCTCGCCGAGTTCCGTGACCGCCCGCTCCTCGTGAACCTGGTCTACACCGGCTGCACGGACGTCTGCCCGACCATCGTCGCGAGTCTCCATCCGGCCGTGGAGGTGGCACAGGCGGCGCTCGGCCGGGACAGCTTCGCCGTGATCACGGTCGGTTTCGACGCTCGCGGCGACAGCCCCAGCCGGATGCGCAGCTTCGCCCGGGCGCAGGGAGTGAGCCTGCCCAACTGGCATTTCCTCTCGGGCTCCGCCGAGACCGTCCAGGCTCTCAGCCGCGCCGTCGGCTTCACCTTCTACCCGTCGCCCGCCGGATTCGACCACATGGCCCAGGTGAGCGTCGTCGACGCGCAGGGCCGTGTCTACCAGCAGGTCTATGGCGGCGTGTTCGAGCCGCCGGCGATCGTCGAACCGCTCAAGGATCTGGTGCTGGGCCGCGAGCGCTCGATCTGGTCGGCGCAAGGACTGGTCGACCGCGTCCGCCTCATCTGCACGGTCTACAACCCCAACACCGGCCGGTACTATTTCAGCTACGCGATCTTCATCGGGATCGCGGTCGGCGGTGCCAGCCTGCTCCTTGTCCTGGGCTTCCTGATCCACGAGTGGCGGCGCGCCCGACCCGGCCCGGCCTGATGGATCACGCCCGTCGTCCGCTGCGCTGGCTGTTCGACCGCGCCGAGGCGGCGCTCGGCACGATCTTCCCGCCGGCGTGGAACCCGCTGGTCAATCTCGGCGCGCTCGGCTTCTTCTTCTATTGGATCATCACGGCGAGCGGGATCTACGTCTACATCTTCTTCGACACCGGCGTGCATCAAGCGTTCGACAGCGTCGAGTACATGACGCACGAGCAATGGTACCTCGCCGGGGTCATGCGCAGCCTGCACCGCTACGCGTCGGACGGTCTCGTCGTGGTCATGCTGCTCCATCTGCTGCGCGAATGGTCGCTCGACCGTTATCGCGGGGTGCGCTGGTTCAGCTGGATCATCGGCGTGCCGATCCTGGTGCTGGTCTACGTCGCCGGGATCACCGGCTACTGGCTGGTGTGGGACCGCCTCGCCCAGTACGTCGCCATCGTCTCCACCGAGTGGCTCGACCAGCTACCGTTCTTCGCCGAACCAGTGGCCCGCAACTTCCTCGCCCCCGACGCCCTCGAGAGCCGCTTCTTCACGCTGATGATCTTCATGCACATCGCCGTGCCGCTGATCACGCTGGTGCTGCTCTGGGTGCATCTGCAGCGGATCACCAAGCCGCGGATCAACCCGCCACGCGGCCTGATGGTCGGCGCGTTCCTCTCGCTCCTCGCGCTGTCGCTGGTCCATCCGGCGCTGAGCCAAGGTCCCGCCGACTTGGCACGGGTTCCGGGCACGCTGCAGCTCGACTGGTTCTATCTCGGCCTCTACCCGCTGCTCGAGCATCTGCCGGGGCCGCTCACCTGGGGCGCGGCGGCCACCCTGCTGATCATCCTCTTGGCGATGCCCTGGCTGCCGCCCCTGCGCAAGCCGGCGGTGGCGCGGGTCGACCTCGGCAACTGCAACGGCTGCGCCCGCTGCGCCGCCGACTGCCCCTACGCCGCCATCGCCATGGTCGGGCGCAGCGACGGCCTGCCCTTCTCCGCTGAGGCCCAGGTCGACCCGAGCCTGTGCGTGGCATGCGGCATCTGTGCCGGTGCCTGCCCGACCGCGATGCCGTTCCGCCGCGCCTCCGCCCTGGTGCCGGGGATCGATCTTCCGGAGCTCACCATCGCCGCTCTGCGCGAGGAGGTCGAGCGCGTCGGACGGGCGCTGCCGCGCGACGCGCCGCGCGTCCTGGTGTTCGGCTGCCGCCACGGCGTGCCGCTCGACGGTCTGCGCGGCGCCGTGGCGCTCGCCTGCACCGGCCAGCTGCCGCCGAGCTTCATCGACTACGTGCTGAGCAAGGATCTGGCCGAGGGCGTGCTCCTGACCGGCTGCCGCGAGGCAGCCTGCTACAACCGCTTCGGGATCGACTGGACCAAGGCGCGCCTCGCCGGCTCGCGCGATCCGCAGCTCCGCCGCCGCGTGCCGCGCGAGCGGGTCCGCACGATCTGGGCGGGGCGGCTCGGCGCCGCGCGCCTCGCCGCCGCCGTGGCCGAGTTCCAGCGGGACCTCGCTACCGCCGCCCCGCTCCCGCGCCCGGCGGCGCCGGCACCGCATCATCTCGCCGCGTCCGATGCGTGAGCCGCTGCGCTGGGCCGGCCAGACGGTCTTCTTCGTCGCCATCGCGGCGATGGTGGGCCTCTTCGCGAGCTGGCCGAGCTACCGCCAGTTCCCCGAGGATCAGGCGCAGATCAAGCTCAGCCTGAGCCACGGCGCGCAGCGGGTGGAAGCCTGCCGGAGGCTCTCGGCCGAGGAGATCGCCAAGCTGCCGCCCGCCGAGCGCCGCCCGAACACCTGTGCGCGCGAGCGGCTGCCGGTCCACGTCCAGCTCCTGGTTGACGGCGACCTGGTGTTCGACGAGGTGGTGGCACCGGGCGGCCTCGCCGGCGACGGCCCGGCCCGCATCTATCGCAAGCTCATCGTCGAGCCGGGGCAGCGGGAGCTGGTGGCGCGGCTCAAGGACAGTGACCGGCCGGGCGCGTTCGATTACGAGATGCGGGCGGAGGTGAGCTTGGCGCCGCAGCAGAGCCTGGCGGTCGATTTCCGCGCCGACGCCGGCGGCTTCGTGTTGCGCTAGGAGCCTAGCCCTTGCCCCTGATCGAGTGGCGTCGCGAGTTCGAGACCGGGATCCCGGACGTCGACCACGAGCATCGCGAGCTGGTCGACCTCATCAACGCGCTGCACGAGCGGCTCGGCGCGGATGCGGACCATGACGAGATCGCCCGCTTCCTGGGCGAGGTGTTCGCCCGCATCTCGGCCCACTTCGCGCTCGAGGAGACGATCATGCGCAAGCATCGCTACGACGAGTACGAGGTGCACAAGGCCGACCACGAGCGCCTCCTCGACGAGATCCGCGATATCATGGACGCGCACGAGGCCGGTTCCTACGCCGACTACCGGGGCGCGCTTGCCGGCGCCGTGCGCGACTGGTTCGTGAATCACTTCAAGACCCGCGATGCGCGCCTGCACCGGCGGCTGGGCGTCTGAGGTCCGGTCGATGAGCGGGCTCGCCCCCTTCCTGCGCATCGTCGCCCGCGGGCCGACCGTGTCGCGGTCGCTCACGGCGGACGAGGCCGAGGCCGCGATGGGCGTCATCCTCGACGGCGCCGCCGCGCCCGAGCAACTCGGTGCCTTCCTGCTCGTGCTGCGCAATCGTGGCGAGACGGTCGAGGAGCTGGGCGGGATGGTCCGCGCGGCGCGGGCGCGGCTAAAGGTCGGCGCTCTCCCGGCGGCCGACCTCGACTGGCCGTCCTACGCCGACGCGCACCGCCAGCTCCCTTACTTCCTCCTCGCCGCGCGGCTGGTCGCCGACGTCGGGGTCCGCGTCCTCCTGCACGGCTGCGCCGGGGCCGGCCCGGCGACCACGCGGCACGGCCTCGCGGCCCTCGGGCTGCCGATCGCGCGCAGCGCGAGCGAGGCCGCGGAACAGCTCGAGACCAGGCGCCTCGCCTATCTGCCGCTCGAGCTCCTTCATGCGCGGCTCGCGGAGCTGTTCGCGCTCAAGCCGGTCCTCGGGGTGCGCACCGGGATCAACAGCATCGCCCGCGAGCTCAATCCGGCGGGTGCCCCGGCGATGCTCCAGGGCGTGTTCCATCCCCCCTACATCCCGCTCCATGTCGGCGCGCAGCGGATGCTGGGCCAGCCACGGGCGCTGACCTTCAAGGGCGGTGGCGGTGAGGGCCAGCGCAATCCGGACAAGCCCTGCCGCAGCGTCGCCCTGATGGCCGTCGGGGAGCAGGAGATCGTCTGGCCGCGCCTCGCTGACGGGGCCCCCTGGCCGTGGCGCGACGAGCCGCTCGAGCCGAGCCGGCTGACGGCGCTGTGGCGTGGTGACTGGGAGGCTCCCGGGCCGGTGGCGGCCGTGATCGGGACGGCCGCCATGGCCTTGTGGCTGACCGGGCGCGCCGTCGATCCGGCGGCCGCCGATACACTCGCCGGCGAGTTGTGGTCGCGGCGCGATCGGCTCCGGCCCCAGCCGTTGGCGGCATGACCGGCGGCTGGGGCGAGCTCGCGCTGGTCTTCCTCGTCTTCGTCGCCGCGCATATCGGGCCGACGCGGCCGGGCCCGCGCCGCCACCTTACCGCGCTGCTCGGCGAGCGCCTCTATCTCCTGCTCTACAGCGCGCTGTCGATAGGGCTGCTGACGTGGCTGATCGTCGCCGCCGGACGAGCGCCCTTCGTGCCGCTGTGGGATCCCGCGCCCTGGCGGGCCTGGGCGGCCATCGCGCTGATGGCGCCGGCTTGCCTGCTCGTCGCGTTCGGGCTCGGCGCGCCCAACCCGTTCTCGATCGGTGGCGGGGATCCGACGCGCTTCGACCCGACACGTCCCGGGATCGTCGGCATCACGCGGCACCCGATCCTCTGGGCGGTGGCGCTCTGGGCCGCCGCGCATCTCCTTGCCAACGGCGACCTCGCCCA
Source organism: uncultured Alphaproteobacteria bacterium (assembly GCA_937995535.1). Lineage (GTDB taxonomy): Bacteria > Pseudomonadota > Alphaproteobacteria > Geminicoccales > Geminicoccaceae > CALKJU01. The sequence continues at coordinate 11,882 of CALKJU010000005.1, forward strand.
CGCCCTGCTGTTCGGCAGCTTCCTCGGCATGGCGGGGCTCGGCATCCGCGTGCTCGACCGGCGCGCGCGACGCCGCCTTGGCGACGCCGCCTGGGCAACGCTCACCGCGCGGCGCCGGCCCGGCTGGCGTCCCATCGAAGGATGGCTGCGCCTTGTCGCGGCGCTGCTCCTCTACCTCGGTCTCCTCCACGCGCACGAGCCCGTCATCGGCGTCGATCCGATGGCCTGGCTGTAGCGGACAGCGCAGGATGGACGACCTCGCCATCGCCCGGGCCCTGCACGTCCTGGCCATCGTCCACTGGATCGGTGGCGTGGCCATGGTGACCTGGGTGATCCTGCCCGCCGTCGCCCGGCTCGCCGAGCCCGGCCGGCGGCTCGACCTGTTCGAGGCGGTCGAGGGACGCTTCGGCCGGCAGGCGCGCTGGTCCGTCACGATTGCCGGAGCCACCGGCCTCTACCTCACCCATCGCCTCGACGCCTGGGACCGATTTCTCGACCCGGCCTATTGGTGGATGCACGCGATGCTCGCGCTGTGGGCGGTCTTTACGGTGATCCTGTTCGTCGCCGAGCCGCTCTTCCTACACGACTGGTTCCGCCGCGAGGCGCGCGTCGCGCCGGAGCGCATCATGCGCCGGGTGCAGCGCGCCCACCATGTGCTGCTGACCCTCGCGCTGGTGACGATCGCCGGCGCGGTTCTCGGAGCACACGGGGCCTTGCTCTGGTGAGCACGCGGTCGCGAGGGCGAGGATGAGCGGCACGAGCCCCCGATCGGCGCCGACGACGCCGGTGTAGACGAAGGGCCGGTCGATCTCCGCCAGCGCCGCCCGGACATCGCCGTCGCCGTGCGGGCCGTTGTCGAGGAACAGCCCGACGGCGACGATGCGCTCACCCGACAACGCCGCAGCGGCCCGCGCCGGCGTCGGTGCCTCCTCCAGAAGGGCGCAGCCGACATCCGAGAACCCGCGCCCCGCGAGCGCCGCGGCGATCCGCCGGGCGTGGGCGGCGCTGGCCGCGGCGCGCGGGGTCCCGTGACCGACCAGCAGGAGTGCCGTGCCGGCGGCGGACCAGCCGGCGTCACGACAGGCGGCCGCGGCACGGGCGAGCACGAGCGCCGGCAGGTCCGGGCTCGCGCCCACCGGCCGGGTCAGGCGCCAGGTGGGCGACGGCGCCACCCGCTCCAAAGCGGCGCGCAGACGGCCGTAGATATAGCCCTCGCTCATGAGCATGGGCACGACGGTCAGCGGTGGTGGCGCGCCCACCAGCGCCGCCGCCACGGACGGCTCGGCCTTGAGGCAGCCGACCCGGACCTCGTTCCAGGCACCCAGCGTCCGGATCGCCCGCGCATGGTCCGCGGCGCTGCCCGGCCCGCCGTCGACACCGTGGGTGGCGAGGATCAGCGTGCCCGTCATCTCAGTGGCTCGTGCCCGGGGAGCGGCTGATCTTGTTGCCGACATTGTACTTGCCGACCGGTTTGACCATCGGCAGCCGCTTGACCACCGCGAAGGTGGCGGTGTCGTAGACGACCAGCTCGCCGTCCATCTCGGAGACCGAGACGAGCGCGAACCGCCCGTCGCGCGTCAGCTCGACATGGCCGGTGATCTTGCCCGGTGCCGGCTGCAATGTCGCCACCAGCTCGAGCGTGCGGGTGTCGAGGATCTGGAGCTTGTCCTTCTCGGGGCCGAGTGAGACATCGATCCAGGCGTAGGGGCTCGCCTCGTGGCCGCGGATGAAGAAGCCCGGTCCGAGCGTCGCGACCCGCTCGACCACCTGCCAGCTCTTCAGGTCGATCACGCTGAGCGCGGCCTCGCCGAGATGCGGCGTCGCGAGCACCGGCCTGCCCTGCCAACTGAAGGCGATGCCCGAGCCGAGATGCGGCAGGCCCGGGAGCGGCAGCTCGGCGATCTCGCGACGCACATCGAGGTTGACGACGACGCCCTTGCCGCCGTCGCGGCTGGAACCGATCAGGTTGGTGTAGGTCGGGTCGAAGAAGAAATCGTCGAGCGGCGCCGTCAGGGGGATGCGCCGGACCGGGAACGGGCTCGTTTCGGCCAGCCCTTCGACCATCCCCGGCTCGTAGTTGTGGACGAGGCCGGCGAACACCGCCGGCGGCTCGGGCGCGTAGGAGACCTCCCAGATCTCCGGCAGGTCCTTGAGTGCCAGGATGAAGCTCCGGCGCGGCGCGGCCTGATAGACGGCGCTGACCCGCGAGGTCCGTTTGTGGAACGGATCGTCCACGGTCTTGACCTCGAGCGGCGCCAGCGTGGCGGCGTCGAGGATCACGAGGCTGTGTGGCAGATAGTTGGCCACCGCAATCACCCGGCCGTCGTCGGAGATGGCGATGTTGCGGCTGTTGATCCCGGCGCGGACCTCAGCGACCGGCTGCAAGCTCCACAGATCGTAGCGGGTCACCCAGCCGTCCCGCGACATCAGGTGGACGAAGCGCCCGTCGGGACTGAACTTGGGCCCGCCGTGGAGCGCGAAGTGCGTCGGGAAGCGGGCCAGCGGCTCGAACCGGTCGCCGTCGAGAATGGTGACGTGCTGGTCGCCGGCCTCGACCACGACGAACAGGTTCAGTGGATCGGTGTGCCACTGCGGCCGGTCCGGCAGCGCCTCCGGCGCCACGAGCACGACCCGCGACGCCTCGATCTCCTCGACCCCCCAGCGTGGCATCTCAGCCAGCGGGGTGCGCACCAACTCGGCCAGCGCCGCGATCTCGGCTTCGTCGAGCCGATCGGCGAAGCCGGGCATCTGCGTCGCCGGCCGGCCGTCACGAATCACGGCCTCGAGCGCCGGGGGCTTGAGCCGGCCGAGGCTCTCAGGGAGCAGCGCCGGGCCCATCCGGCCAAGACGGTCCTCGCCGTGGCAGGAGGCGCAATGCTCGCGGTACAGCTCCGGCGCCGGCATCGCCGAGGCCGGCGCCGCCAGCGCCATGAGCAGGGCGAGGCTAGGCCACCGCGCGGGCATCGCCGGCCTCCAGCCCGAGCTCGGCGTCGGTCAGATAGCAGGCGGGGTCCTCGGCCCAGGGATCGCCGTGGATGCGCATCGCCCGCACGCGCGTGTTGCCGCCGCAAATCGCCCGCTCGGGACAGATGCCGCAGCGACCGCCGAGCAGGCGCGGCCGCCGCTTGAGGCCGGCCATGATCGGGTCGCTGACGTCCGCCCAGATCTCGCCGAACGGCCGCCTGCGCACGTTGCCCAGCGAATAGTGCCACCAGAAGGTGTCGGGGTGGACCTCGCCGAGATTGTCGATGTTGGCGACGTTCACCCCGCTGGCGTTGCCGCCCCAGGCCTCGAGCTTGGCGCGCAGATGCGCCGCCCGCTCCGGGAAGCGCCGCTCGACCCAGCGCAGTAGATAGACGCCGTCGGCGTCGTTGTTACCGGTCACGAACTCGGTGGCATGTCCCGCGCGGAGATGCGCCCAGCAGCGCTCGAAAAGCAGGTCCATCACAGCCCGGGTGGTGCGGTGATGCGCGTCGGCGTCACGGTAGCGGTCGCCGCGGCCGGAATAGACCAGATGCGACAGGTAGAACTTGTCGAGCTGCTCGGCCTCGAGCAGATCGAGCATCGCGGGCAGGCTCTCGACGTTGCGCTCGGTGACGGTGAAGCGCAGGCCGACCTTGATCCCGCGCGCGCGGCAGTGGCGGATCCCGGCCAGCGAGGCGGCAAAGGCGCCGGGGACGCGGCGGAAGCGGTCGTGCACCGCGCCGATCCCGTCGAGGCTGACGCCGACATAGTCATAGCCGACGGCGGCGATGCGGTCGGCCATCGGCTCGTCGATCAGCGCGCCGTTGGTCGACAGGCCGACGTAGAAGCCGAGCGCCTTGGCGCGGCTGGAGACGGCGAAGATGTCCGGGCGCAGGAGCGGCTCGCCGCCGGAAAGGATCAGCACCGGCACGCGCGCCGCCTTGAGGTCGTCCATCACCCGGAAGACCTCCGCGGTGGTCAGCTCGCCCGGAAAATCGACGTCGGTGGACAGCGAGTAGCAGTGGATGCAGTTGAGATTGCAGCGGCGGATCAGGTTCCAGATCACCACCGGCCCGGGCGGCTGCGCCCGGCGCACCGGGCTCGGCGCGATCAGTTCACGCATGAACTGGCTCAGACGGAACATGCTCGCCTCACCCGCCCAGCCGGAGGCCGGTCTTCTTGAGGATCGCGGTGCTGTAGAGGACCTCGTGTGCGCGACAGGCGGGCCCGAGGAGCGCCGCGATGCGCGCCACCTCGGCCTCGACCTCGTCGCGGCTATGGCCGTGGACCATGGCGAAGAGGTTGTACGGCCAGTCCGGCGGCCGACGGGGCCGGCGGTAGCAGTGGCTGACGCTCGGCAGGGCGCCCACGGCCGGCCCGAGCTCGGCCAGGCGCGCATCCTCGACGTCCCACACACTCATCCCGTTGGCCGTGTAGCCCAGCGCATAGTGATTGGGCACGGCGGCGATGCGGCGGATCACGCCGCGCTCCAGCATCCGCCGCATGCGCTCCATGACGTCGGTGGCGGCGAGGCCGAGCTGCTCGGCCACGACCTGGTAGGGCTCGCGACAGAGCGGCAGCCCGGCCTGCGTGGCGCGGACGATCGCGCGATCGGTCGCGTCGAGGGCCGAGGCGGTCATGCCTGCAGCCTCAGCGCGAGGAAGTACTCCTCGAGCTTCGGCAGGTCGAGCACCGGCAGGCCGGTCGCCGCCTCGATGCGGGCGATGGTCGCCGCAATGGCCGCGGGCCGCTCCGTGGCCAGCACGAACCACATGTTGAAGCGATGCGCGCGGCGGTAGTTGTGCGCGACCTCGGGAAAAGCGTTGACCGTCTCCGTGACCGCGGCGAAGCGCTCCTCCGGGACGGCCATGGCGCACAGGGTGAAGGCACCGCCCAACGCCTCGGCGTCGTACATCGGGCCGAAGCGACTGAGCACACCGTCCTCGCGCAGCCGCGTGACCGTCGCGATCAGTTCGTCCTCGCCCATCCCGAGCTTCGGCGCCACAGCGGCGAACGGCCGGGCGACGATCGGGAACCCAGTCTGGAGGACGTCGATCACACGCCGGTCGGTGTCGCTCAGCATGGCAGCAGCGGCGCGTCGTAGCGGGCACCGCGCTGCTTGAACCGGCGCCGGCTGAACAGGACCGCGCGCGGCAGGCCCTGCAGATTCGCGGCCGCCGTCGCCTGCTCGATCTGCGCCAGCACCACCCTGCGGTCGCGGCCGTGGACCATGCAGAAAAGGTTGTACGGCCAGACCGGCGGGCGGCGCGGCCGGCGGTAGCAGAGTGTCACCCAGTCGAGCGCGCCGAGCCGAGCGCCCGCCGCAGCGACCTGCCCGTCGGGGACATCCCAGACGACCATCGCATTGGCCACGTAGCCGAGCTCGTGGTGGCGCACGACGACGCCCAGGCGCTTGATCACGCCGGTGCTGAGCAGGCGGCGCAGCCGCTCCAGCACCTCACCCTCGGCCATCCCGAGCTCGGCGCCGAGGGCGGCGTAGGGCCTCATGACCAGCGGCAGGCCCCGGGCGACGGCCGCGACCAAAGCTCGATCGGCCTCGGCCAGCATCACGACAGCGGGAACCCGAGATCGAGGCGGAACGCCTCCACCAAGGGCAGGTCGATGACCGCGAGCCCGGTGCGGTACTCGATCTCGCGCAGGACCTGATCGACGCGCCACGCACTCGGCGCGGTGACCACGAACCACAGGTTCAGGCGATGCTCGCGCTCGTAATTGTGATTGACCTCCTCGAAGCCGCTGACGAACTCGGCGACGGCCGGCAGGATCTCCGCCGGGACCTGCATCGCCGCCAGCGTGCTCCAGCCGGCCCGGTGCGGCGCCACGACGGCGCCGACGCGAGAGACGACGCCGAGCTCGCTGAGCCGCCGCAGACCCTCCAGAACGTCCTCCTCCTCGACGCCAAGCCGGGCGGCGAGGGCCGCGAAGGGCCGCGGCTCGAGCGGCAGGTCGCGCTGGCACTCGTCGACCAGCCGACGCTCGAGGGGTGCCAGGGCCAGCGCCGTCATTGGCCGATCCGGTTGGCGCGCGCGGCGAGGAAGATCCCCGACGGCTTGTGCGCGGGGATGGTCGCGATCCGGGCGAGGCTCCAGGGGTCCAGCACGATGACGGCGTCGTCGTCGCGGGCCGAGAGCCAGAGCTGCTCGCCGCGCGGGGTGAATTCCATGTGCAGCACGGCTCGGCCCGGCTCCAGGGTGGCGATCACCGCGCGCGACGGCACGTCGATCACTTGCACCACCCCGTTGGTCGGGTGGGCGAAGTTGACCCACACTTGGCGCCCGTCCGGCCGGGCCACAGCGAACACGGGCTGGCCGGCCACCGGGATGCGCGCGACTTCCGCCCAGCGCCGCCGGTCGACGACCAGCAGCTCGTGCCGGCCGACCGCGGGCAGGAACAGCTCGTCGCCGGCGGCAGCCCAGCCACCGAGATGCGGCATCTTGAAGACCGGCAACGGCTCCTCGCCGCGGCCATAACCGTCGAGGATCCGCCGCGGGCCGGCGTCGGGGTCCCAAAGGTCGACCAGCGCGACCCCGTCCTCGCCGAACAGCCCCGCCAGATAGAAGCGCCCGTCCGCGGTGATGTTGCCGTCGTAGGGCAGCCGGCCGACGTTCGGGTAGCGGCGGAGCGCCGGCCGCGCCGGATCGTCGAACCGACCGACCCAGATCTCGCCTGCGTCGTAGAGCGACCAGGCGAAGCCGCGCCCGGGGATGTCGACGAGGCCCACGGTCTTCGACAGGCGGCCGTCGTCGGCCCAGCGCGCCGGCACGTCGCCGACCTGCTGCAAGGTGCCGGCGTCGAACAGCCGCACGCCACCCGGTTCGTAGTTTGACACCGCGATCAGCCGGCCGTCGTCGCTGATGGCCCCACCGATGGCGTTGCCTGCCTGGACCACCCGCCGGGTCAGGCGCTGCTCGAGCAGGTCGACCTTCGAGAGCGCGCCGTCGCGACCGAACACGTAGGCATGGCGCCCGTCGCGGCCGAACACGACCGAGGCATGGCTCAGATCGCCCAGCCCCTCGACCCGGCCGAGCGCGGTCCGTCCCGTGGTCTCGACCACGAGCAGCGAGCCCGTCGCCCGCTCGACGACGACACCGAGATCGCCCGTTCCACGCAGCTCGCCCGCACTGGCCGCCCAGGACAAGAGAACGGCGAGGACGAGCAGGAGCGCCCTCACGGCACGTCTCCCTGCTTCAGGCGGGCCGCCAGCCACACCGCATCCTCGTCGGAGAGTTCGCTCTTCCAGGGCGGCATCGGCGTGCCGTGGACACCTTCGAGGATGACCAGGGCGATGATCGCCACGTCCTTGCCGTCGAGATCGGCCGGCAGCAATGGTGGGCCGAGCCCACCCTTGCGCGTCAGTCCGTGGCACGAGCCGCAGTCCTGCTCGAGCAGGTGGAGCAGCTCGGCCTGACGGGCCGCGGGCGGCTCCGCCGCAGCGGCGAGCGCCGGCCCGAGGACCAGCGCGATCGCCAGCGCCGCCGTCCTAGCCATGGCCCGCGACCTCGAACAGCCGCGGGTCGATCGGCAGCACGCCGACCAGTTCCGCCTCGTGGTCGACGACGTCGACGACCCGGCCGATGACGTAGAGCGTCGGCCGTCCCCCCGTCGGAACCGCGGCGACACCGTCGAGCGCGCAGCGCACGACCCGTTGCGCCGGGCTGCAGCCGTCGCTGATCACCGCCACCGGCGTGGTCGGCGACAGGCCGTGCCCGATCAGCCGGTCGGCGATCTCACCGATCTGCGCCGTGCCCATGTAGACGACGAGCGTCGTCTCCGGGTCGGCCAGCCCTTCCCAGTCGAGCTCGAGCGCCTCGTCACCCCGGCAGTGGCCGGTCACGAACCGCACCGAGCGGGCGAGGCCGCGGTGGGTGAGCGGGATGCCGACGCTCGCGGCGCAACCCAACGCCGCCGTGATCCCGGGCACGACCTCGACCCGGATGCCGTGGCGAAGCAGGTGCACCGCCTCCTCCCCGCCACGGCCGAAGACGAACGGATCGCCGCCCTTGAGACGGACGACGACCCGGTCGGGAGCGGCCAGCTCGACCAGCAGCTCGTTGATCTGCTGCTGGGCCATGGCGTGCCGCCCGGCGGCCTTGCCGACGTCGATCCGCCGGGCGCGCGGGTTGGCCAGCTCCAGCACTCCCTGCCCGACCAGCCGGTCGTGCACGAGCACGTCGGCGAGCTGGAGGAGCCGGGCGGCGCGCAGCGTGAGCAGGTCCGGATCGCCCGGACCGGCGCCCACAAGGTGCACGAGCGGTGGCTGCATCGCCCGGCTCCCCCGCGCGGCTCAGTAGATGTCCTTGCGGGTGTTGTAGACGTTGAACTTGCCGGTCGGCGTCTTGATCCGTGGGTCCTTGATCACATGCTTCAAGGTGCGGGTCTTGTCGTCGACCACGACGATGGCGCTCTCCTGGTCGACCGCGTTCCAGACCGAGAACCAGATCTCGGTGCCGTCTCGGTTGAACTCGCCCTGCACGACGCGGCGCATACCCTGATCGATCCCGGCCCACTCGCCGATCGGCAGGACCTCGTAGGGCTTGTCCAGATCGTCGAGGTCGAACACCGCGACCGAGCTGGCGATCTCCGCGTCCGGGTTCAGCGGCGTGTCGACGTAGAGATTGCGGCTGTTCGGGTGGGTCTTGATGAAGAGCGAGCCGCCGCCCTGTCCCTCAAGGCTCTTGACCACCTTCCAGGCATGGTCCGGATGCCCCTCCGGATCGGTCCCGATCAGGTCGATGCGCTCGTCGCCGAGATGCGAGGTCGCCCAGACCGGTCCGAACTCGGCCGTCTCGAAGTTGGCGCCGCGCCCCGGATGCGGCGTGGCCCCGGTCTCGACGAGCGCCGTCAGCGTCCCTTCCTTGGTGTCGACCACCGCCACCTTGTTGCGGGCATTCGCGGCGACCAGGAAGTAGCGGCCGCTGCGGTCGAAGCCGCCGTCGTGCAAGAACCGCTCGGCCGGGATCGAGCGCGTCTTCAGGTTCTGCACGTCCGAGTAGTCGACCAGCTGGATGATGCCGGTCTCCTTGATGTTGACGATGAATTCCGGATTGTAGTGCGAGGCGACGATCGAGGCGACGCGCGGCTCCGGATGGTATTCCTGCGTGTCGTAGGTCATCCCGCGCGTCGAGACGATCCGCAGCGGCTCGAGCGTGTCACCCTCCATGATCACGTATTGCGGCGGCCAGTAGGATCCGGCGATGGCGTAGCGGTCCTCCCAGCCCTCCATCTTGCTCGTCTCGACCGAGCGCGCCTCGTAGCCGATCTTCAAGGACGCCACCGAGCGCGGCGGATCCATCCACAGGTCGATGAGATTCACCAGCCCGTCGCGGCCGATCACGTAGAGATAGCGGCCGGACGCCGACAGGCGCGAGATGTGCACCGCATAGCCGGTCGGGATGATGGTCACGATGGCCTTGCTGTCGCCGTCGATCAGCGCCACCTCGCCGGTGTCGCGCAGCGTCACCGAGAACAGGTTGTCGAGATTCAGGCTGTTCATCTGCTTGGTCGGCCGCTGGTCGACCGGCACCTCGACCGTCCAGCTCGCCTTCATCTCGGCCATGCCCCACTCCGGGGGCGCCACCGGCTCGTTGAGCAGGTAGCGGGCCATGATGTCGATCTGCTGCTCCGTAAGGTCGCCCGACGTGCCCCAGTTCGGCATTCCGGCCGGCGAGCCGTAGGTGATGAAGTTCATCAGATAGTCGTAGCCGAGCTCGCGGGTGAGGTCGGTCGTCAGCGGCTTGCCGGTGGCACCCTTGCGGAGCACGCCATGGCAGCCAGCGCAGCGCTGGAAATAGATGACGTTGGCCTCGTCGGCCTCCGCCTGGGTCAGCGCCGGCACGCCTTCGACCGCGCCCGGCGCCGGCAGCGACTTCTCCTTGAGCACGTCGAGGCTCGGCTCGTACTGTCCGGACGGCGTCGTCTCGTGCTTCTTGATGTCGGCCGGCGCCGGAGCGGCCGTCTGCGCCGAGGCGGCCACGCCGAGCACGAGCGCCATGGCCGTGGCCGTCGTCAGCAGCGCCGCGCGACCGCCGATCCGTCCTGCATGCATGACCGTCTTCCCCGATCCAACCCCAGGTGCCGGCACGCTAGCCAGGCGCCCGCCGGCCGCCTTGACCGTGGTCAAGGTCCACCGGTCGCCGCCGTCGCAGCTTCCGCGCGAACCGGGCGAGGCCATGGCGAGCCATGCGGGTGTCGTTCTGGGCGGCCGCATTGTGCGGCTTGGCGCTTGCCGCTGCGGCTGGCGAGCCCGGCGAGGTGGAGCTGCGCCGCGTGGTGCCCGGCGCCGACCGGGTCGAGCGCGTTCCCGGGCCGCCACCCTACTGGCGGGCGTTCCGCGACGGCGAGGCGATCGGCCTCGCTCTGTCCACCGGCCAGGCGATCGGGTCGGTCGGCTACTCCGGCAAGCCGCTCGACATCCTGGTCGGGATCGACCGCGCCGGGGTCATCACCGGCGCCCTCGTCCTCGAGCAGCATGAGCCGATCCTCGCCACCGGGGCGACCGCCGCGGACATCGACGCCTTCGTGGCGAGCCTCGCCGGTCGACCGATCACGGAACCCATCACAGTCGTGCGGCGCGGTGCCGGTCGGGGCGAGATCGACGCCGTTGCAGGCGCCACGGTCTCCTCGCACGTCATCGCCGACGCCGTCATGGTCGCGAGCCGGGCCGTGGCCCGCGCCGCCGGGCTGCTCGGCGGCGCGACGGTCGCTCTCGACGATTTCGCACCGGCCACGTGGGACGAGCTGCTCGCCGACGGCTCCCTCGCCACGCGCCGGATCACGGGCGCCGAGCTGACTGCAGAGCTGGCCGGGCACGGCGCGGTGCCCACGATCGCGGTCGACCCGGACGCGACGGTCGCGGAGCTGTTCGTCGGGCTCGCCTCGGTCGCGCGGATCGGCCGCAACCTTCTCGGTGACGCACGCTTCGCCCACGAGACCGCGCGGCTCGCCCCGGGCGACACGCTGCTGTTCGTCGGGGGCCGTGGTCTATACTCGTTCCGTGGCACCGGCTGGCGGCGCACCGGCGTGCTCGATCGCATCCAGATCGCGCAGGACGACCGGACCTGGCAGCCGGCCGCAGCGGATCATGTGCGCGTGGATGCGCTCGCCATCGGCGGCGCGCCGGAGCTGCGCGAGCTGTCGCTGCTGGTGGCCGGTGCGGACAGCGGATTTCGTCCCGAGCGCCCATGGCGGCTGCAGCTCCTCCTGCCCGGTCGTGACGCCGAGGGCCGTCCCGTCACCGCCTTCGCCGACGTCGCCTACGATCTGCCCGACCGGTACCGACGGACCGTCGCGCCCGAGCCGGCTCTGTGGGAGCGGATCTGGCGCGCGCGCGCCGGCGAGATCGCCGTGCTCATCGCCGCACTGGGGGTGCTGACCTGTATCTTCTTCGGCCAGGACTGGCTCGTGACCGACCCGCGTCGGCTGCGCGTCGTGCGGCTCGGGTTCCTCGCCTTCACCCTGCTCTGGCTCGGCTGGTACGCCTCGGCGCAACTCTCGGTGGTCAACGTGCTGACCTTCACGGACGCCCTGCGCACCGGCTTCCGTTGGGAGCCGTTCCTGGTCGAGCCGCTGATCTTTCTTCTTTGGGCCGGCGTGGCAGCGGCGCTGGTCCTGTGGGGACGCGGGCCATTCTGCGGCTGGCTGTGCCCGTTCGGAGCGCTGCAGGAACTGACCAACCAGGCGGGGCGCCGGCTGGGTGTGCCGCAGCTCGCCGTACCGTGGTGGCTGCACGAGCGGCTGCGCAGCCTCAAGTTCCTGATTTTCCTCGGTCTCTTTGCGGTCTCGCTGGGCTCCGTCGGGCTCGCCCACCAGTTGGCCGAGGTCGAGCCCTTCAAGACGGCGATCGTGCTGCGCTTCTGGCGCGAGCCGTGGTTCGTCGCCTGGGCGCTCCTCGTCCTGGCCGCGGGGCTGTTCGTGGAGCGCGCCTTCTGCCGCTATCTCTGCCCGCTCGGTGCGGCGCTGGCGATCCCGGCTCGGATACGCCAGTTCGAGTGGCTCAGGCGGCGCCGCCAATGCGGCGTGGAGTGCCGCATCTGCGCCGTGCAGTGCCCGGTGGGCGCGATCCAACCGGAGGGGCCGATCCACTCCGGGGAGTGCATCCATTGTCTCAACTGCCAAGCCAACTACTGGAACGACAAGCTGTGCCCGCCGCTGATCGAGCGGCGGCGGCGGGCCGAGCGTCGCGCGGCGCTGATCGCGACCGGCGCGCCCCCGGCGTGACGCGCGCCTTGCCAGGATGGCCAGGAGCACGGACTATGCCCGTGGTCGAAGAGCGGCTGCGAGGGGGACGTGGCGACGGCGCACGATCCGCGAGCCGACGACGAGTGGGCGCCGCTCGCCCGTCGCTGCGGGCTAAGGCTCGAGGAGCTGCACCTCGTCCTCCACTCGCCGGTGTTCGCCGGGCTCTCCGCGGCGGCTGTCGCGCCGCTGCTCGAGGGCGCGGTGGCGAAGGCCTTCGCGCGCGATGCGATCCTGTTCCTCCAGGGCGAGCCGGCGACGCGCTTCTTCGTCGTGCTTGAGGGCTGGGTGCGGCTCTACCGGCAGACGCCGCAGGGCCAGGAGGTCACCATCGCGGTGTTCGGCCGCGGCGACAGCTTCGCCGAGGCGGTCGTGCTCCAGACCATGCCGTTCCCGGTCAGCGGGCAGGCGATTGCCGCGAGCCGCCTGCTGGTCGTTCCCGCCGACACGGTCATGCGCCATCTCCGCGACAGCACCGAGCTGTGCTTCAAGGTGATGGCGGCGATGTCGCGGCGTCTGCACGACTTGGTCTTCCAGCTCGAGAACGTGTCGAGCCGCTCGACGGTCCAGCGGCTCGCCCTGTTCCTGCTGCGGCTGTGCGACGGCTCTCGCGGCGAGTGCCGGATCGAGCTGCCGCTGGACAAGAACCTGATCGCCGCGCGCCTCGGCATGCAGCCGGAGACGCTGTCGCGCTGCCTCGCCAAGCTGCGCGGCGCCGGGGTCGAGAGCGTCGGCCACCATCTTCACATCGCCGACGTCGCCCGCCTGCGCGCCATCGTCGCGCAGGACGAGGTCGGGCCGCTCTGAGGCACCACGAGCCCGGGAGCTACCGCTGCGCCTGCGCATCCTCGCCGTCGGCCGCTGCCGTGATGCGGCGATCGACGAACTGACGCGCCGCTACCTCGAGCGGCTCTCACCGCCCGGCGAGCTGGTCGAGATCGAACGGGAGCGGGATCTGCCGGCCGCGCTCGGATCCGGGCGCGATCTCGGGCCGCTCGTCGCCCTCGACGAGGCCGGGCGCAACCTGCGCAGCGCCGAACTGGCGGAGCGGCTGCGGGGCTGGCGGGACAGCGGGCGGCGCGCTGCGACCTTCCTGATCGGTGGCGCGGATGGCCTGCCGGAGGAGCTTCTCGCGCGCGCCGAACTGCGGCTCGCCTTCGGCCGGGCCACATGGCCGCACCGCTTGGTCCGGGTGATGCTCGCCGAGCAGCTCTACCGCGCCTCGACGATCCTCTCCGGCCACCCCTACCATCGCGCCTAGGCGGCTTGGCCGCATCGCCGCTGGCGCCTAGAAGCGGCGCAGGAGGGGACGATGCGCGACTTCCAGCTGCCGGGGCGCTCGACGGCCTATGCCGAGAACGGCATGGCGGCGACGTCACACCCGCTGGCGACGCTGACGGCGCTGGACGTGCTGCGCGAGGGCGGCAATGCCGTCGACGCGGCGATCGCGGCCGTGGCGGTGCAGTGCGTGGTCGACCCGCACATGACCGGGATCGGCGGCGACTGCTTCGCGCTCTTCGCCCCGGCGACCGGTGGCGTGATCGCCGTCAACGGCTCCGGCCGCGCACCGCGCGCGGCCTCGCCGGAGGCGCTGCAGGCCCAAGGGCTGCGGCAGATCCCGGCGACCAGCCCGCACGCCGTCACGGTGCCCGGTGCCATCCGCGCGTGGCAGCTCCTCGCCGACGGCCACGGCAGCATCGGGCTCGACAGGCTGCTCGCCCCGGCAATCCGCTACGCCGAGGAAGGCTTCATCGTCACACCCCGGGTCGCCTGGGACTGGACCCGGCATGGCGAGCGCCTGACGGCGAGCCCGGCGGCCCGTGCCTTCTACCTGCCGGGTGGTCGGCCGCCCGAGGAGGGGCGCAGCATCCGCCTGCCGGTGCTGGCACGGACGCTGCGGCGGATCGCGGCCGACGGCGCCACGGCCTTCTACGAGGGCGAGCTGGCCGAGCGGATGGTGGCGACGCTGCGCGAGCTGGGCGGCGTCCACGACGTCGCCGACTTCGCGGCGCAGACCGCCGAGACGGTCGAGCCGATCCACACCCGCTACCGGGACGTCGAGGTCTACGAGTGTCCGCCCAATGGGCAGGGCGTCGTGGCGCTGCTCCTGCTCAACATCCTGGAAGGCTTCGATGTCGCCCGGCTCGACCCGGTCGGCGCCGAGCGGCTTCATCTCGAGGCCGAGGCGACCAAGCTCGCCTTCGCCGAGCGCGACCAGCACCTCGCCGACCCGGCTCAGGTCGAGGTTCCGACCCAGCGCCTGCTCGACAAGAGCTTCGCCAAGTCGCTGGCCGATCGGATCGACCCCGATGCGGCCGCGACGCAACCCCTCGCCGGGGATGTGGAGCCGCACCCCGACACGGTCTACCTGACCGTGGTCGACCGCGACCGGAACGCCGTCTCGCTGATCAACTCGATCTACGACGCGTTCGGCTCGGGCCTGTGCTGCCCGGACACGGGCGTGCTGTTCCATTGCCGCGGGCGGGCCTTCCGCCTGAGCGACGGCCACCCGAACCGCCTCGCCCCGGGCAAGCGGCCGCTGCACACGATCATCCCGGCGATGGCCTTCCGCGGCGGCCGCCTGTGGCTGAGCTTCGGCGTCATGGGTGGCGACTACCAGCCGGTCGGCCACGCCCATGTGCTGGGCAACCTGGTCGACCACGGGATGGACCCGCAGGCCGCCCTCGATGCACCGCGGGTGATGGCCTATCCGAGCGACCTCGAGGTCGAGCGCGGCGTTCCGATCACCGCCCGGCGCGGACTGGTCGAGCGCGGGCACCGGGTCGTCGAGGCCGCGAGCCCGCTCGGCGGTGGGCAGGCGATCCTGGTCGATGAGCGGCGGAGCGTGCTGGTCGGTGGCTCCGACCCGCGCAAGGACGGCCTGGCGCTGGGGCTCTGAGGCGACCATGAGCTTGGCCCTGGTCGTCCTGCTGCCGTTCATCGGCGCGATCCTGCCGCCGCTGATGATCCGCAGCGGGCGCACCGTCTGTGCGACGGTGACCGGTAGCGTCACGCTGAGCTCGCTGGTCCTCCTGCTGATCCACGCGCCGGCCGTCTATCGCGGCGAGGTGCCGGTCGTCGCCTACGAGTGGCTGCCCTCGCTCGGCCTGCGCTTCAGCTTCTTCGCCGACGGCTTCGGCTTGTTCTTCGCCGCCCTGATCCTGGCGATCGGCCTGCTGATCATCATCTACGCCCGCTTCTATCTCGGCCGCGACGATCCGATGGGGCGGTTCTACTGCTACCTGCTCCTCTTCCAGGGCGCGATGCTGGGCATCGTCCTGTCCGACAACGTCCTGCTCCTGCTGATCTTCTGGGAGCTGACCAGCCTGTCCTCGTTCCTCCTGATCGGCTACTGGCGGCACCTGCCCGAAGGCCGGCAGGGTGCAAGGATGGCGCTCGCGGTCACCGGCGGCGGCGGGCTCGCCATGCTCGCCGGCATGCTGCTCCTCGGCCAGATCACCGGCTCCTACGAGCTGACCGAGATCCTCGGCCAAGGCGAACTGGTGCGCGCCTCGCCGCTCTATCTGCCGGCGCTGCTGCTGATCCTGCTCGGCGCCTTCACCAAGTCGGCGCAGTTCCCGTTCCACTTCTGGCTGCCGCACGCGATGGCGGCACCCACCCCCGTCTCCGCCTACCTGCACTCGGCGACCATGGTGAAGGCCGGGATCTTCCTGCTCGGCCGGCTCTGGCCGGTGCTGGCCGGCACCGAGGCGTGGTTCCTGATCGTCGGCGGGACCGGCCTCGTCACCATGGTGATCGCCGCCTGGATCGCGCTGTTCAAGGACGATCTCAAGGCGCTGCTTGCCTTCTCGACGGTCAGCCATCTCGGCCTGGTGACCATGCTGTGGGGCTTCGCGACGCCGTTCGCCGCGGTCGCCGCGGTGTTCCACATCCTCAACCACGCGACCTTCAAATGCGCCCTGTTCATGACGGCCGGGATCGTCGACCACGAAGTCCACAGCCGCGACGCGCGCCGCCTCGGCGGCCTGCTCCATCTGATGCCGATCACCGGCACGCTGGCGCTCGTCGCCAGCGCCTCGATGGCCGGTCTGCCGCCGCTCAACGGATTCCTGTCCAAGGAGATGATGCTGGAAGCGGCCGGGCACGCGCGCCCGCCGGCCTATCCCTGGCTCGTTCCCGGCCTTGCCACGTTCGGCGCGCTGCTGTCGGTCGCCTACTCCGCGCGCTACGCGGTCCACGTCTTCCTCGGCCCGGTGCGCGACGACTATCCCCAGCACCCACACGATCCGCCAGCCGGCATGTGGCTGCCGGTGGCCGTCCTCGTCGCCCTGGTCGTGCTGATCGGCCTGTTCCCGGCGGCCATCGCCGGGCCGATCGTCGCCGGGGCCAGTGACGCGATCCTCGGCGGCGCCCTGCCGGACTACAAGCTGGCGCTGTGGCACGGCATCACGCCGGCCCTGCTGATGAGCGCCGTGGCGACCGCGGGTGGCTTGGTCCTGCTCGCACTGTTCTGGCCGGTCCGTGCGGTTCGGGACGCCATGCCGCGGCCCGAGGCGAAGCGGATCTTCGACGCCATCGTGCTCGGCGCGGCCAACGCGGCGCGCCGGGCCAGCTACGGCCTCCACAACGGCCAGCTGCAGCGCTACGTCATGTTCTTCGTCGTCAGCGTGCTGGTGCTGATCCTGGTCGGGTGGCAGACGGGCCGGCTGGATGCCGGAACGCGCGAGCCCCTGGCCGCCGGCTACCTCGCCGGCATCGCCTGGCTGCTTCTGCTGGCCGGCTGCATCGGAATCGTCGCCTACCACCGGCAGCGCTTCCTCGCGCTGATCCTGACCAGCCTCGTCGGTCTGATCGTGTCGCTCGCCTTCCTCTATCTGTCCGCCCCGGATCTCGCCCTGACGCAGATCTCGGTCGAGGTCGTGACGACCATCCTGATGCTGCTCGCGCTCAACTTCCTGCCCAAGGAGACGGTTGCCGAGAGCAGCGTCGCGCGGCGCTTGCGCGATGGCGCTCTGGCGCTGGGCTCCGGGGCCGCGTTCGCCGCGATCGTGCATGACGTGCTGACCCGCGACTTCACCTCCATCTCGGCCTACCACCTGGAGCAGTCGAAGCCGGGCGGCGGCGGGACGAACGTCGTCAACGTCATCCTCGTCGATTTCCGCGGCTACGACACCTATGGCGAGATCATCGTGCTGGGCATCGCCGGGCTCGCGATCTTCGCCCTGCTCGACGGAGCCTTGCGCGGCCCGGCCGCGCGCCGGCTGGCGCGCTGGGCACCGGATCAGCCCCGCGCCGCCGACCTCCACCCGCTGATCCCGGTGGTCGCGACGCGGGTGATGCTGCCCTTGGCGTTGATGGTCGGCGTCTACATTTTCCTGCGCGGTCACAACCTGCCGGGCGGCGGCTTCATCTCGGCGCTGGTGGTCGCGATCGCGCTGCTGATGCAGTACATGGCGAGTGGCTTCGGCTGGGCCGAGCAGCGCATCCGCTTCGACTACCACGTGCTGATCGGCTGGGGCGTGCTGATCGCCGGGCTGACCGGCCTCGGGGCGTGGCTGTTCGGGCTGCCCTTCCTCACCAGCGGCTTCGATTACTTCCACTTCCCGGTGGTCGGCGAGGTCGAGCTCGCCACCGCCGCGATCTTCGACCTCGGCGTGTTCCTGACCGTGGTCGGCGCGGTGATGGTGGCGCTTGCCAATCTCTCGCGGATCGCGCGGCGCGCGGAGCCGATCCCGGTCCCGCAGGAGCCGATGGACTACACCGCCCCGGTCCCGGAGCCGGCGACCACGGCGGAGGGCCGCTGAGATGGAGTTTCTGGTCGCCACCGGCGTCGGCGCGTTGACGGCGAGCGGGGTCTACCTGCTCCTGCGCGGGCGGACCTTCGCCGTGATCCTCGGCCTCGCGCTCCTCTCCTACGCCGTCAATGTCTATCTCTTCGCGATGGGCCGGCTCGCCGTCGGCGTACCGCCGATCATCCGCGACGGCGTGACCGCGTACACCGATCCGCTGCCACAGGCGCTCGTGCTGACCGCGATCGTGATCTCGTTCGGCATGACCTCGCTGATCGTGATCCTCGCGCTGCGCGCCTATCTCGAGACCGGCGACGACCACGTCTCGGCCGAGCCCCTGGCCGAGCCCGACGACGAGCTGGCGTGATGGGGCACTGGATCGTCGTCCCCGTGATTCTCCCGGCGCTGCTGGCACCGTTCATCATCCTCGCCGCGCGCTTCGACATCGTCGTCCAGCGCACCCTGTCGATGGCCGGGGCGGTGGCGCTGCTCGCCGTCGCCGTGACGCTCTGGGTCGGTGCCGGCGCCGGCCCGGAGGCCTATCGCCTCGGCGATTGGCCGGCGCCGTTCGGGATCGTGCTCGTCCTCGACCACCTGTCCGCACTGATGCTGGTGCTGACCGGACTCCTCGCCGTGGCCGTCCTGCTGCACGCGATCGACGGCTTCGACGCCCGCGGCCGCCACTTCCACGCCCTGTTCCAGTTCCAGCTCATGGGGCTGAACGGCGCGTTCCTGACCGGCGACGTTTTCAACCTGTTCGTCTTCTTCGAGGTGCTGCTGATCGCCTCGTACGGCCTGATGCTGCACGGTGCCCAGGAGAAGGCGCTGCGCGCCGGCGTGCAGTATGTGGCGATCAACCTCGCCGGCTCGACCCTGTTCCTGTTCGCCGTCGGCCTGCTCTACGGGGTCACCGGCACGCTCAACATGGCCGACCTCGCGGTGAAGGTGCCGCTCGTCGCCGAGGGCGACCGCCCGCTGATCCACATCGCGGGGCTGCTCCTCTTCGCCGTGTTCGCGGTGAAGGCGGCGCTCGTCCCACTCCACTTCTGGCTGCCCGGCACCTACGCCGCCGCCGGGCCCCCGGTGGCCGCGCTCTTCGCCATCATGACCAAGGTCGGGGCCTATGCGATCCTGCGCATGTCGACCCTGGTCTTCGGTGCCAACGCCGGCGGGGCCGAGACCTGGCTCGCGGCACCTTGGCTCGTGCCGTTCGGCCTGCTGACGATCGCCGTAGGTGCCGTAGGCGTGCTCGGCGCCCGCCGGCTGCGCGACCAGACCTGCTTCGCGGTCATCGGCTCGATGGGAACCCTGCTCGCGACGCTGGGCCTCGTCACCCCACAGGGCACCCTTGCGGCACTCTATTATCTGATCAGCAGCACGCTCGCCGGTGCCAGCCTGTTCCTGGTCTGCGATCTGGTCGAGCGCGGCCGGGCGAGCGGCGACGCCGACACGATCGTGCCGACCCCGCCCTTTCGCGGCCAGGAGGTGGTCGCCGGGCTGTTCATGCTGGCGGCGATCTTGATGGCGGGCATGCCGCCCTTGAGCGGCTTCCTCGGCAAGCTGCTGATCCTGGACGCCGCCGCCACCCATCCCTGGCAGGGCTGGATCTGGGCGGTGATCCTGTCCATGAGCCTGATCGTGATCGTCGGCTTCGGGCGCGCCGGCAGCACCGTGTTCTGGAAGAGCGCCGCCCTGCCGGCTGCGGTCGGCCCGCACCGGCCCGCGGCCTGCGGCGTCGCCGCGGCGGGCACCCTGATCGCGGCCGGGGCGGCCTTGGCGGCCTTCGCCGCGCCCGCGGATGCGGTGCTCTCGCTCATCGCTGCCGAGCTGCACACGCCAGCCGCGTACATTCAGGCAGTACTCGGTTCTTCGCCGACGATCCTCGGGGCCGCGCCGTGAGCCTCGTCGGCCGGCTCCTGCCGCATCCACTCCTGAGCCTGACGCTGACCCTCGTCTGGGTGCTGCTGGCGAACGGCCTCGACGCCGGAACGTTGCTCCTCGGGATCGTCCTCGGGATCGCCATTCCCCTGCTCACGAGACGCTTCTGGCCGGATCGGCCGAAGCTGCGCAACCCGCTGCGCATGGCGGAGTATGGTCTGGTCGTGCTGTGGGACATCTGCGTCGCGAACGTCCAGGTCGCCTGGATCATCCTGACCAAGCGCAACGCCGACCTGCGCCCGACCTTCATCGTCATCCCGCTGCAGCTCACCGCACCTGAGGCGATCGCGATGCTGGCCGGGACCATCACGATGACCCCCGGTACGGTCTCCTCGGATCTCTCCGACGACGGCGGCAGCCTGCTCGTCCACTGCCTGCATACCGAAGATCCGGCCGGCGTGGTGGCGAACATCAAGCGACGCTACGAGGCTCGGCTGCGGGAGATCTTCCCATGATCGAACTGGCGCTGACGATCACCTACGCCGCCGTCGGCGTGTCCCTGCTGTTGAACCTCGTGCGGCTCGCCCGTGGCCCCGATCCGACCGACCGGATCCTCGCCCTCGACACCATGGTCATCAACGCCATCGCGCTGATCATGCTGCTCGGCATCGCGCAGCACACCACGCTGCTGTTCGAGGCGGCGATGCTGTTCGCGATGGTCGGGTTCGTGACCACGGTGGCGTTCTGCCGCTTCCTCCTGCGCGGCGACGTGATCGAATGAGGGCCTGCCCATGCTGATCGCCGAGGCGGTCGTCGCAGCGCTGCTGCTCACCGGCAGCTTCTTCCTGCTGGTCGGCTCGGTGGGGCTGCTCAAGCTGCCGGACCTGATGACGCGCCTCCACGCCCCGACCAAGGCCACCACCCTGGGCATCGGCTCGGTCCTGATCGCCTCGGTGGTCTATTTCGCCGCCATCGAAGGCCGCGTGTCGATCCATGAGCTGCTGATCACGCTGTTCCTGTTCCTCACCGCACCGGTGACCGCGCACATGGTCGCCAAGGCGCATCTCCACCGCGACCGCGCCACCGCCGAGCGCCTGCCGCCTGCGGCCGGCGGTGGCGGGTGGGCGACGCTCGACGACGACCCCGAGCCCGGAGCCCGCAGCGAGCCATCGGGACCATAGAACCAGAAGACTCGTTGCATGCCGCGTGCGCATCGGCTAGCTCACCCTCATGGATCTCGATACCGCCGCGCGTGTCCTCGCCGAACTCGGCAACCGCACCCGCCTCGAGGTGCTGCGGCTGCTCGTCCGCGCCGGACCGGGCGGGCTGAGCGTCGGCGAGATCCAAGCCCATCTCGACCTGCCGGCGTCGACCCTCGCGTTCCACCTGCGCGGTCTCGTCCAGTCCGGACTGGTGACGCAGGAGCGGCAGAGCCGCCTCGTCCTGTGCCGCCCGTGCCTCGCCGTCCTCGACGAGGTGATGGCGTTCCTCCGCGCGGAGTGCTGCCTCGGCGTACCGACGGCGCGCGCCTGCGAGCCCGGACACGCGGCATGACCTTTCGTGCGCCCGACACAACCATATAACCGGTTGCATCACTTCATGGCCACCAACCCCTCGACCTCCCCCGACGCGCTGCCAAGGCAACCTCTTCGCGTTGCCGGACCGTGGCGCGCCCTGACCCGCGACCGGGTGCTCGTCGCCGTGGTTGCGATCGCGGCGACACTGCTGCTGCTCGTGCCGGCACAGCTTCCGGCCAGCCTGCTGTTCGCTGGCGACGCGCTCGCCCGGGTGGCGCCCTGGCTCGCCCTCTCGGTGCTGATCGCGGCCGCCGCGAAGGCGACCGGCGCGGACCAGCAGGTCGCGCGCGCCTTTGCCGGCCGCGAGGCCCAAGCCGTTGTCGCCGCGGCGCTGTTCGGCGCCTTGTCGCCCTTCTGCTCGTGCGGGGTGATCCCGCTGATCGCGGCGCTCCTCGCTGCCGGCGTGCCGCTGGCACCGGTGATGGCCTTCTGGCTCGCCTCACCGATCATGGATCCGAGCATGTTCGTGCTCACCGCGGCGCAGCTCGGCATGGAGCTCGCGGTGGCGAAGACGCTCGCGGCAGTGGCCATCGGGCTGCTCGGCGGACTTGTGACGATGCTCGTGACACGTGGCGGCATGCTCGATGGCGCGCTGAAGGTCGTGGCACTGCCACGCTGCGCCGCCAGGAAGCAGCTCGCGCCAGCGGCGCCGGTGTGGCGGTTCTGGAGCGAGCCGGAGCGGGCGCAGACCTTCGTTGTGACCGCCGGCGCGACGGCGTGGTTCCTGCTCCGCTGGCTAACGCTGGCGTTCCTGTTGGAGAGCCTGATGGTGGCCTATGTGCCGGCCGAGCTGATCGCCGGCTGGCTGGGGCAGGACAGCTCGACGGCGGTGCCGCTCGCCGTGCTCCTCGGCGTTCCGGCCTATCTCAACGGTTTCGCTGCGATCCCGCTGGTCGGCGGGCTGATCGCCCTCGGCATGAGCCCGGCCGCGGGCCTGGGTTTCATGGTCGCCGGCGGCGTCACCTCGATCCCCGCGGCGGTCGCCGTATGGGCACTGGTCCGCCCGAAGGTGTTCGCTCTCTATCTCGGCTTGGCGCTCGCCGGCGCGCTGTCCACCGCGCTGCTCTATGCCCTGTGGCTCGTGCTCTGAATCGAACGGGAGGCGGCATCCGCCGCCTCCCTGGCCGATGGTCGGCCGACCCGAAGCGGGTCAGCTCCCGATGATCCCACCGTCTTCCTTGGTGATGACCACCACGGAGGGGCGAGGCGGCATGCCGTCCTTGAAGTCCGGCCAGCGCGTCGCCGGATCCTCGAAGGTCGAGACGCGGCCGAACCCAGCCCACTGGTCGCTGTCGTCGGACGGATGCTGCACGGCCACGAACAGCGCGCGGTCGTCAGCGGTGAAGATCGGGCCGCACAGCTCCGCGCCGACCGGGCAACGGAAGAAGTGCTTCGAGCTGCCGCGGCTTTCGCCATCGGTCTCGAGCGCCCAGACGCCGTCCGACCGTCCGGTCGCCTTGTCGCTGTTGCCGTCGGTCGCGATCCACAGGCGTCCCTGATGGTCGACGGCGCAGTTGTCCGGCATGCCGAACCACCCGTCCTTGCTCGTGCCCGGCCCCCACACGGCACCGACCTCGGCGATCGACGGGTCGCCGCACTTCACCAGGATATCCCAAGTGAACTTCGTCGCCGCATGATCGCCGTCGGGCGGCGTCATCTCGACGATGTGCCCGAAGCGGTTCTCGGCCCGCGGATTGGCGGCGTCGATCTGCTCCGCCTTGCGCCGGCTGTTGTTGGTCAACAAGACGAAGACCTTGTTGGTCTTGGGATGCGGCTCGACATCCTCGGGGCGGTCCATCTTCGTGGCCCCGAGCGCGTCGGCGGCGAGGCGGGCATTGATCAGCACGGTCGCCTGGTCGGGGAAGCCGTTCTCCGCCGTGAGCGGCCCGTGGCCGTGGACCAGCGGCAGCCACTCGACGGTACCGTCGGCGTCGTAGCGGGCGGCGTACAGCACGCCATCGTCCAGGAGCGCGCTGTTAGCCTTGCCCGCCGCCGGATCGAAGGTGCCGTTGGACACGTACTTGTAGACGTAGTCGAACCGTTCGTCGTCACCCATGTAGATGACGAGACGCCCATCCTTGTTGACGATGTTCTCGGCGCCCTCGTGCTTGAAGCGGCCGAGCGCGGTGCGCTTCACCGGGACCGAGTTCGGGTCACTGGGGTCGATCTCGACGATCCAGCCGTGCCGGTTGGCCTCGTTCGGCTCCTTCGTCACGTCGAACCGGTCGTGATGGGCGCCCCAGCTGTACCAGTTGCCAGGGATCCCGTAGCGCTTGAACGCGGCCGCGTTCGGGTGGCCCTCGCCGGCCTCGCCCCAGAAATAGCCGTGAAAGTTCTCCTCGCCGCTGAGCCACGTCCCCCACGGCGTGATGCCGCCGGCGCAGTTGTTGAGCATGCCGAGAACCTGCGTCCCCGTGGGATCGGCGCTGGTCTTCATCAGGTCGTGCCCGGTGGCGGGGCCGCCGATCGCCATCGGCGTGTCGGCGGTGATGCGCCGATTGAGCGGGCTGTCCTTGACCACCTGCCAGCGGCCATCGACCTTGCGGATCTCCAGCACCGTGCCGCCATGCGCGGCCATCTCGATGTCGACGAGCTCCTTGGTCATGTTCTTGAACATGACCTCCTTGGCACTCTGCTCCGCGCCGATGCCGGGGAACATCAGCTCCTCGTTGGTGTACTCGTGGTTGACCACGAGCAGCGCATGGTCGTCGGCACCGTCGATCGGAACGAGGCCCAGATAGTCGTTGTTGTACCCGAACTGCAGTCTCTGCTTCTCGGCGGTCTGCGCCATCGGGTCGAACTCGGGCGCACCGGCCACGACCGGATCGCCCCAACGGATCAGAACGTCGGCACGATAGCCCGGCGCGACGTGGTGGTTCTCGTCGACGCCGGCGGGAATCTCATCGAACCCGAACGACGGCGTCGCGGCCTTGGCGACGCCGGAGGCGGCCAGCAGCGCCGGGCCGAACGTGGCGGAGATCGCCGTCACCGCGAGCGCGCCGCGCATCAGATCGCGCCGGCTGTAGCGCGCGGCGATGACCTCGCCCATGGTCGGGTTGGGCGTGTCGTTCCGCCCGATGTTCTCCGACTCCTCGAACTGTTGCGCACGCGTCATTGCAAGGCTTCCAGTCACGGCGTTGCCTCCTGGGTGAACGCTGTCATCCACTGCACATCATCGATTGACCGGGTACTATGGGCGCGTTGCGCGGGCGTGACAAACTGGAGTCATTCTTGTTGCTGCTCCAGTTCGCCGCCGGCGGGGGAATAGTGAGAGGGAACGGATGCCCGGGGTCACGGTCGACGAAGCCTTGAGCCGGATCGGCGTCGGCAGGTTCCACTGGCGGCTGCTCGCGATCTTCGGCCTCGTCTGGGCCGCGGACGCGATGCAGGTCCTGGCGATCGGCTTCGCCGCCCCTTCGATCGCCGCGACCTTCGATCTCTCGATCCCGGGAGCGATCCAGGCCGGGACCGCGTTCTTCGTCGGCATGCTGCTCGGGGCGTGGGGCTTCGGCCGGCTCGCCGACCGGATCGGCCGCCGGCGCGTGCTGATCGCGACCGTGCTGATCGACGCCGCGTTCGGGATCGCCTCGGCCTTCGCGCCGAGCTTCACGACCCTGCTGGCGCTCCGCCTGCTCACCGGGATCGGTGTCGGCGGCACGCTCCCGGTCGACTACGCGATGATGGCGGAGTTCCTGCCGCCGGAGCGGCGCGGCCGCTGGCTCGTGGCGCTCGAGGGTTTCTGGGCGGTGGGCACGGTGGCGGTGGCACTCGCCGCCTGGGTGGCGGCGAGCTGGGCCGGTACGGATGCCTGGCGCTGGCTGTTCGCGGTCACCTCCCTGCCGGCCCTGATCGGCTTCTGGCTGCGCCTGTGGCTGCCGGAATCGCCCCACTATCTCGCGCGGTCGGGGGAGGTCGAGCCGGCCCGGCGCGTGCTCGACCGCGTCGCCGCCAGCAACGGCCAGCCGCCGCTCGAGGGTCCGCTGATCGCGGCCCCACAGCGACACGGCCGCGCGCGCGAGCTGCTCTCGGCCGGGCTGCGCCGGCGGAGCATCCTGATCCTGACGACCTGGCTGCTCGTCTCCACCGCCTATTACGGGGTCTTCATCTGGCTGCCGGGGCGGCTGGTGACCGAGGGGCACGGCTTCGTGCGCGGCTACGGGTTCCTGGTCCTGCTCGCCCTGGCCCAGATCCCCGGCTACGTGCTGGCGGCGGTGGGAATCGAGACGGTCGGCCGGCGGCCCACCCTGGTCGCCTTCCTGCTCGCCAGCGCCACCGGCTGCCTCGCCTTCGTCGTCGCCACCGAGCCGGCATGGATCGCCGCGTCGCTGCTCGCGATGAGCTTCGCCCTGCTCGGCACCTGGGGTGCCCTCTACGCCTACACGCCCGAGCTCTATCCCACCGAGCTGCGCGCCACCGGGATGGGCGTCGCCGGGGCGATGGCGCGGGTCGGCGGCCTCCTCGCGCCATCGGCGATCGCCCTCGTCGTCGCTGTCGGCTTCAACCTCGCGATCGCGCTGTTCGCCGGCTTGCTCGGGATCGCGGCGCTGGCGGTGAGCCGCATCGAGGTCGAGACCAAAGGACGGCCGCTCGGCATCGATCCGCGGGCGGCCGGCGCGACCAGCCGCTGATGCCGCGCGGTCAGCGGCGCGGCACCAGCCGGAAGGCCGGGTTGCGCTCGGGATAGACGGTGACCACGCCGACCGGCAGCACCGGCCGACGGTCGACCGGCTCGACGCGGAAGCGGGCAAGCATCCGGGACAGTACCAGCGTCGCCTCGACGAGCGCGAATTGCGCGCCGATGCAGACCCGCGGGCCGATGCCGAAGGGCAGCCAGGCGTAGCGGTCGACCGGTGGCGCGCCGGGCATGAAGCGGCCCGGATCGAACGCGGCCGGCTCCGCCCACAGCTTGCGGTGCCGATGCAGGACCCACGGCGCCACGACCATCAGGGCCCCGGCCGGCACCGGCTTGCCCATCACGACGTCGTCGCGGAGCGCCACACGGACGATGGTGAAGGCCGGCGGATAGAGGCGCAGCGCCTCCTTGACGACGGCGAGCGCCACGGGCCGGCTCGCCAAGACCTCCGCGGCGGTGGGCGTCGCGCCACCGACCTCGTCCGCTTCCGCCGCGACCAGCGCTTGGACCTGCGGGGCCGACGCCAGCAGGTGGAACGACCAGAACAGCGAGAGTGCCGTCGTCTCGTGACCGGCGAGGAGCAGCGTCGCGATCTGGTCGGCGAGCTGGGCTTCCGTGAACGGCGCGTCGCCGTCGCCCGCGGCACTGCGCAGCACGTCGAACAGGTCCGCCGGCGGGTCGCTCGGCGGGACCGCGGCGCGCTCGGCAATGATCCGGGCCAGCGTCCGGCGCCATTTCTGCGCACCGGCGCGGCGCAGCCAGTCCTGCGGCGCGGGCCAACCGTCGGGCAGGAAGAAGTCCAGAGCACCCGGCCGCGCCCAGCGCTCGCCGTAGGCCGCGATGCCCTCGCGCACCGCCTCGCGGTGCGCCGTCATCGCCTGGGAGAACAGGGTGCGCCCCGCGATCTCGAGCGCGAGGCGCTGGACGAACCCCAGCAGATCGACCGCTCCG
This sequence comes from uncultured Alphaproteobacteria bacterium, assembly GCA_937995535.1. Taxonomy (GTDB): domain Bacteria; phylum Pseudomonadota; class Alphaproteobacteria; order Geminicoccales; family Geminicoccaceae; genus CALKJU01. The sequence goes on from CALKJU010000005.1 coordinate 38,890, forward strand.
AGGCCGCCGCGGCGCAGGCCGTCGATCGCGCGCTCCGTCTCACGGTCGGTGACCCGCGCCAAGAGATCGAGCGCGCGTGGGGCGAAGGCCGGGGCCACCAGCCGCCGTTGCCGGCGCCACGCCTCGCCGGTGGCGAGGAACAATCCGTCGCCGATCATCGGCGCGAGGATGCGGATCGTCGCCGGCGTACGGCCATAGGCCTCGGCGTTGTCGACCAGCACGCGCCGGATCCCTTCCGGGGCGTTGATCAGGAAGCTCGTCCGGCCGAGGAACGGCCGCTCGACGATGTCGAGCTCGTAGGCCGGCTCGGCCCAGGTCGGCAGCGCGTTGATGCGGAGCTGGCGCAGCAGGCGCAGCATCGGCAGCGGTCCCGTCACGGGCCGCGGCACCGGGGGGACCAGCGCATCGGCGGCGACGGCGATGCGTAGCTCGGTGAGCGGGTCGTGGAGGCGATGCGCGAGGGTGGCGGTGCTCATGCCCAGCAACATAGGCCGCCCGCCCACGGTCGAGGAGGTCAGCGTGCGCCGACCGGCCGCTCCTCCACCCCGCGCCGGCAGGCGACGAACGCCGGCAGCGACTCGCAGGCGTCGCTGAGACGCTCGAGCGTCGGGTAGCCCGCTGTGGGCAGGGTGTCGGACCACGCGCGGCGCAGGAAGCCGTCCGTGCAGGCGACGGTGATGTCGGGCTGGGTCATGCGCTCGTCGAGCAGCCCAGGTGCGAGCGCTGCGCGGCCGACCGCCTCATTCGTCCTGGCCGAAGAATAACATGGAAGGCCCCCGGGGGCGCCCGACCACTGTGCAACCGGCCCCGGGCGCGCGGCTTTGTGACGGCCGCGCGGGCTGCTAGCAAGCGCTCCGAGCGACCTCCCGGCGCGACGCGAGGCCATGGTGCATCGGCTCGATCCCTATCGCGTGACCCTGGTGCTGGCGCTGGCCGCGATCCTCGCCGGCGCGGCCGCCTGGCTGGCCGATGACATCGTGCTGGCGGAGCGGATCTGGGCCGCGGGCGTCGTGCCGACCCTCGCCCTGCTGACCGTCGAGGTCGCACGCAGCCTGTGGCGGCGCGAGGCCGGCGTCGACCTGATCGCCCTCGTCGCCATGGGCGCCGCCCTGGCGCTCGGCGAGGCACTGGCCGGCGTCGTCATCGCGACCATGCTCAGCGGCGGCAATGCGCTCGAGGACTTCGCCCGGCGCCGGGCGACGCGCGAGCTGCGCGCGCTGCTCGGCCGTGCCCCGACGACGGCGCACCGCGAGCGCGCCGGCCGGCTCGAGGATATCCCGATCGATGCTGTCGGTCGCGACGACGTGCTGCTCGTCAAGGCCGGCGAGATCGTCCCGGTCGACGGCACCGTCGAGGACGACACGGCGGTGCTCGACGAGGCGGCACTGACCGGCGAGTCGCTCCCCGTCACGCGGCGGAGCGGCGAGCGCGTGCGCAGTGGCACGGTCAATGTCGGAGGACCGTTCCGCCTGCGTGCCGTGGGGACGGCGGCCGAGAGCACCTATGCGGCGATCGTCCGCCTCGTGCAGACCGCGCAGGCCGACAAGGCGCCGTTCGTTCGCCTCGCTGACCGCTACGCGCTCGTCTTCCTGGCCGTGACCGCGACGCTCGCCGGCGCCGCCTGGCTGCTTTCCGGCGACCCGGTGCGCGCGCTCGCGGTGCTCGTGGTGGCCACACCCTGCCCGCTGATCCTGGCGGCACCGGTGGCGTTGATCGCCGGCGTGTCGGCGGCGGCGCGCCGCGGCGTGCTGATCAAGGGCGGCGGCCCGCTCGAGGCGCTGGCCCAGGCCCGCACGTTGGTCCTCGACAAGACCGGCACGCTCACCACCGGCATCGCGCGACTGAGCGGGATCGAGCCCCAGCCCGGCTGGTCGGCCGACGAGCTGCTGCGCCTCGCCGCAGCCCTCGACCAGACCTCGCAGCATGTGCTGGCCGAGGCGATCGTCGCGGCGGCGCGCGCCCGCGGCCTCACCCTGCCGCTCCCCGAGGAGGCCCTCGAAGAGCCCGGCGCCGGCATCAGCGGGCGGGTCGAGGGACACCGCGTGCGCCTCGGCAGCCTCGCCTACGTCGACGGGGTCGCCCCCCGGGCAGCGTGGTGCGCCGTGGGCCTCAACCCCGACGGCCAGTCCCGCGTGTTCGTCAGCGTCGACGGGCAGCCGGCGGGAATCCTTCTGCTCGCGGACGAGATCCGCCCCGACACGCCGCGCGCATTGCGCGCCCTGCGCCGCGCCGGCCTCGACCGGATCATCATGCTGTCCGGGGACCGCCACGACGTCGCCGAGACGATCGCCGAGGCGGTCGGCGTCGACACCGTCCTCGCCGAGCGGTCGCCGCAGGACAAGGTCGACGCGGTCGCCGCCGAGAGTGCCGAGGCCGTGACGGTGATGGTCGGCGACGGCATCAACGACGCGCCGGCGCTGGCGGCCGCCACCGTCGGCGTGGCGATGGGCGCGCGGGGTGCCAGCGCGGCCAGCGAGGCGGCCGACGTGGTGCTGCTCGTCGACCGTCTCGACCGGCTCGCCGACGGCATCGCGACCGCGCGGCGCGCGCGGCGGATCGCGCTCGAGAGCGTGCTCGCCGGCATGGCGCTGTCGGGAGCCGCCATGATCGTGGCCGCCTTGGGCTACCTGCCGCCGGTCGCCGGGGCGCTGCTCCAGGAGTTGATCGACGTGGCGGTGATCCTCAACGCACTGCGCGCGTTGGGCGGCGGCGGGCGCGAGGCGCCGACCCTGGATCCGGCGGAGGTGCGGCGGCTGACCGAGGCGCATGAGGCGCTCTGGCCACTGCTCGACCGCCTGCGGCACCTGGCGGACGGGCTGGGCCGGATCGACGACGCCGTCGCCCTGCGCGAACTGCGCGCCGTCGAGGGGCTGGTGCGCACCGAAATCCTGCCACACGAGCGGGCCGACGAGAGCAGGCTGCATCCGCGCCTCGCGGTCATGCTCGGCGGCCGCGACCCGATGGCGCCGATCAGCCGCACGCATCGCGAGATCGCGCATCTGGCGCGGCGGCTGACACGGCTCGCCGCCACCGCCGAGGCCACCGGGCTCGGCGAGACGCTGCTGCCCGAGCTGCGCCGCGCGCTCTACGCGCTCGACGCCGTCCTCCGCCTCCACTTCGTGCAGGAGAACGAGATCTACGACAGCGTCGCCGAGGATCGCGCGGCGCGTCCAGTCGGCAGACCTCAGGCCGTCGGAAGCTGACGGAAGCCGGGGGCGACCGGGCCTGTCTCCTCGACCGCCTCGACCGCGCGCACACGGGCCGCCGGCGGCCCGATCTCGCACCGACGGAGCATCTCCGCGACGGCATCGGCAGGGCCATGGAGCACCGCCTCGACCGTCCCGTCGCGCCGGTTGCGCACCCAGCCGTCGAGACCGAGGCCCTGCGCCTCGTCGACCATCCACCAGCGAAAGCCGACGCCCTGCACGCGGCCGCGGACGACCACGCGCCTCGTCACCGGCGCTTCGGTCATGAGCTAGCCCTTCACCGCTCCGAGCGAGATGCCGCGGACGATGAAACGCTGCAAGGTCGCGACGACGATGAAGATCGGCACCGTGCCGAGCGCGCTCATCGCCGCGATCTTCGCCCAGAAGTTCGATTGGCCGCCGAAATAATGCGTGACCTGGACCGGGAAGGTGGTCACCGCGTTGCGCGTCAGGACCAACGCGAAGACGAAGTCGTTCCAGGCGAAGACGAAGGTGAACACGGCGGTGGCAAAGAGCCCGCCGCGCGCCACCGGCAGGACGATGCGGGTGAACACCTGCCACCGTGAGCAGCCGTCGACCAGCGCCGACTCCTCGAGCTCCAGTGGCACGTCCTGGATGTAGCCGCGCATCATCCAGATCACGTAGGGCAGCGAGAAGGCGGTGTAGAGAACGATCAGGCCGACATAGGTGTCGACCCAACCGAGTCTGACGTAGAGGAGGAACACCGGGAACACGATGACGATCGGCGGGATCATCCGGTTGCTGATGATCCACAGCGCGAAATCGTCGCCGCCGGTGCGGAAGCGCGCGATGCTGTAGGCGCACATCGTGCCGAGCGTCATCGCCAGCACGGTGCTGATCCCGGCGACGACGAGGCTGTTGACCACCGTGACGTAGTCGCCGTCCTTGAACAGGACCTGGTAGTTGGAAAGCTGCAGGCTGCCGGGCACCCAGACCGGCGGGTAGGCAAAGATCTCGTCCGGCGTCTTGAACGAGATCGCCAGTAGCCAATAGATCGGGAAGAGGAAGAAGGCGGTGACGAGCACCGCCGCGAGGTAGCGGAGCGCCAGTCCCAGGCCCCGATCAGCGCGCATCATCGCGCGATCTCGACCCGCCGCAACGCCCACATCACCGCGGCCGACAGGAGCACGATGATCACGACGGCGAGCGCCGCCGCGTAGGACGTCTCGAACTGCTTGAACGCCAGGACGTAAGCGTAGATCGAGACGGTCTCGGTCATGGTCCCGGGGCCGCCCTGGGTGAGGCCCCAGACGACGTCGAAGAGCCGGAACAGGTCGAGGCCGCGGATCAGCAGCGCGATCCACACCACCGGCTTGATGATCGGCAAGGTGACGCGGAAGAAGGTCGTCCAGAACCCGGCGCCGTCGAGCTTGGCCGCCTCCGTCAGCGACTGGTCGACGCTGGCCAGGGCCGCGAGCAGCAGCAGGAACATGAACGGCGTCCACTGCCAGATCTCGGCGATCAGGATCGCCGGGTAGACGAAGCCGGGATTGACCGTCCAGAGGATCGTCACCTCGCCGCCGACCAGCCACGACAGGATCTGGTTGATCGGGCCGAAGCGGTTGTCGAACAGGAGCCGCCACAGCGCGCCGGCGATGATCGGCGAGGTCACCACCGGCAGGACGAGGAGCGCGACGAAGACCTGCTTGCCGGGCATCCGTTCGAGGAACAGCAGCGCCAGCAGGAGGCCGAGCACGAGCTGCGCCGGCAGTGCGATCACGAGGAACAGGAGGGTGTGCAGGACCGCCTGCCAGAACCGCGTGTCGGCCAGAAGCGCCCGGTAGTGCATCAGCCCATGGAAGGAGGTGTCCTCCTCCATCATGGTGATGTTCTGGGCGCTGACGATGAGCGTGTAGACCAGCGGGAACAGGCCGATCAGCAGGATGACCACGACCGCCGGCGCGATCATGGCGTAGCGAAAGCCACGATCGCCGACACCCCGGCTCCGTGGCGGGGCGTGCGCGACCTCCACGCGCGGGGCCGATGTCACCGCCATGCTGCGCTACCGCCGACGCGCGCGGGACTGCGGGCCGCGTGTCATCGCGGCCCGCAGTCCCGCCGCCCGCGCCTCAGGCCGGATAGGCGTTCGGCTTCGACGCCCACTCCTCGTAGGCGGCGCGCTGCTTGTCCACTCCGATGCGCTCGGTGATCGAATCCCATTGCGCCGCGATCTCGTCGAGGATGCCTTGCGGGTCGCCGCCGGCCCACAGCTTGCTGATGCCCTGGCGCAGCGCCTCCTCGTAGCGGTCGGTCTGGATCAGCGACAGATCGAGCAGGCCGTTGACCGCGCCGGCCTGCAGCGCGGCGAGGTATTGCGGCGCCTCGGGCCAACGGTTGCGATACTCCTCGCTCGCGAAGTGGCTGTCGCGGAACGGATCGCGCAGCGCGAACGGAAGTTGCACCCGCTGCAGGCTGACCTCCTGGCTGTTGAGCCACTGGATGAACAGATACGCCGCCTCCTTCTTCTTCGAGGAGGACGACACGCACAGCGAGAATCCGGCAGCGAGCTGCGGGTGGCCGCCCGGCGGCATCGCGTAGCCGACCTTGCCGGCGATCTGCGAGCGCGGCACCCAGGCGAGCGCCGCCTCGTCGGTCCCGTAACCGGCCGCCCAGCGTCCGTAGGGGGGCCAGGAGACCGTCATCGCCGTGTCGCCCTGCAGGAAGGCGGCGAGGTTCTCGACGAACCCCCAGGTCTCGACGCCCTTCGGCATAACCTTGTTCTCGGCCAGCCAGCCCTGAAAGGTCTTCAGGCCGGCCGGTCCGTTGACGGTCGCCTTCATCGTCTGCGGATCGAAGAAGCGGCCGCCCTCGTTGCGGAACCGCTCCTGGAACATGAACTGCATGTACGGCGCCTCGCGGAACTGACCGGCACCGAACGGCTTGCCGCCGGTCGTCTCGGTGATCACCGAGGCGACGTCGTAGAACTGCTCCCAGGTCGTCGGCGGGACCGGCAGGTCGTAGCCCTTGGCGGCCTTGAACGCCGCTTGGATCGCCGGATCGCCGAGCACGTCGGTGCGGTAGTAGAGCACGAACACGTCGCCGTCGTCCGGGAAGCCGTAGATCGTGCCGCCGACGGTCATCTGGTTGTCGCGGTAGACCGGGGCGATCTCCTGCAGCTCCTCGCGATAGCCGTACTTGTCGACGAACGGGTCGAGCGGCTCGAGGGCCCCGGCGCGGACCAGGTCGGGCATCCAGGCCGGGATCACGTTGAGCGCGTCGTAGGCCCCGCTGCCGGCGCGGTGCTCCTGGAGGATCTTCGTGAACATCTCGGCGGTCGCGACCTCGATCACCTTGACCGAGATGCCGGTCGCCTCCTTCCACTTCGGCCCGGAGAAGTTGAGCGGGTCGAGCGACTGCAGCCCGGCTTCCCAGACGATCGTGATCTCCTCGCCCGAGTACTGCTTGGCCGCCTCGACCGCCGTCGCGGCCGCGGAAGCGGCGAGGGCACGCCGGCTCAGTAAAGCCGTCGCGCTGGCGCCCATGGCCAGCGCGTGAAAGTCGCGACGCCTCAGCAGCATGCCTGCCTCCCCTGCTCGCGCACGTCCTCGTAACGGGACGCCGACGCGGGGGACCATAGCCGAGCCCGATACGGTCGGGAAGGCTCTGGTCCGACAGGTCTAACGCAGCCGCAGCCGGACCGCCGCTGGGCGCCTCAAGCGGCGCTGGCGCGCGGCTTCTTGCGCGCCGCCGCCTTGGCCGCCTTGCGCGTCGCGATTTCGGCATCGATCAGAGGCAGGAGCTCGGCCGCACTGCGCCGCTGCGCCGCCGAGCCCTCTTGCTCCAGCCGGCGCGCGTTGTCGTGCAACGTCTTCAGCTCGTTGTCGGCGAACCCGGGGATCTTGTCGGCAATAGTCATGGGGTCCGCAATTGATCCGGTGTTCGGGCGAGCATCGTGCTGCGCACCTCTCTTACTTGGGCACGACGCGACGAATAACAAGGGATGCTCGGCAAGTCGGCAGGAAAGCGTCCCGCAGAGGCGAATCGCATTGCGGACGACGCCAATACGTGAGCCCATGGCTTGGCCGGGCATAGTCAGGCCGCGTTTGGCCGGGGCAGGCCGCCGGTCCATGCACCGTCCGGCCCGGGAATGAAAGGACCGAGATCGATGCCGTCGTGGCCGAAACTCAACGCTGGCAACCTCACCCTGCTGGCCCTCGGGCTCGCCCTCCTGGCTGTGATCGCGCTGGCCATCACGGTGCTGTGAGCCGCGCCGAGGGTGCACCGGGGGGCCGGCCACCACCACCAACCTGCTGGCCGCTCGGGCATTGCCCGCGCGGGCGTGCCTCGCCACGATCGATGCCGCCATGCGCTGGGGCTGCCGCTCGACGCGTGAGCGGACCTCAAGCGGCGCCTTGCCGGCGCTCGCGGCGATGCACGAAGTACGCCGCGAGTGCCGCGAGCCCGAGCCCGGAGGTCACGAAGACCGGCGGATAGCCGATCGCGTCGACGAGCCGGCCGCCCGCCCACGCTCCGGCCGCCTGGCCGAGGAAGAATCCGCTGGCGAAGGCGGAGACGGCGAGCCCGCGCGCCTCGGGCGCCATCTGCGTGGCGTTCACCTGCAGCGTATTGTGCAGCATGTAGAAGCCGAGCCCGAGGAGCAGCAGGGCTAGCGTGACGAAGCCGGCGGCCGGGGCCAGCGCGATGGCGACGAAACCGGCGAGGATCAAGGCACCGCCCGACAGGGCGAGCCCGCGTTCGCCGAGCGCCGCGACGAGCCGCCCGGCGAGCAGCGCGAAGGCCATGCCGCCCGCACCGAAGCCGATCAGCATCACCCCGACGCGGGTGTAGGACAGCCCGAACCGCTCGTGCAGATAGGCGCCGATGTAGGCGAAGGCACCGAAGAACAGGCCCCCCTCGAGGAGCACGACCAGCAGCACGGTGCGGGCCCAGGGCCGGCGCAGCAACGCTCGGACCCCGGTCAGGAGCGAGGTGCGTCCGGCCGCAAGCTGTGGCGCCGGCAGGCGGCCGGAGCGAAGCTCGAGCAGCAGCAGCAGGCCGACGAGGAGGTAGAGTCCGCCCAGGACGAGGAAGACCGCCCGCCAGCCGAGCGCATCACCGATGATGCCGCCGAGGACCTGCCCGCTCACCAGACCCAGGATCTGCCCGGTGAGGAAGCGCGCGATGGTCGCCTGGCGCTCGGCGTAGGGCACGTGGTCGCCGATGAAGGCCATGGCCAGCGGGATCAGCCCCGCGGCCGTGGCCCCGCCGGCGAGCCGCGCCGCCGCCAGCGCGCCGAGCGAGGCGGTGAGGCCAGCCAGCCCGACGGTCGCCGCCGAGGCCAGTGTCAGCAGGGCCACGAGGCGGAACTTGCCGAGCCGGTCACCGAGCCCGCCCCAGAGGAGCTGGCAGAGACCGTAGGCGAGCGCGAAGGCAGTGACGACGATGCCGGCGGCGCCCGCGGTCACGCCGAACTCGCCCGCGAGCTGCGGTACCAGCGGATCGGCCACGCGCATCGTCGCGGCCGAGACGAACGCCGCGGCCGAGAGCAGCGCGATGGCGCGGGCGAGCGCCGTGCTCAGGCGCTCCCGAAGCGCGCCCTGTAGTCGTCCAGCTTCTTGCGCCAGACCGGGTTCTCGGTGATCGCCCGATTGACGATCCCGCGCGGGACCTCGCCGCGCATCACGGCCTGGACAGCGGCGACGTCGGCCGCGCCGATGCCGGCGAAGCATTCGTCGGTCCAACACAGCGCGTGCGGCGTGCAGATCACGTTGTCGAGCTTGAACAAGGGCTCGTCGGCCGGGGCCGGCTCGACTTCGAAGACATCGAGCCCAGCCCCCTGGATCCGGCCGGCGACCAGCGCCTCGTAGAGCGCCTTCTGGTCGACGGTCGGGCCGCGCGAGGTGTTGATCAGCCACGCGGTCGGCTTCATCAAGGCGAGCCGCTCGGCGTTGACGATGTGCCGGGTCGCCTCGGACAGCGGCACCGACACCGAGAGGAAGTCGGCACGGCGGAACAGCTCCTCGAGGCCGACCAGTTCGACGCCGAGCTCCCGAGCGAGGGCCGGATCGACATAGGGGTCGTGGGCGATGAAGCGCAGCCCGAACGGCTTCGCCAAGCGGAACACCTCGGCGCCGATATTGCCGATACCCAGCTGCCCCAGCGTCTTGCCGATCAATCCCTCGCCCATGTAGTCGCTGCGCTTGGCCCAGCCCGCCGGTCCCTCGCGGCAGATGCGGTCCTTGATCAGCAGTCGCTGCGAGAGCGCGAGGACGAAGGTCAGGATCGAGACGGCGACCGGCCGGCGCACACCATCCGGGGTGATGCACAAGGCGATGCCGTTGTCGCTGCAGGCCTCGACATCGACGCTGTCGTAGCCGACGCCGAAGCGCGCCACGAGGGCGAGGCGACCGTCCGCCGGCACGCTCGCCCGGGCGAACCGCGGGACGAGGAGGATCAGCGCGTCCTGGCCGGCGAGCCCCGCGGCGGGGATCACCCCGTCCACGGGCTGGACGTAGCTCAGCTCGATCCGCGGGTCGTCGCGGAGCGGTGCGAGATCGAAGCTCGGATAGGCGGGGCTCCCGTCGGGACGACGAAAGTCGCCACTCAGCGCGACCTTGAAGGTCTCGGCCATCACCACCTCCCCGTCAGTTCTTCTTGGCCTTCGGCGCGGTCCCGCGGCAGGCCTCGCGCAGGCCGTCGACGCCCGTCTTGAGCGCCACCTGCAGGAGCCAGACGTCGCCTGAATAGCACAGGAAATCGAACCCCTTGGACCAGTAGTCGAGCCCGGTGGGGATGTCCGGGACCAGCCGGCCGAGCGCCTTGTTGTGCTTGCGGCAGGCTTTCGCGACCGTGGCGATGGCGTCGAGGAAGGTCGGATGGGTGAACTCGCCGGGGATGCCGAGCGACGCCGAGAGGTCGAAATGGCCGACCCAGAGGCAGTCGACACCCTCGACCGCAGCGATCTCGTCGGCGTTCTTCACGCCGGTCTTGGTCTCGATCTGGGCGAACAGCGCGGTCCGGGCATTGGCGGCGGCGAGCTTCTCGAGGACTGGCCCGGCGCGATAGGCGTCGTGGGCGATGCCCAGCGCCACGCCGCGGTGTCCCAGGGGCGTGTACTTCAGGCAGTCCAGAATTCCCTTGGCTTCCTTGGCATCGTTGACCATCGGCAGCATCACACCCTCGGCCCCCATGTCAGCGGCGCGGGCGATGTGGTGGTACTCCTTGGACGGCACGCGGACGATCGTCGGCAGCCGCGCCGCCTCGAAATAGCGCACCGCACTCTTGATCGTCTCGTTGTGGAAGCCGGAATGCTCGGTGTCGAACAGGACGAAATCGCAGCCGGCGGCCTTGCAGAGATGCCCGATCCCGGGCGTCGCGAACTCGACGATGAAGGTGCCGAGCTTGGCCTCGCGCGTCCCGCACATGGCCCGGAGGCCGTTCTCGCCCATGGCTGCCGCCTCCCCTGCTGCGTTGCCGCGGTGGTCTAACAGCCGGATCGCGACCCTGTCCAGCGCTCGGCCGTGCCGGCAAGGTGCTGTTCCCGCGCCCGCGGGCGGCGGCTATAGAGCCGGGCAACGACGCGCCCGGGCACGGGCGAGGGCCATCGTTCCAAGGGAAGAGACCGATGCTCAAGAACACCGACCTGCAGGCGCGGCGCGAGGCCGCCGTGCCGCGGGGCGTCGGCACCGCGATGCAGGTCTACGCGCAGCGGGCGAGCAACGCCGAGGTCTGGGACGTCGAGGGCCGGCGCTACATCGACTTCGCCGGCGGGATCGCCGTGCTCAACACCGGCCACGGGCATCCGAAGGTCATGGCGGCCGTGGCGGAGCAGGCGCAGCGCTTCGCGCACACCTGCTTCCAGGTCATGCCCTACGAGCCTTACGTGCGGCTCGCGGAGCGCCTGAACGCCCTCGCCCCCGGCGCGATGCCGAAGAAGACCATCTTCTTCTCGACGGGTGCGGAGGCGGTCGAGAACGCGGTGAAGATCGCCCGCGCGGCGACCCGCCGGCCGGGCATCATCGCGTTCTCGGGGGCGTTCCACGGGCGCACGTTGATGGCCATGGCCCTGACCGGCAAGGTCGTGCCCTACAAGGTCGGCTTCGGGCCGTTCCCCAACGAGGTCTATCACCTGCCCTTCCCCAACGCCTATCACGGGGTGAGCGTGCAGGACTCGCTGAATGCCCTGGCGACCCTGCTCAAGGCCGACATCGAGGCCGAGCGGGTCGCGGCGATCATCGTCGAGCCGGTCCAGGGCGAAGGCGGATTCTACATCGCCCCCTTCGACTTCCTGCAGGAGCTGCGGCGGATCTGCGACCGCCACGGGATCCTGCTGATCTCGGACGAGATCCAGGCCGGGATGGCGCGCACCGGCAAGTGGTTCGCGATCGAGCATTCCGGCGTCGTCCCGGACCTGATCACCGCGGCCAAGAGCCTCGCCGGCGGCTTCCCGCTGTCCGCGGTGATCGGCAAGGCGGAGATCATGGACGCAGTGGCCCCGGGCGGGCTCGGCGGCACCTATGCCGGCAACCCGGTCGCGTGCGCCGCCGCCAATGCCGTCCTCGACGTCATCGAGGAGGAGAAGCTGCTCGCTCGGGCCGAGGAGCTGGGTGAGCGCATCCGGACGCGCCTGGAGGCGATGCAGCGGCGTAACGACATGCCCTTCATCGGCGAGGTCCGTGGCCTCGGCGCGATGGTCGCGGTGGAGCTTGTCAAGGACCGCATCAGCCGCGAGCCGCACGCCGAGCTGACCAAGGCGCTGACCGCCAGGGCGCACGCGAAGGGGCTGATGCTGCTGTCCTGCGGCACCGGCGCCAACGTGATCCGCATCCTGGTGCCGCTCACCGCGTCGAACGACCTCGTCGACGAGGGCCTCGACATCATCGAGCAGAGCCTCGAGGAGCTGGCCCAGGCGGCGTGAGCGGGGGGCGCGACGGCGCCCAGCGAGGTGGCGGCGTCAGTCCGCGAGCGTCGCGACCAGGAGCGCCTTGATCGTGTGCATCCGGTTCTCGGCCTGCACGAAGGCGATGTTCGTGGCGCTCTCGAACACCTCGTCGGTCACCTCGAGACCGTCGGCGAGGCCGAACCGCTCCGCGATCTTCTTGCCGACGACCGTCCTCGCGTCGTGGAAGGCCGGCAGGCAGTGCATCAGCTTCGCCTGCCGGCTTCCAGCCGCCTGGAGCAGCGCGGCATTGACCTGGTAGGGCCTGAGGAGGTCGATCCGCTCGCTCCAGACCGCCTCGGGCTCACCCATCGACACCCAGACGTCGGTGTGCACGAAGTCGGCACCGGCGACGGCCGTGTGCGGATCCTCGGTGATCGTCAGTCGCGCTCCGGAGTGCTGCGCGAGCTCCTGCGCGACCCGCGTGTAGCCATCGCCGGGCCAGAGCGGACGCGGGCCGCAGATCCGCACATCCATGCCCATCAGGCAGCCGACGATCATCAGCGAGTGGCCCATGTTGGAGCGGGTGTCGCCGACGTAGGCGTAAGCGATCTCGCCGAGCGGCTTGTCGCTGTGCTCGCGCATCGTCATGACGTCGGCGAGCATCTGCGTAGGGTGGTATTCGTTGGTGAGCGCGTTGTAGACGGGCACACCCGCGTACCTCGCCAGTTCCTCCACCGTTTCCTGCAGCGCGCCGCGGAACGCGATCGCGTCGAACATCCGGCCGAGCACGCGCGCGGTGTCGGCGACCGACTCCTTGTGGCCCATCTGCGAGGACTGCGGATCCAGCGAGGTGACGTGCGCGCCCTGATCGGCGGCGGCGACCTCGAAGGCACAGCGCGTGCGCGTGCTGGTCTTCTCGAAGATCAGACAGATGTTCCGTCCCTTGAGGCTCGGCTGCTCGCTGCGACTGCGCTTGGCGCGCTTGAGGTCGAGCGCCAAGTCGATCAGGTAGACAAGCTCGCGCTGCGTCAGGTCCTGCACCTTGAGCAGGCTGCGCCTGCGCAGATCGAACGCCATCGCCGGCCTACCTCCCTCGTCGTCCGCGCGCAGCTTGATCGCGCAATGGACGTCAGGGCAAGGCCCGGGCACCTTCCCGAATTGCTGCGAGGCCGGCGCCGCGCCGGACGCCGGACACCTGCGCAGCCGGCCCGGACGCATGATGGCGTCCCCAACGGGAATCGAACCCGTGTTTCGGCCTTGAGAGGGCCGCGTCCTAGACCGCTAGACGATGGGGACTCGCGGACCGCCGCGATGTAGACGTGCGTGGCCGGCGAATCAAGCCCGCCGGCCGGACCGCCGCTCCGGCCGCGCCAGCGCCGCCACCAGCTCGACCTCGGCCGAGCCGACGAACTGGTCGATCGGCTGGACCGGCCCGAGCGCGTAGCCCCGAGCCACCAGCGTCGCCACGTCGCGCGCGAAGCTCTCCGGATCGCAGGAGGCATAGACGATCCGGGCCGGCCCGGACGGCACCAGCTCGGCGACCTGCGCCGTCGCGCCGGCGCGTGGCGGATCGAGGATCGCGAGATCGAACCGCGCGAGCTCATCGCTGGTCAGCGGCCGGCGCGCGAGGTCGCGGCGCTCGACCGTCAGGGAGGGGACACGCGCGGCACGCAGCGCGGCCACAGCGGCTGCATCCCCCTCGACGGCATGGACGGCGCCGGCGCCCACACGAAGCGCCGCGAGACCGAGCCCACCGAGGCCGGCGAACAGGTCGACGACCCGGTCCCCGCGCCGCGTCGCCGCGGCGACCGCACCGACCAGGGCCCGCTCACCCTCGGCGGTGGCTTGCAGAAAAACGCCGAGCGGCAGTGTGACCGACACGCCGGACATGGCCAGGGTCGGCGGCCGTCGGACCGCCACCGGCTCGCCACCGACCGAAAGCCGTGCGAGGCCGCGCGCCACCGCATGGTCGGCGAGGGCCGCCCGGGCCGCCGGATCGAGCTGGATCGGGCCGTCGGGGAGCAGAGCCAAGTCGACGCCAACCTCGGTCGCCGTCAGCAGCGCCTCCCCGGCCGGACCGAGCTCTGGCGTGCCAGCGATCCGCTCGCGCAGCGGCGCGATCTCGGCGACCAGCGGCGCAGCGGCCACCGGACATTCCCTGAGGTCGACCAGCGCCTGCGACCGGCGCTGACGCAGGCCCAGCACCACCCGTCGGCCGGCTCGCGCCCAGGCGACACGCAAACGACGGCGCGATCCGAGCGGGCAAGGCAGGACCGGAAGGACCTCGGCTTCGCGCAGCCCACGTCGCGCCAGCGCGTCGGCGACGCGGCGGCGTTTGTGCGCGAGATAGGCCTCCGCCGGCAGGTGCTGCAGCCGGCAGCCGCCACAGACCGGGTAGTGCCGGCAGAAGGGCTCGGCGCGCTCGGCCGCGTCGAGCACGGCGACGGGCTCGCTGTCCCAGCCGTCGCGGCGGCGTGCGACAAGCCGCACCCGCCAGCGTTCGCCGGGCAAGGCCAGGTGGACCCTGACGGCGACCCCGCCGACGCGCCCGATGCCGTCGCCCTGCGCGCCCAGCCGTTCGATCACCAGCTCGACGAGCGCCCCCGGCTGCAGGGTCACGGCGTCTCGGGCAGGATGCGCAGCCGCCCCAGCCGCTCGCCGGTCGCCAAGTCGACCAGCAGGAGATGCTGGGCGCCGTCGCCGTCGATCAGCAGGAGGAGGACCCGATCGCCGTCGAGCTGCGCGCTGGCTACACGCATGCCTGCGGGAACTGACAACTTCCCGTCCGCGGGAACGGTGGCGGTCGCCGGCCGGGCCGTCCTATCCTTGGGCAGGCCGCGCTGGACGACCAGCCAGATCAGCGTCGCCGTGCCCAGCACGATCAGGATGCCGGCGACCACGACGAAGACCTTGAGCGCTTTGAGCCACGTCTCCACCGACGCCCCCAACATGCCGGTCGCACCCGCGCGGCGCGCCGTCCGCGTCGCCGCCGGGCAGGCCGGCCAGCGCCTCGACGCCTTCCTCGCCGCGGTCCTCCCCGAGCTTTCCAGGGCGCGGCTACAGGCGCTCGTCCGCGAGGGGCAGGTGCGCGTCAGCGGCGCGGCGATAGCGGACCCCGCCCGGCGGGTAAAGCCGGGCGAGGAGATCGAGGTCGCGGTACCGGCGCCGGTCGACGCCGCGCCGCGCCCGCAGGCCCTGGCGCTGGACATCCTGTTCGAGGACGAGCACCTCGTGGTGCTGGAGAAGCCGGCCGGACTCGTGGTCCATCCGGCGGCCGGGCACGACGACGGCACGCTCGTCAATGCCCTGCTCGCGCATTGCGGCGACAGCCTGTCGGGGGTCGGTGGGGTCCGACGGCCGGGCATCGTCCACCGGCTCGACAAGGACGTGTCGGGCGTGCTCGTGGTCGCCAAGCACGACCGCGCGCACATCGGGCTCGCCGCACAGTTCAGCGTGCACGCCGTGGACCGGGTCTACGAGGGGATCGTCTGGGGCCTGCCGCAGGCGGCTGGGCGCATCGACCGGCCGATCGGCCGCGATCCGGGTGAGCGCAAGCGGATGGCGGTCGTGCCGGGCGGCAAGCGGGCCGTAACGCACTGGCGCCTGCTCGCCGCCGCCGGGACACGCGCGGCGCGGCTCGCCGTCGAGCTGGAGACCGGGCGGACCCACCAGATCCGTGTGCATCTCGCCAGCATCGGGCATCCGCTCGTCGGCGACCGGCTCTACGGCCGGGCGCTGCCAAAAGGCGTGCCCGAGGCGATCCGCGCCGAGCTGCGCCGTCTCGACCGGATCCTCCTGCATGCCCGCGAGCTCGGCTTCGCCCACCCGATCACCGGCGAGCGCTTGCGGTTCTCGCGGCCGGCGCCGGAGCTGTTCGACCGGATCATGGAACGGCTGCGCAGCGACTGACTTGTCTGGTAGGCTCGTTCGGAGCATGAGCGAGGCGGGGGGTCGTGGCCATGACCGGTCGCCGTCCCGTCCGCAGCGAGGAGTCGTATGGCCAGCCTGCCGATCGTACCGACCGAGGGAACGGGACTTGCGCGCTATCTCGACGAGATCCGCCGCTTCCCGATGCTCGAGCCGGACGAGGAGTACATGCTGGCGAAGCGCTGGCGCGAGCACGAGGACGTCGAGGCGGCGCACAAGCTGGTCACCAGCCATCTGCGGCTCGTCGCCAAGATCGCCATGGGCTATCGCGGCTACGGCCTGCCGATGAACGAGATCATCTCGGAAGGCAATGTCGGCCTGATGCAGGCCGTCAAGCGCTTCGAGCCCGACCGCGGGTTCCGGCTCGCCACCTACGCCATGTGGTGGATCCGCGCGGCGATCCAGGAGTACATCCTGCATTCCTGGTCGCTCGTGAAGCTCGGCACCACCGCCGCGCAGAAGAAGCTCTTCTTCAACCTCCGGCGCCTCAAGAGCCAGATGCAGGCGATCGAGGAAGGCGATCTCAGCCCGGAGACCGTCAAGCAAATCGCCGATCACCTCGCCGTCACCGAGCAGGAGGTGATCGAGATGAACCGGCGCCTGGAAGGCCCGGACCACTCGCTCAACGCCCAGCTCCGCGCCGACGGCGACAGCGAGTGGCAGGACTGGCTGGTCGACGACAGTGCCAGCCAGGAGACGGTGCTGGTCGAGGAGGACGAGCTGAGCCACCGGCGGCGCCTCCTCACCCAGGCGATGGCGGTCCTGAACCCGCGCGAGCGGCACATCCTGCACGAGCGGCGGCTGCGCGACGATCCGACCACGCTCGAGGAGCTCAGCGCCGAGTATGGGATCAGCCGCGAGCGGGTGCGGCAGATCGAGGTCCGCGCCTTCGAGAAGTTGCAGAAGGCGGTCCGCAGCCTGGAGATGCAGGCGGCCCAGGAGGCGGCGCAGAAAGCCCTGCCGCCGAGCTAGATCCGTCCGCGCCGCATTGCCCACCACAGGCGCAGCGGCGCGTCCGGCGGCCGCGTCACGACGGCCGCGGCCGCGGGCACGAACCCGGCCCGGTGCAGGCGCCGGCTGTAGAGGCGGGCGAGCGTCGCCGGTAGCAGCGCTGCGCGGCCGCGGTCGCGGCGTGCGCACGGCCGGCCGAGGATCGCATCCGCCCGGGCGGTGATCGCGCGCAGCACCGGGGCGAGTTCGCGGCGCAGTTCGTCGCTCGGCTGAACCGCAGCAACACCCTGAGACGGCAGCAGGTCGCGCGGCAGCGGTGAGCGCCCCCGCGCGAGATCGTAAAGGCAGGCGCGCACCACCCCGATCAGGCCGAAGGCGGTGCCCACCTGCAGGGCGGCCGTGGCGGCCTCCTCGTCCGCGCCGTCCAGCCGAGCGATCAACGCCTGCACCCGACCGGCGGTCGCCGCGAGGTAGCGCTCCAGCTCGGGCAGGCTTTGCGGTGCGAGCGCCTCCAGCGACGCCTCCCGCGCATCGATCAGCGCGCCCAGCTCGCCCAGCGGCACCGAACCCGAGCGGAGGGCAGCGCCGAGCGGGGCCAGCACAGGATAGGCAGGCCGCGTCCCGCGAGCCAGCCGCTCCAGCTCCTCGCGCCACCACTGGTAGCGGATCGCGCCGAGCATCGGCTGCGAGGCGAGCTCGGGGATCCGTGCGAGCTCCTGGTTGAGGACCAGCAACGCCATCGCCGCGTCGCGAACCGTCGCCGGCAGGAACAGCGCGCACAGCCAGCGGTCGGGATCGAGGCGCCGGGCCTCTGCGGCAGCATCGCCGCCCGGCACGGATAGGGTCCCATCCGTCACTGCCGAGACCGCCCCGCCGTTGCCGGCGGCGCAGCTTCCCTTGGGCCGGTGATGCGCCTATCTACCCGCTGCAAACGCGGCCTGCCCCAACAACCGTGTCACAGGCGAGGAAACCGATGGCCTTCACCCTGCCCGACCTTCCTTACGCGCACGACGCCCTGGTTCCCTACATGGGGGAGGAGACGCTCCAGCTCCACCACGGCAAGCACCACCAGACCTACGTCACCAACCTAAACAATCTCATCGAGGGTACCGAGCTCGCCGGCAAGACGCTGGAGGAGATCGTCGTCGCCAGCGCCAACGACAGCGCCAAGGCCGGCATCTTCAACAACGCCGGCCAGCACTGGAACCACAACCTGTTCTGGCGGGTGATGAAGAAGGGCGGCGGCGGCAAGCCCGGCGGCGAGCTGGCCAAGCGCATCGAGCACGATTTCGGCTCGTTCGAGGCCTTCGCCGAGCAGTTCAAGCAGGCCGGGATCACCCAGTTCGGCTCCGGCTGGGCCTGGCTCTCGCTGGACGGCGACAAGCTCAAGGTCAGCAAGACGCCGAACGGCGCCAACCCGCTGGTCGACGGGATGCGTCCGATCCTCGGCATCGACGTCTGGGAGCACGCCTACTATCTCGACTACCGCAACCGCCGGCCCGACTACATTGCGGCGTTCCTCAATCATCTGGTAAACTGGGAGGAGGTCGAGGCCGAGCTGCACAAGGCGCTCGGCTGAGTTCATGACGCGGGACTCCGCGCGGCGGAGTCCCGCCCGGCGGATGGCGTCACAACCATGCAACGGATCCGCGTGCTCCCGATCCTCCCGGTCCTGCTCGCGCTCACGCTCGGCGGGTGCGCGGCGACGACGACGGCCGTCGCCAAGCGCCAGCTCGACGTGCAGTCGCGCATGTCGGACAGCATCTTCCTCGACCCGGTCGCGCCCGCCGAGCGCACGGTGTACGTCGAGGTCAAGAACACCAGCGACAAGGCCGATCTCGACCTGGCCACGCCGATCCGCCAGCGAATTGCCGAGCGCGGCTTCGTCATCGTCGAGGACCCGCGCGACGCGCATTTCCTGTTCCAGGTCAACGTGCTCCAGGCCGGCCGCAGCTCCGAGACGGCGACCGAGGCGACCTACAAGGGCGGCTTCGGTGGCACGCTGGTCGGCGGCGCCGTGGGCGGCGGGGTCGGCTACGCGATCGGCCGCGCCGGCGGCGGCAACGACGTGCTGCTCGCCGCCGGAGGCGCGCTGCTTGGCGCGGCGATCGAGAGCGTCGCCGGCGCACTCGTCCAGGACGTCACCTACACCATCGTCAGCGACCTGCAGGTGTCGGAGCGGGTGCCCGCGGGCGAGATCGTCACCCGCACCGAGAGCGCCAGCCTCGCCCAGGGGAGTGCCGGGACGCGGGCGTTGTCCTCGACCGGCACGACCGACCTGCGCGCGCATCGCACGCGGGTCGTCTCGACGGCGAACAAGGTCAATCTCGACTGGCCCGAGGCGGCGCCGTCGCTGATCGACGGCCTGACGCGGAGCATCGCCGGGGTTCTCTGACCAGCCGGCGCCGCGCGTCAGCGGGCTCAGGTCAACGCGATCAGTGCCGCCGCGACCCGCCGACCCTCGGCGACGAGCAGATTGTAGGTCCGGCAGGCGGCCGGCGTGGCCATGGACTCGACCACGATCCCCCAGCCGCGCAGCCCCTCGCGCACAGCCGCCGGGGGCAAGATGAAGGCGGCGCCGGTGCCGAGCAGCAGGAGTTCCACCGGCGGCTCGGCGGTGCGCAGCGGCGCCAGCCCGTCGAGCGTCACCTCGCCCAACGCGCTCGCCGCCCAGGCCACGGCGCGGTCGGGCAGGACCAGCACCGAGCCGGAGAGGGCGACGCCGCCGATGGTGAAGCCACCGACCCGGTAGCGCTGGATGAGCGGGCGGCCCTCGGGAACCGATGGCGTCTCGAAGTTCACCCCCGCCCGCCTCAGCCGGGGACCGGCTTGGCTTCGGGCTCGTCGGCGTTCGCCCTGAGGTTCAGGTAGATCAGGATCGGTGCCCCGATGTAGATGGTCGAATAGGTGCCGATCACCACACCCCAGATCATCGCGATGGTGAAGCCGCGGATCACCTCGCCGCCGAGGATGACGAGCGCCAGCAGCGCGAGGAACGTCGTGAAGCCGGTCATGATGGTCCGCGGCAGGGTCTCGTTGATCGAGCGGTCGAGCAGCTCCTCGAGCGGCATCTTGCGGTAGCGGCGCAGGTTCTCGCGCACCCGGTCGAACACCACCACGGTGTCGTTGAGCGAGTAGCCGATGATCGTGAGAATCGCGGCGACCGTGCTGAGGTTGAACTCGAGCCCGGTGAGCGAGAACAGGCCGATCGTCGCGGCGACGTCGTGGACCAGGGTCACGACCGCGCCGACGCCGTATTGCCACTCGAACCGGAACCAGAGGTAGAGCAGCACCAGCCCGACGGCGATCAGCGTGGCCAGGATGCCGTCGCGCAGGAGTTCCGCGCTGACCTTGGGTCCCACGAACTCGCTGCGGCGGTACTCGATCGCGCCGCCGAACTGCTGATCGAGCGCGGAACGCGCGACGGCGATCGCCTGCTGCTGCGCCGCCTCGTCGCCCGGCTGCCGGGCGATGCGGATCAGCACGTCGTTCTCGTCGCCGACGCTCTGCAGCGCGACCTCGCCGAGGCCGAGCCCGCCGAGCAGCGAGCGCATCGCGGCGAGATCGGGCGCGGAGGTCGTCCGCACCTCGAGGAGCGTGCCGCCGCGGAAATCGATGCCGAGGTTCAACCCTTGAACGAGCACGAGGACGATCGAGGCGAGGACCACCACGATCGAGCCGGCGAGCGCCCAGAGCCGAAAGCGCAGGAACGGGATCTTGGTGTCGTCCGGGACGAGACGCGGCAGGCGACGCATGCGCGAACCTTCAGAGGGGAACCGCCGCCGGGCGTGCCCGCCGGTACCAGATGGCGATGATCAGCCGCGTCACGGTGATCGCCGTGAACATCGTCGTCACCACGCCGATCGACAGGGTCACGGCGAAGCCCTTGACCGGGCCGGTCCCGAACTCGAACAGCACCAGCCCGGCGATGAGCGTCGTGACGTTGGCGTCGACGATCGCGCTCATGGCCTGCGAAAAGCCGGCGTCGAGCGCGGCCAGCGGCGAGCGCCCGGCGCGTACCTCCTCGCGCATCCGCTCGAAGATCAGCACGTTCGAGTCGACCGCCATGCCGATCGTCAGCACGATCCCGGCGATGCCCGGCAAGGTGAGCGTCGCACCCAGTGCCGAGAGAATGCCGAACAGCAAGGTGACGTTGATGCCCAGGGCGAGGCAGGCGAACACCCCGAACAAGCCGTAATAGACGATCATGAACACCACCACGAGCACGACCGCCACGACACTGGCGATCGCCCCGGCGCGAATCGAGTCGGCGCCGAGATCGGGGCCGACCGAACGCTCCTCGATGACGGTCATCGGTGCCGGCAGCGCCCCGGCGCGCAGCAGCACGGCCAGCTCATTCGCCGATTCGACGGTGAAGTTGCCCGAGATGATCCCCGAGCCCTGGGTGATCGGCTCGCGGATGCGCGGGGCCGAGATCACCTTGCCGTCCAGCACGATGGCGAACAGCTGGCCGACATTCTCGGTGGTCACCTTGCCGAACTTGCGCGCCCCGGAGGCATCGAAGCGGAAGCTCACGACGGGCTGGCCGTCCTGGAAGGTCGGCTGCGCGTCCACCAGATCCTCGCCGCTGACCTCGATCCGCCGCCGCAACACATATTCCTGCATGCCATCGGACGGGTCGGCCGCTTCGACCACCATCGAGCCCGGCACGCGGCCGGCTCGGACCTCGTCGGGAGAAGCGTCGAGATCCACCATGTGAAAGGTGAGACGCGCGGTCTTGCCGAGCAGGCTCTTGACGTTCTCAGGGTTCCGCTCGCCCGGGACCTGGATCAGGATGCGGTCCTGACCCTGCCGCTGCACGCTCGCCTCGCGCGTCCCGAGCTCGTCGATGCGTCGCCGCACCACCTCGAGCGCCTGGGCGAGCGCGGCCGAACGGCGTGCTTCGAGCCCCGCGTCGGTGAGCCGGATGGTCACCTGGCCCGCGCTGTCAGCGGCGATCTCAAGCTCGGAGACGGTCCCGCCGAAGCCGAGCGCGGCACTCTGCACCGGCGTGTCGAGCTTGCGCAGCGCGGTCAGCGCCACGTCGCGAGTCGTCGGATCGGTCAGGGTCAGGCGGACCGCGCCGCCCTGCACCCCGAGATCGCGGTAACCGATGCGCTCCGCCCGGAGCGCGGCGCGGGCCTCGTTGACGAGCGCGTCGAGCCGCTCGCGGAACAGCGAATCCACGTCGACCTCGAGCAGGAGCTGCGCCCCGCCCTGGAGGTCGAGGCCGAGGTTGATCCGCGGCTTCGGTATCCAGTCCGGCCACGTCTCGACCGTGTCGCGCGCGACGAAGTTCGGCAGCACGGCGAGCAGGCCGGAGAGGCAGACGAGGACGACGAGCCAGAGCTTCCAGCGCGGCTGGTTGAGCATCGCGTCACGCGGCTACTTCTTGAACAGGCGCGACAGCAAGCCGCCGCTCGCCGCGGACGAGGCCGCCGGCGCGTTCTCGTTGCTCGCCGCCGGCGCCGGCTTGGTCAGCACGTCGGAGATCGTGTGCCGCGCGACGCGGACCTGCACGTTCGGCGCGATCTCGACCTGCACCGCGTTCTCCGCAGCGTCGACCTTCGTGACGCGGCCGTAGATGCCACCGCCGGTGACGACCTGATCGCCCTTCTTGATCGCCTCGATCATCGCCCGATGCGCGCGCATCTTCTGCTGCTGCGGACGGATCAGCAGGAAATAGAACACGACGAAGATCAGCACCAAGGGCAGCAGCGAGATGATGTCGAAAGCGCCGGGCGCGCCTGCCGCCTGCGCGTAGGCCGGAGAGATCAGCATGAGGTCCTCGAGAGCACCGGGGGCGGGACGGGCGCGGACTATAGCGACGAAGCCGGGGAAAGCAATTCGCCCACCGGCGCGCGCTTTGCCCCGCCCCCCGCCGCTGCTAGGTCGGGGCGACCCTCGCAATCGCAGACCGTGAACCCCGCATGAACGCCGACCTCGCGCTCGACCTGCTCGCCCGGATCGCCGATGCGCTCGACCGCCAGGCGCCGCTGCCGGCCCGCGACGCCGATCTCGCCGAAGGCGATGCGTTCGTCTGGGAAGCCGGCGGACGGCTACGCCGGGTGCCACGCGTCGCCGGGGTCGAGCTGGGGCTGCTCCGCGGCATCGACCGCGCCGCCGACACGTTGCTCGAGAACACGCGGCGTTTCGCTGCCGGCCTCCCGGCGAACAACGCGCTCCTCTGGGGGGCGCGCGGCATGGGCAAGAGCTCGCTCGTCAAGGCGGTTCACGGCGCGCTCAACGCCGAGCACCCTGGCTGCCTCGTCCTGATCGAGATCCACCGCGAGGACATCGAGAGCCTGCCGCGCCTGCTGCAGCGCGTCGGCGGCAACGCGCGGCGCTGCCTGCTGTTCTGCGACGATCTCAGCTTCGACAGCGGTGAGACCAGCTACAAGTCGCTCAAGGCGGTCCTCGAGGGCGGCATCGAGGGCAAGCCGGACAACGTGCTGTTCTACGCGACCTCGAACCGCCGCCACCTGATGCCGCGGCAGATGATCGAGAACGAGCGCGGGACCGCGATCCATCCCGGCGAAGCGGTCGAGGAGAAGGTCTCCTTGTCGGACCGGTTCGGCCTCTGGCTGGGCTTCCATCCCTGCAGCCAGGACGTCTACCTGGAGATGGTCGAGGGCTATGTCCGCCATTTCGGGCTCGGGCCCGATCCCGCGACCTTGCGCACCGAGGCGCTCGAATGGGCCAAGACCCGCGGCAGCCGCTCCGGCCGGGTAGCCTGGCAGTTCGTCAACGACCTCGCCGGCCGCCTCGGCCGGCGCCTCGCACCCGGCTAGGAGGTCGGCCCGCTCGGCGCCGAGCCCGCCTCGCGGTCGACCAGGTGCCGCGCCGGATCGACCGCCTTGGCGCCCAGCCGCAGCTCGAAGTGGAGCTGCGGCGCGGTCACGTCACCGCTGGTGCCGACGGTGGCGATCGTCTGCCCGCGGCGCACCCGGTCGCCCACCGCGACCAGCAGCCGCTCGTTGTGCGCGTATGCCGTGGTGAAGCCGTCAGCGTGCCGGATCAGCAGCATGTTGCCGAAGCCGGGGATGGTGCCGCCCGCGTAGACGACCACGCCGTGCTCGGCCGCGCGCACCGGCGTGCCGGAAGCGGCCCCGATATTGATCCCGTCGTTGCGCATGCCGTTCGGCTTGTCGCCGAAGCCGTCGAGCACCTCGCCGGCGACCGGCCAGAGGAAGCCGTCGCCGGACAACGGCGCCGGCTGCATCTCGGCAGCCCGGCGGGTCGCCTCGCGTCCGGCCTCGTCCTGCACCTCCTCCGTGGCGGGCGGCGCGACGGCGAGCTGCGGCTCGCTCGCCGGGCGCGGCGCCGGCACGACGTTGAGCCGCGGCGGTTCGGGCCGCGCCGCCGCGGCCTGCCGCGACGGACCTTGCCCTGGCACGGTCAGGACCTGCCCGACATAGATCCGGTAGGGGGGGCGGATCCGGTTGAGCTTGGCGAGGTCGCCCATCCGCACGCGATAGCGCTGGGCGATCCCGGAGAGGGTTTCGCCCTCGAGCACGAGATGGCGACGGGCGGCGCTCGCCGTGCGGGGTGCCTGGGCGCCGGCGGACGGCCGGCCCAGCGCCGTCCCGTCGGGACGCTGCTGATAGTCGGTGCACGCGCTGGCGGCACCGAAGGCCAGGAGCAGCGCCGCGACGCGGGCAAGGACGATCCGGCCCCGGCTCAGGCGCATCGCCGCGCGCGCTAGGCGGTGGGCGGCGGGCCACAGCTCAAGGCCGTGACCATCCGCTCACGGGCTGACCCCCAGCGCCTGGTGCAGCGCCGAGAAGCTCGGCCGGTGGGTCATATCCATGTGCAACGGGGTCACCGACACCCAGCCGGCGTTCGTCGCGGCGATGTCGGTGCCCTCGCGCGGCGACCCGTCCTCACGCAGGGCGCCGATCCAGACATAGGGCTCGCCGCGCGGGTCGAGCCGCTCGACGAGGTCGTCGCCGAGCTTGCGCCGGCCCTGGGAGGTGACCCGGACGCCGCGCACCGCATCCGGCGGGCAGTCGGGGAAGTTCACGTTGATCAGCACGTCCTCGGGCCACGGCATGGTGAGCACCTGACGGACGATGTCCGGACCGAACCGCTCCGCCGTGGCCCAGTGCACCGGCTCGCCGCTGGTCAGCAGCTGGCTCATCGCGACCGCACGGATCTTGAACAGGGTCGCCTCCATCGCCGCCGCGATGGTTCCCGAATAGGTCACGTCCTCGCCGAGATTGCCGCCGTGGTTGACGCCGGAGAGGACGAGATCGACCGGGCGGTCGCGAATGATGAGCTGCAAGGCCAGCATGACGCAGTCGGTGGGGGTGCCGTCGACCGCGTAGCGGCGCTCGCCGGCGCGGCGCACGCGCAGCGGCCGGCGCAGCGTCAGCGAGTGCCCGGCGCCGCTGTTGTTGCGCTCCGGCGCCACCACCCAGACGTCGTCACTGATCCGTGCGGCGATCCGCTCGAGGACCTGGAGGCCGGGCGCGTGGATGCCGTCATCGTTGCTGATCAGGATGCGCGGTGCCGGGCTCGCCTCAGCCATGCGCCGGCACCAGTCGATCGAGACCGCCGAGATAGTCGCGCAGCGCTGCCGGCACGCGGACGCTCCCGTCGGCCTGCTGGCCGTTCTCGAGCACGGCGATCAGGGTGCGGCCGACGGCCAGCCCGGATCCGTTGAGGGTGTGCACGAAGCGGGTCCCCTTCGCGTCCTTCGGCCGATAGCGCGCATTCATCCGCCGGGCCTGGAAGTCGCCGCAGGTCGAGCAGGAGGAGATCTCACGATAGCCGCCCTGCCCCGGCAGCCACACCTCCAGATCGTAGGTGCGCCGGGCGCCGAAACCGGTGTCGCCGGCGCACAGCAGCACGCGCCGATAGGGCAGGTCCAGCCGCTCGAGGATCGTCTCCGCGCAGCGGGTCAGCCGCTCGTGTTCCTCCTCCGACTGCTCCGGGGTGGTGATCGCGACCAGCTCGACCTTGTCGAACTGGTGCTGGCGGATCATCCCGCGGGTGTCCTTGCCGGCGGCCCCCGCCTCGGAGCGGAAGCAGGGTGTCCAGGCGGTCAGGCGCAGCGGCAGGTGGGCCTCGTCCAGGATCTCCTCGCGGACCAGGTTGGTGAGGGCCACCTCGGCCGTGGGGATCAGCCAGTGGCCCGTGTCGGTGCGGAACATGTCCGCCGCCGCCTTGGGCAGCTGGCCGGTGCCGTAGACCGCCGCGTCGCGCACGAGATAGGGCACCGCGACCTCGGTGTAGCCGTGCTCGCGGGTGTGCATGTCGAGCATGAAGGTCGCCAGCGCGCGGTGCAAGCGGGCGAGTCCGCCCCACAGCGCGACGAAGCGCGCGCCCGACATGCGCGCCGCGCGTTCGAAGTCCATGCCCAGCGGCGCGCCCACCTCGTCGTGCGGCCGCCCGGTCGCCGGCCGTGGCTCGCCCCAGCGACGGATCTCCACATTGGCCGTCGCATCCGGCCCGTCCGGCACATCGTCGGCGAGCCGATTCGGGCAGGCGGCGAGCAGCTCGTCGACCTGACGGGCGAGGTCGGCGAGCTGGTCCTCGCCGCGACGGATGGTCTCTTTGAGCGCCGCCACCTCGGCCATCAGGGCCTCGGCCGGCTCGCCGCGCGCCTTGAGCTCGCCGACCCGGCGCGAGAGGGCGTTGCGCTCCGCCTGGTGCTGCTGCAGCTCGGTCTCGACCCGTCGCCGCTCGGCGTCGAGCGCCAGCGCCCGCTCGGCGAGTGGCGCCAGCCCGCGCCGGGCGAGGGCCGCGTCGAACTCGGCGGGGTGCCCCCGCAGCCAGCGCAGATCGAGCACGCGTCGCTCCTGGTTCGTCGGCCGTCGTCAGGACTTCAGCTCGCGCTGCAGTGCCGCCTCCGCGGCGGCCTCGCGCTCGGCCCGCCGCCGGTCGTACCACCGGACCAGCCAGATCGAGATCTCGTAGAGGCCGACGATC
This sequence comes from uncultured Alphaproteobacteria bacterium, assembly GCA_937995535.1. Lineage (GTDB taxonomy): Bacteria > Pseudomonadota > Alphaproteobacteria > Geminicoccales > Geminicoccaceae > CALKJU01. The sequence continues at coordinate 65,749 of CALKJU010000005.1, forward strand.
GGAATGGCGAGACCGACCTGACTGATCACGTCCGGCGGGGTCAGCACGGCGGCGACGACGAAGGCGATCACGATCGCGTAGCGCCGGTTGCGCGCGAGGCCCTCGGCGGTGACGATCCCGACCCGCCCGAGCAGGGTCAGGAGCACCGGCAGCTGGAAACACAGGCCGAACGCGAAGATCAGCTTCATCACGAGATCGAGGTACTCGCCGACGCGCGCTTCGAGCTCGATCGGCATCACGCCTTCGCCCGGTGCCACCTCGAAGCTGACGAAGAACCGCCACGCGATCGGGAACACGATATAGTAGACGAATGCGCCACCGGCGAAGAACAGCACGGGCGTGGCGACGAGAAACGGCAGGAACGCCTCCTTCTCGTTGCGGTACAGCCCGGGCGCGATGAACAGCCAGAGCTGCGTCGCGACGAACGGGAAGGTCAGGAAGGCGCCGGCGAAGAAGGCGACCTTGAGATAGGTGAAGAACGCCTCGGCAAGACCGGTGTAGATCATCCGCCGCCCGGTCTGGCCCTCGTAGATCTCGGCCAGCGGGCGAACGAGGAAGGCGTAGATCTCGTCGGCGAAAGCGTAGCAGACGGCGAACCCGACCAGCAGCGCGATCACCGAGTACATCAAACGGTTGCGCAGCTCGATCAGATGATCGAGGAGCGGCATCTCGCGGTCGTCGATGTCCTTCAGCACGCGTCGTCAGCCCTGGCGGGACCGCTCCTCGTCCGCCGCCGTGGCCGCATCGGCCCGGGACGCCTCGGGGCCGGCGATCGCCGGCGTCGCCGGCCGCTCGGCGGCCGCGGGCGGCAGCGCGGCCTTGGGTGCCGGCGAAGCGGCCTTGGGATCGAGCGCCTTGCCGATTTCGCCGTCGGGGTCGACGAAGCGCTCGATGGTCCCGGCGACATTGGTCCGGCTCGCCTTCTCGAGTTCGGCCTTGATGTCCTGCAGCTCGGCCTCGCGCGCCATGTCGTCGAGCGAGCGCTGGAACTCACGCGCCATGCTGCGGGCCTTGGCGCTCCAGCGGCCGATCTCGCGCGCCACGCGCGGCAGATCCTTGGGGCCGATGACGAGCAGCGCCACGACCAGGATGATCGCCATCTCGGACCAGCCGAGATCGAACATCGGACGAGCTCCGCGCCGTCAGCTGCGCACCGTCTCGTCGGCCTTGCGCGCGGCCGGCTCCGGCGGCAACGCCTCGACCCGCTTGGGCTCGGCCGCCTCGGCCTCGCGCTTCGCCTCGTCCAGCTCGTCCCGCATCCCGGCCTTGAAGGTCTTGATGCCCTTGGCGAGGTCGCCCATCACGGTGGGCAGCTTGCCGGCCCCGAAGATGATCAGGACGATGGCCAGGATCAGAACGACCTGCCAGAACCCGATGCTCATGAGTGACTCCCTGCGGCGGCGCTCGGCGCGCGCACGCTAGCGTGCGGCGGGATACACGAACAGATGGGAGGGGTCGAGTTCGATCTCCACCTCGTCTCCGACCCCGCCGACGATGGCGCCCGTCTGGCGGACCCGGACATCGCTACCGCCCGGCAGGCCCAGATGGATGACGTGCACCGGGCCGAGGTCGCGGCGCTGCAGGATCCGTGCCCGGACCCCGCCGCCATGGACGGGGCGGACGCGGATCGCCTCCGGCCGAACGATCGTCTCGACCTCGAGGCCCTCGGGCAGGGCACCGGCCGCCGCCTCGCCCACCGGTGTGCTCACCCGGCCGCCACGGACCCGGCCGAGGAACCGGTTCACCGGGCCGAAGAACCCGGCGACGAAGGGATCGGCCGGCCGGGCGTAGAGTTCGGCCGGCGTCCCCGCCTGGATGATCCGCCCGTCGCGCATGGCGTGGATCCGATCGCCGACGCGGACGGCTTCCTCGGCGTCATGGGTGACCAGGAGCGTCGGCGTGCCGGCCTCGCGCAGGACCGCCAGCGCCTCGTCACGGACCGCCGCGCGCAGCGACGTGTCCAGCGCGGAGAACGCCTCGTCGAGCAGCATCAGCGCCGGCTCCGGCGCCAGCGCGCGGGCGAGCGCCACCCGTTGCTGCTCGCCGCCGGACAGCGTGTGCGGCCAGGACCGCGCATAGTCCGTCATGTTGACGCGCTGCAGCCAACGCCGCACGCGCTGCTCGCGGGTCACGCGATCGAGGCCACGCAGCCCGAAGCCGACATTGTCGGCGACGCGAAGGTGGGGGAACAGCGCGAAGTCCTGGAACATCAGGCCGACCCGCCGTTCCTCCGGCGGCAGGTCGAAGCCCGGCCGCGCGACGAGCCGGCCGCCGATCTCGATCGTCCCGGCCTGCACGGCCTCGAGGCCGGCGATCAGGCGCAGCGTCGTCGTCTTGCCGCAGCCGGACGGGCCGACGAGGCAGTGCACCTCACCCGGTGCCAGTTCGAGATCGACCGCCGCGACGACGACGCGGTCGCCGAACCGGTGGGTCAGGTCTTGGACGCGCAGGCCGACCGGCCGAAGCATCCGCGCCCCGGCGGCGCCCGGAGCGTCGGCGATCGCATGGCGCATCGTCGTCCGAGATCCGAGAACCGGTGGATATCTACCGGTCGGGTCCCGGCTTGAAAAGCGCCGCCCCCTCCAGCTCGTCGAGGCGCGGCAGATCGGCCAGCGAGGCGAGGTCGAACTCGTCGAGGAAGCGCTGCGTGGTCACCCAGGTCACCGGCTGGCCCGGCGTGTCGCGCCGTCCAGCCGGCTTGACCCAGCCCATCTCGACCAGATGGTCGAGCGACGCAGCCGCGCCGCGGACCGCCTCGATCTCGGCACGTGTGACCGGCTGCTGGTAGGCGACGATGGCGAGCGTTTCCATCGCCGCCCGGCCGAGCGGGCGCCGGCGCTCCTCGGTACGCCTGAGGTAGGGTGCGAGGTCGGGCGCGGTGCGGAACGCCCAGCCCCGGCCGTGCCGCTCGAGCCGCACGCCGCGGCCGGCATAGTCCAGCGCCAGCGCCTCCAGGACCTCGCTCGCTCTGGCGCGGCCGCCCAGGCGGAGCTGCACCTCGGCCTCGTCGACAGGCTCCACGGCGGCGAACAGCAGCGCCTCAACGAGGCGCCTCGGGTCCGGCTCGCTCATGTGCGGCTCCGGATCATCACCGGCGCGAAGGGCGCCGCCTGGCTGAGCTCGATCCGGCCGGCGCGGGCGAGCTCGAGGCTGGCGACCAGGCTCGCGGCGAGCGCGGAGCGGTGATCATAGCGCTCGCGCAGGCCGATCGGCAGGAACGAGACGAGATCGCGCCACTCGTGCCCGGTGAGAGCCCGGCTCAGCACCGCCAGGGCCACATCGACGCTCATCACCCGACGTGGCGCGACGCGCAGCGTCGGCATCACCGCGCGCCGGCGCACGGCGCCGTAGGCCGCGAGCAGGGCCGCGAGGCCGGCCGTGTAGCGGGTGACGCGCTCGACTTCCGGGGGGTCGGCTTGGCCTCTGGCGAAGCGATCCACCCCGAGGCGCGGGCGGGCGGCGAGCTCACCGGCCGCCCGGCGCAGCGCCTCCAGCCGGCGCAGCCGCTCCATCAGCGCCTCGGCCAATTCCTCGGCGTCGGGCTCGTCGCGCGCCGCCGGTGGCAGGAGAAGCTGCGACTTGAGATAGGCGAGCCATGCCGCGATCACGAGGTACTCGGCGGCGATCTCCAGCCGCACGCGCGTCGGCCGTTCGAGATAGGCGAGGTACTGGTCGGTGAGGGCGACCATCGAGATCCGTGCCAGATCGATCCGGTGGTCACGGGCGAGGGCCAGCAGCAGATCGAGCGGCCCGGCGAAGCCGTCGAGCTCGACGGTGAAGGGATCGGGGCTCAGCTCAGGCGCCATCCGGTGAGAATCCCGACCAGCTCGACCAGCCAGCCGACCACGGGCAGCAGGACCATGGCGACCGGGTTGAAGGCGACGCCGAGTTCCCGCGCCAGCAGCGGCAGCACGAACAAAATCCCGATCAGCACCAGCATCCCGTAGCGCTCGGTCCGAGCGTAGCGGCGGGCCAGCGGCATGGGCAGGAGCCCGGTCAGCACGCGCCCTCCGTCGAGCGGCAGAAGCGGCAGCATGTTGAACGCCGCGAGCACCACGTTGGCGAGGATCGCGTTGCGGAGGTTCTCCGTCAGCCACAGCGCGGCGAGGCCCGGCAGATTGACCGAGACATGCATCAGCAGCCCGGCGGCCAGTGCGAGCAGCATGTTGATGCCCGGGCCGGCCAGTGCCACCCAGATCATGTCGCGCTTCGGGTGGTTGAGCCGGTGGAAGGCGACCGGCACGGGCTTGGCCCAGCCGAACAGGAACGGCGCTTTGAGGAGCAGGAGCAGGCCCGGCACGACCAGGGTTCCGACCGGATCGACGTGACGGAGCGGGTTGAAGCTGACGCGGCCGAGGCGCCGCGCCGTGTCGTCGCCGAGGCGCTCGGCCATCCAGGCGTGCGCCGCCTCGTGGAGCGTGATCGCCGTCACGATCGGCACCAGCCAGACGGACAGGATCCGTCCGATGTCGAGGAGATCGCCCACCGCTCAGGCGATCGCGAGCAGGCTGTCGAGCCGCGCGAGCGCCGGCTCGAGCGGCATCGGCTCCGAGCCGACCGCGGCCGTTTCGGCAAGCAGCGAGTCGAGCGTCGCCAATGTCCGTTCGGGCAGTCGTGGTATGGCGGCGAGGACCGCGCGGGTCTCCTCCAGGCACCCGCTGCAGTGCAGGGCAAGGTCGCAGCCGGCTGCGATCGCCCGGGCTGCGCGCTCCGCGTGTCCGCCCGAGAGCGCGTTCATGCCGAGATCGTCACTGAGCAGGATCCCGGAAAAGCCGATCCCGTCGCGGATCAGCTCCGCGATCACCCGTGGCGAGTGGGTCGCCGGACGGTCGGGATCGACCGCGGCATAGACGACGTGCGCGGTCATCGCCAGCGGGGCGTGGCGACAACGGCGGAAGGGCACGAGGTCGCGCCGCTCCAGCTCATCGCGCGCAGCTGCCACCACCGGCAGCGCGTGGTGGCTGTCGACCCGGGCTCGACCGTGACCGGGCAGGTGCTTGACGACCGGCAGGACGCCCGAGGCGAGGAGCCCATCGATCAGCGCGGCGCCGAGCTCACCGACCAGCTCGGGGTCGCTGGCGAAGGCACGGTCGCCGATGGCGGGGGTGGTCCCCGGCTCGGCGACGTCGAGGCAGGGCGCGCAGTCGACCGAGATGCCGACCGCGTGCAGCTCGCGCCCGATGACCTCGCCGAGTTGCCGAGCAGCCGCGCGCGCAGCGGCTGAATCGGTCGCCGCCAGCCGCCCGATCCGCGCCGCGGCGGGAAGGTCGGGCCAGGAGGGCGGGCGCAGCCGCATCACCCGGCCGCCCTCCTGGTCGACCAGGATCGGCACCCGGCGGTCGGGGAAGAGCGCTGCCAGCTCCTCGGTCAAGGCGCGGAGCTGCGCCAGGCCGTGGACGTTGCGCGAAAACAGGATGAAGCCGGTCGGGGGCAGCGCACGGAACAGCGCGCGCTCGTCGTCACCGAGCCTCGCGCCGGCCAGCCCGACGATCGCCGCGACCGGCGGCGACGCCGTCACGGCAGGGGCCCGACGACGAAGCAGTCGTTGCCGGCCGCCTTGAGCTGGGCGCAGGTCTGCACGGCCGCGTCACGGCTGCCGAGCGAGCCGGCCTGGAGGCGGAAGAAGGTCCCGCTCGAGGTCTGCGCGGGAGAGATGCTCGGGCGGAGATGGCCCAGCGCGCTGCGGTTGCGACGCTGCAGGTCGCTCCATGCCTGCCCGGCCGCCGCCTCGGTCCGGAATGCGCCGAGCTGGACCCGGAAGGTGGCCCCGGCCGACGGCGCCGAGCGCACCGGCTCGACCGCCGCCGCCCGCGGCGCTGTCGGCTGCGCCGGCTCGACGGCGCGCGGCGGCGCCGACCGCTCGACGCGCGGGACCGGCGCGGGGACGGTCACCTCTCCCCCGGCGGGCGGGGCCGTCGGCAGGGGCGCCGCCTCCGGCTCGCGCGCGGCGAGCGGAGCCGGCGGGGCGGAGGCCGGTGCGGTTGCGAGCATGGTCGTGCCGGTCGGCTCCGGCGCGATGAGCGCGCGCCCGATGTCTCCCACCGCGCCGGTCGCCGGCGCGCGCTCGACCTCGGTCACGAGCTGCGGCTCGTCGAGGGGCTCCTCGGGCAGCTCGCTGATCGGCGGGTCCTGCGCCGGAAGCAGCCGCTCGCGCCGGAAGGGCTCGACCTGATCCTGGATGATCCGCTCGACCGGGGAGGCCTCGGCGACCGGCATGCCGCCCGGATCGTCGGGCGGACGCTTGAACGGTCCGGCCTCGGCGCGCACCAGCGGCGGCGGCTCGCCACCGCCGAGCCCGATCACATCGGCATAGGCGAACCACAGCACGGTCCCGAACAGCCCGAACACGACGATCGCTGCGCCGAACAGCAGCGCGCGTCCCGAGCGGCGGCGCGAGTTCGAGCCGTATCTCATCGCAGCTCCTCGAGCGGCGTCACGCCGATGATGCCGAGGCCGGCGGCGAGCGTCGCGCGCACGGCCGCGAGCAGTGCCAGCCGGGCGCGCGTCAGCTGCGGATCGTCGGCGCGCAGGAAGCGCAGCTCCGGCTCGTCGGTGCCGCGGGTCCACAGCGCGTGGAACGCCCCGGCGAGATCGCCGAGATAGAAGGCGATCCGGTGCGGCTCACGGTGCTCCGCCGCGGCCTCGACGAGGCGCGGCCAATAGGCGACCTGACGCATCAGCGCGAGCTCGGCCGGATCGACGAGGCGGGCGGTGTCGGCCGCGGCGAGCCCGGCGGCTTCGGCCGCTAGGCCCTCGGCCGCGGCATTGCGGAACACCGAGCAGATCCGTGCATGCGCGTATTGCACGTAGAACACCGGGTTGTCCTTCGACTGCTCGGTGACCTTGGCGAGGTCGAAGTCGAGGGGCGCGTCGTTCTTGCGGGTCAGCATGATGAAGCGGACGACGTCGCGGCCGACCTCGTCGATGACGTCGCGCAGCGTCACGATCCGTCCGGCGCGCTTGGACATCTTGAGCGGCTTGCCGCCGTCCAGCAGGTTGACGAGCTGGCAGATCCGCACTTCGAGGCTCGCCGTGCCACGGCTCACGGCGGTGACGGCGGCCTGCATGCGCTTGATGTACCCCGCGTGATCCGCGCCCCAGACGTCGACGAGATGCCGCGCACCGCGCCGCACCTTGTCGAGATGGTAGGCGATGTCGGCCGCGAAATAGGTCCAGTCGCCGGTCGAGCGCTTGAGTGGCCGGTCGCTGTCGTCACCGAACCGGGTGGCGCGGAACAGCAGCTGCGGCACCGGCTCCCAGTCCTCGGGCGGCTTGCCTTTGGGCGGCGGCAGGGTCCCGGTGTAGAGCAGGTCCTGCTCGTCGAGGATGCGCAGCGCCTCGTCGATCCGCCCCTCGGCGATCAGGCGCCGCTCCGAGGTGAGGACGTCGTGGCGAACCCCGAGCGCTGCGAGGTCGTCGCGGATCCGCCGCAGCATCGCGTCGAGCGCCATGTCGGCGAACGGACGCAGCCACTGGGCCTCGGGCCGGTCGCGCCACACAGGACCGTCACGCTCGGCGATCGCGCGTCCGACCGGGATGAGATAGTCGCCCGGGTAGAGTCCGGAAGGAATCTCTCCAATCCGCTCGCCTAGCGCCTCGCGGTAGCGAAGGTGCACCGACCGTGCCAGGGCCTCGATCTGCGCCCCGCCGTCGTTAACGTAGTACTCGCGCGTGACGCGGTAGCCGACCCGTTCGAGCAGCGCCGCGAGCGCATCGCCGAAGACGGTGCCGCGGCCATGGCCGACATGCAGCGGTCCGGTGGGATTTGCCGAGCAGTACTCGACGTTGATCGTCTCGCCGCGGCCGAGCGTGCTGCTGCCGTAGGCCGGGCCGGCGTCGATGGCCGCCGCAACCACCCGCTGCCAGAAGCGCGCTCGCAGGCGCAGGTTGACGAATCCGGGCGGGACGACATCGACGTCGGCGATCTCCGGGTGGTCGCGCAAGATCTCGGCAAGCTTCTGTGCCAGCTCGAGCGGCCGTTGGCCGGCCGGTTTGGCGAGCACCATGGCGAGGTTCGTCGTCGCGTCGCCGAACGCCGCATCCCGCGGCGGGTCGACGGCGATCCGCGCCGGGACCAGCGCTGCCGGCAGCGCGCCGTCGGCGACCAGCCGCCGCGCGGCGGTGGCGACGATCGTCTCGAGCTCGCCGAACAGGCTCATCGGCGCTGTGGCCCGAGCCGGAACAGGCGGTCGTGCTCGTCGAGGGCGTAGCGGTCGGTCATGCCGGCGATATAGTCGCGAACCGTCTCGGCGGTACGGCGCGTCTGCGGCCCGTCGGCCAACTCGCGCCAACCGTCGGGCAGGCAGTCCGGTGCCGCGAGCAGCGTCTGGACCAGCTCACGCACGATTCCGCGTGCCTTGAGCGTCATCCGATTGACCTTGTAGTGCCTGTACATTCGCTCCCGCAAGAACGCGCGGAGCGCATCGACACCTTCGGCCATCGCCGGGGCGAAGGCGGCCAGCGGCCGGCCGGCGCGGCGCACGTCGGCGACGCTCCGCGGGGCGGTCGCGGCGAGCCGCGCCCGTGTCTCGGCCACGACGTCGGTCACCATGGCGTCGATCACCCGCCGGATCGTCTCGTGCTGGCGGCGCGGCGGCTCGAGCTGCGGATGCGCCGCGTCGACCTCGGCCAGCGCCGTGCCGGCGACCGGCAGCGGCGCCAGCTCGTCGAGCGCGAACAGGCCGGCGCGCAGGCCGTCGTCGAGATCGTGCGCGCAATAGGCGATATCGTCGGCCAGCGCGGCGATCTGCGCCTCCAGCGGTGCCTGCGCGGCGAGGTCCAGGCGCCGGGCGAGATCACGCAGCGCCGGCAGCGGCGGCGGGGCGGCGACGGGACCGTTGTGCTTGAGCACACCCTCCAGGGTCTCACCGGTCAGGTTCAGTCCGTCGAACGCCGCGTAGCGCCGCTCCAGCGCGGTCACCACGCGCAGTGCCTGGAGATTGTGGTCGAAGCCGCCGATCGTCTGCAGCTCGGCATCGAGCGCGGCCTCGCCAGCGTGACCGAACGGGCTGTGGCCGAGATCGTGGGCCAGCGCCACGGCCTCGGCGAGATCCTCGTCGACCTCGAGCACCCGGGCGAGCGTGCGCGTGATCTGCGCCACCTCCAGACTGTGGGTCAGCCGGGTGCGGAAATGGTCGCCCTCGAAGTTGGTGAACACCTGCGTCTTGTATTCGAGGCGCCGGAACGCCATCGAATGGAGGATGCGGTCGCGATCGCGCTGGAACGGCGTGCGGAACGGGCTGTCAGGCTCGGCGACGAGCCGTCCGACGCTCGCCTCGGGATGGCAGGCATAGGCGGCTCGCTTCACGTCGCGCAGCCGGCTGTTGCCCTGCACCTGTTTGACAAGGTTCGCGGGCCGCTTAGATGTGGTTGGGGCAAGACTTGTCGCCAACATAGGTGTCGGTGATGGCCGAGATCAAGCACCGGAGCGCACCCTTCGCACTGACCGAGGCGGCGGCGCGGCGCATCCGGGCGATCGTCGCCCGCGAGGGGCAGCCGGGGCTGCGCCTGCGCATCAGCGTCTCCGGCGGCGGCTGTTCGGGCTTCCAGTATGGATTCGCCCTCGACGCCAGCGCCGAGGAGGGCGACGTCGAGGTCGAGCGGGACGGCGCCAAGGTCGTGGTCGACGCGATGTCGCTCATGTACGTGCTGGGCGCCGAACTGGACTTCGTCGAAGATCTCAACGGCTCCTACTTCCGGGTCGCCAATCCGCAGGCGACCTCCTCGTGCGGCTGCGGGCAGTCCTTCGCGATCTGAGCGCCCTCTCGGCGACGCCGCCCGTCATCGCCGGGGGTTGCGCCCCCCGCTTCATCATGCGTTAGTTCAGCGTTCCGTTAGGACGGTGCGCTATGCAGGCGCGCTCGTTCGAAAGGTGCGCCCATGGCTACCGCGGATCCGTTCTCCGTCCCGCGTCCGGGCAACCCCTATCTCGACGCGCTGGTCTGGGGCAGCCGCTGGGATCAGGGCGGCGGGCCGATCACCTACGACATCCTCCACGAGCCCGACACCCAGCCCTGGTCGGCTGCGGAGGCCACGGCCGCCCGCGCCGCGCTGCAGGCCTGGGCCGAGGTCGCCGCCATCCAGCTCGTCGAGCGTGACGACGAGATCACCAACCTCAACCTGCTGCTGGCCGATCTGTCGGGGCTGGCGCCGGGCGTGCTGGGCGTCGCCATCCCGCCCGACGGCACCGCCTACGACGGGCTGATCATCCTCGATCCGGCGGCCCATCCGGACTGGCTGGGGCAGCTCCAGCCCGGAGGCTACTCCTTCGTCACCCTGGTCCACGAGATCGGCCACGCGCTCGGCCTCGCCCATCCGCACGACGATGGCGGCCTGTCGGGCCTGTTCCCGGGCGTCTCCTACAACGTGCCGTCCGACACCGGCACCTACGGCCTGAACAGCCAACTCTACACCATCATGAGCTACAACAACGTCGGCCAGCCGGGAGCGCCGAGCACGCCGGCGAGCTACGGATTCGCGATGGGGCCGATGGCCTTCGACATCGCCGCGATCCAGTGGATCTACGGCGTCAACACGACCACCCGCAGCGGCAACGACAGCTACCTGCTGCCGACCGCCAACGTCGCCGGCACCGGCTATCACTGCATCTGGGACGCCGGCGGCACCGACCGGATCGCGCACGGCGGCACGGCCGCATGCCGGATCGACCTGCGCGACGCACCGCTCGTCGGGCCCCATGCCGGCGGCTATCTCAGCCGCGTCGACGGTGTGCTCGGCGGCGTCACCATCGCGCACGGTGTCCTGATCGAGCGCGCTGACGGCGGCAGCGGCGACGACGTCCTCATCGGCAACGCCGCACCCAATCTGCTGATCGGCGGCGCCGGGCGCGACCGCATGCTGGGCGGCGCCGGCAACGATCTCTACTGGGTCGACGATGTCGGCGACACGATCGTCGAGTCGGCATCCGGCGGGACCGCCGACCTCGTTCGCGCGAGCCTCTCCTACACGCTGCCCGACCATGTCGAGCGGCTGGTCCTCACCGTCCCCGCCCGCGGGACCGGCAACGGCGCAGCGAACCTGCTCTTCGGCAGCGCGGGTGCCGACACGCTGGTCGGCGGCGACGGTGACGATACGCTCGTGGGCGGCGCCGGGCCGGACGACCTCTTCGGAGGCACAGGTCTCGATCTCGTCACCTATGTCGGCGCGGCGGCCGCGGTCTCCGTGCGCCTCGGCGGCAGCGGGGCCGGCGGCGACGCGGCCGGCGACCGCTACAGCTCGATCGAGACCGTCCGCGGCTCGGAGCTGGGCGATCACCTCCATGGCTCCGCTGCGGGCGAGACCCTGCTCGGCGGTGCCGGCGCGGACACGTTGTTCGGCCATGACGGGGCCGACAGGCTGCACGGCAATGCCGACGACGACCGCGCCTTTGGTGGCAACGGCAACGACGCGCTCGACGGCGGCGACGGCAACGACCTCCTGCTCGGCGGCGAGGGCGACGACCGGCTGTTCGGCGGGGACGGGCTCGACCTCGTTCACGGCGGCGGCGGCGCCGATCGGCTCTATGGCGGGCTCGGGCCAGGCCGCCTCTATGGCGGGAACGGTGACGACCTGCTCTATGGCGACGCCGATCCGGACACGCTGGTCGGCGGCGACGGGGACGATCACCTCTACGGGCGGGCCGGGTCCGACGTGCTCGTCGGTGACGGCGGCGGCGATCGCCTCTACGGCGAGGCGGGGTCGGACCGCCTGCGCGGGGCGGGCGGCAACGACACCTTGGTCGGCGGCGAGGGTGACGATGTCGCCTATTTCAACGGACCGTTCGCGGATTACGCCGTTGCCGGAACGATCGGCGGCGTGGTGACGGTCACCGACCTGGCACCGCTGACGAACGGCGACGACGGCGTCGATCGGCTGCTCGGCATCGAGCTGCTGCGCTTCGCCGACGCCACGGTTCGCGTGGCCGACCTGCTGATGGGCTAGCGGTCGAGGCCGCGAAGCGTCGCGCCCCCCGATCCGCCGCAGCGCCCGAGCACCGGCGGAAATCGCTTGGGACAGGTTGGGATCGGCACGACCTGCTGGCGGAGGGAGCGGGATTCGAACCCGCGAGGGGCTGTTAACCCCTACACACTTTCCAGGCGTGCGCCTTCGACCGCTCGGCCATCCCTCCGCGGTGAGCGGAACTTAAGGACCGTCGCGACGCCCTGCAACGACCGGCGGGCACCCGGGGGGTTGCCGCGGGGCGAGGCGTCGGCCATCGTCCCGCGTGTTCCCGCAGCCGGACGGGGAGCGCATGCGCAAGGTCGGGTTCTGGATCGGCGGCGCGCTGGCGCTCCTCGCCCTCGGGACCTTCGTCGCCCAGGTCATGGCGTGGCTCGCCGGCTCCGGGATGCTGGCCCTCGGCACGCTGTGGGCGCGGCTGCACGCCAACAGCCTGGTCGGCCTCCAGGCGCTGATCGAGAAGTCGCTCGGCCCCGGCCTCTGGCCGCCGGTCCTGCAGGTGCTCCTCGCGCCCGCCTGGCTGGTCCTCGCCGTGCCGGCGGCGCTGCTCCTCCTGCTTTGCCGGCCGCGCCGGCGCGGTTTCGACTGAAAGCCCCGGCCCATGCCCGCAGTGCGCACATCCTACGGCACACTGCCCGATGGCCGTGGCGTCGACTGCTGGACCCTCGCCAGCGCCGCCGGCGTGAGTGTCGAGATCCTGACCTATGGCGGGATCATCGCTGCGGTCCACGCCCCCGACCGGGACGGGCGACCGGCCAATGTCGTCCTCGGCCTGCCCGACCTCGAGGCCTACCGCACCCGCAATCGCTTCTTCGGCACGATCACCGGGCGCTACGCCAACCGCATCGCCGGCGGGCGTTTCACGCTCGACGGCACCACCTATGAACTCGCGCGCAACAACGGGGCGAACGCTCTGCACGGCGGGGTTCAGGGCTTCGACAAGCGGCTCTGGGCAGCCGAGCCGACAGGCGACGCCACCATCCGGCTCACCTATGTCAGCGCCGACGGGGAGGAGGGCTATCCCGGACGGCTCGCGGTGGCGGTCACTTACGCCTTGTCCGACGACGGTACCCTGCGCATCGACTACACCGCGACGACCGACCGCCCGACGGTGCTCAACCTGACCAACCACAGCTATTTCAACCTTGCGGGCGAGGCCTCCGGCGACGTCCTCGACCAGGTCCTGGAGATCGCCGCGGATGCCTACCTGCCGACCGATGCGGGCGCGATCCCCACCGGCGAGGTCGCGACCGTGACCGGCACGCCCTTCGACTTCCGCGAGCCGGTGCCGATCGGCGCGCGGATCACCGAGGCGCATCCGCAGCTCGTGCAGGCCTGCGGCTACGATCACTGCCTCGTGCTGCGCAAATCCGCCCCCGGCGCGCTGGACCGCGCGGCGCGGGCCGTCGATCCACGGAGCGGCCGTACCCTGACCGTCCTGACCACCGAGCCGGGCGTCCAGCTCTACACCGGCAACCATCTCGACGGCTCCCTGGTCGGCCGCGGCCGGCGGACCTATCGTCAATCGGCGGGCTTCTGCCTGGAGACGCAGCACTTTCCCGACAGCCCGAACCGCAGGGAGTTTCCGAGCACGGTGCTGCGTCCGGGCGAGACCTTTCGCAGCACGACGATCTTCCACTTCGGGGTCGAACGATGAGCCGCACGCGTCGTGGGATGGACCGTCGCAGCAGCCTGGTCGCGCTCGGCTCCCTGCCGCTCGTCGGATGCGCCCTGGGCGCCGGCGAGCACGCCGCGGAGCCGCCGCCGCTGACCGCGCTGGCCGGGCGGCGATGGCGCGTGGTCGCGCTCGAACCGGAAACCGACGCGGCGGCGAGCTGGGAGCTGGTCGAGGCCGACCTGACGATCGACGCCGACAACGCCAACGCCTACGGGAGCGGCGGGTGCAACCGCTGGCGCGCCGCGGTGCGCAGCGAGGCACCCGGCAAGATCCGCTTCGGCAACGCCGCGTCGACGATGATGGCCTGCGCCACGCCGGGCTTCATGGAGCGCGAGAGCGCTTATCTCGGCACGTTGGCGGCGATCTCCGGCTATCGGCTCGACGGCGACGAGCTGACGCTCGAGGGGGATGGCCAACGCATCGTGCTGCGCGCGGCCGCGCCGTGAGCCGTGCCTCCATCGCACAGGATCGCCCATGTCTGTCACGGAGACGCCGATGTCCCGCCCGGTCCTGCTGCTCGCGGCTCTCCTGCTCACCGGCTGTGCGGGTGATGACCCGGCGGTGCGCGGCGGGGCTGTGATGCCCGCGCCGGAGCTGGCGCTGCCGGCGGCGATCGAGGAGGTCGCCGGGCGCAAATGGGTCGTCGATGCCATCACCCCCGGCGCCGCCGACCCGTTCGACTGGTCGCGCCTCGGCATCAGCCTCGAGCTCGACCCGGCCAGCGGCACCGCGTCGGGCTATGGCGGCTGCAACCGGTGGAGCGCCGGCTTCACGAGCGGCGCTGCCGGTCGGATCGCCTTCGATCCACCCCGCGCGACGCGGATGTTCTGCGCCGAGCCCGAGGGCGTGATGGAGCGCGAGGCGGAGTTCCTCGGCGCACTCGCCGGCACGCACCGCATGACCCTCGCCGAGGACCATCTCTACCTGGAACGCGACGACGGCACGCGCATCACGCTGATCCTCGACGACGCGTAGCGGCGGCCTCACGGGCCTCGGCGCGGCCCCGCGCCCGTCACCCGCCAGATCGCGTCGCCGACATCATCGGCGACCAGGAGCGAGCCGTCGGGACCGAGCGCGACGCCGACCGGGCGGCCCCACGACTCGCGCTCGTCGGGCGACAGGAAACCCGTCAGCACGTCACGCGGTGGGCCGGCCGGGCGGCCGTCCGCGAAGGGCACGTGGACGACGCGATAACCGCTCAGCGTGCTGCGGTTCCAGGAACCGTGCTGGCCCACGGCCATGCCGGCGGGAAAGCCCGGCAGCGTGCCTTCGGGCACCCAGCACAGGCCGAGCGAGGCGGTGTGCCCGCCCAGGGCGTAGTCGGGCGTCAACGCCCTGGCGACCATGGCCGGATCCTGCGGTACCCGGGAGTCGACCGTCCGTCCCCAGTAGCAGTAGGGCCAGCCGTAGAACCCACCGTCCTGGACCGAAGTCAGGTAGTCGGGCGGGGTCTCGTCGCCGAGGCCGTCGCGCTCGTTGACCACGGTCCACAGCGAGCCGGTGGTGGGCTCCCAGGCGAGGCCCACGGGGTTGCGCAGGCCCGAGGCAAAGATCCGGGCCGAGCCTCGCTCGAGGTCGAGCTCCCAGATCGCGGCGCGGCCTTCCTCCGCGGCCATGCCGTGCTCGCCGATGTTGCTCAGCGAGCCGACCCCGACATAGAGCCGGCGACCGTCCGGGCTCGCCAGCAGCGAGCGGGTCCAGTGGCCACCGGGCTTGAATCTGGCGATCGGCTGCCCCGGGCCCTTGACCGCCGGTCCGTCCGCCGACCAGGAAAAGGCCACCACGGCGTCGGTGTTGCCGACGTAAAACCGGTCGCCGACCAGCGCCATGCCGAACGGCTGGTTGAGCCCCTCGAGGAACGTCGCGCGGATCTCGGCCACGCCGTCACCGTCGGCGTCGCGCAGCCTGGTGATGCGGTTCGGGCTCGGGCCGATCGCGCCGGCGCGCTGCATCGTGGCGATCATGGCGTAGTCGAAGACGCTGCGGATCCCGCCGGGTACGGTCAACGCCTCGGCGACCAGCACGTCGCCGCCCGGCAGGACGTGGATCCAGCGCGGGTGCTTGAGGCCGATGGCGAAGGCGTTGACCTGCAGCCCCGGCGCCGCCACCGGCGTGCGCCCCTCGCTCCAGCCGCGCGCGGTCGGCATCTTCAGCGTCGGCAGACTGCCCTGCGGCCGCGCCGGCGGAATCGCCGGGGCGGTGCCCAGCGCCTGCTGGCGCGGCTCGCCCCGCCGGCGCACCGCGCTCACCGCGTCGCCGACCAACGCCACCGCACGGCCGAGCACCCCGAGCGCACTCACCGCCATGTCGACCGCTCCGCTCGCACCCGCGCCCTCCTCGTCCAGCGGCCAGTTCGGGCCATTGCGTCAGGATCGGCGGGCGATCGCCCGCGAAGGGCGTACCGACAGCCCTTCGCCAACCGCCGCACCGGCTCACATCGTCGGCATCTTGAACTCCGCGCCGGCGCGGATACCGGTCGGCCAGCGCGAGGTGATCGCCTTCTGCTTGGTATAGAAGCGGACCGCCTCGAGGCCGTGGGCATGGTGGTCGCCGAACAGCGAGCGCTTCCAGCCGCCGAAGCTGTGGAAGGCCATCGGCACCGGGATCGGCACGTTCACCCCGACCATGCCGATGTTCACCTTGTTGGCGAAGGTCCGGGCCGCGTCGCCGTCGCGGGTGAAGATCGCCACGCCATTGCCGTACTCATGCGCATTCACCAGTTCGACCGCGGCGTCGAAGCTGTCGCGGCGCACGACCGAGAGCACCGGCCCGAAGATCTCCTCCTTGTAGATGCGCATCGAAGGCTGCACCTCGTCGAACAGGCAGCCGGCGAGGAAGAAGCCCTGCTCGTAGCCCTGCATGCGGAAGTCGCGGCCATCGACGACGAGCTTCGCCCCCTCCGCAAGGCCGAGATCGACATAGCCGCGGACCTTGTCGAGATGCTCCTTGGTGACCAGCGGGCCCATCTCGACGCCGGCCTCGCTGCCGGGGCCGATCTTGAGCTGACGGACCCGCGGGGCGAGCCGCTCGATCAGCGCGTCCGCGGTGTGCCGGCCGACCGGCACCGCCACCGAGACCGCCATGCAGCGCTCGCCGGCCGAGCCGTAGGCCGCGCCCATCAGCGCGTCGACCGCCTGATCGAGATCGGCGTCGGGCATCACCACCATGTGGTTCTTGGCCCCGCCCAGCGCCTGGACGCGTTTCCCGGCGGCCGTGCCGGTGCGGTAGATGTACTCGGCCGTGGCGGTGGCGCCGACGAAGCTGACCGCGCCGATATCGGGGTGGGCGAGGATCGCGTTCACCGCCTCCTTGCCGCCGTTGACCACTGCGATGACGCCGGGTGGCACGCCCGCCTCGAGCATCAGCTCGCCCAGCCGCATCGGGCAGGACGGATCCTTCTCGCTCGGCTTGAGGATGAAGGCGTTGCCGCAGGCGATCGCGAGCGGGGCCATCCACAAGGGGATCATGGCCGGGAAGTTGAACGGCGTGATGCCGGCACAGATGCCGATCGGGAAACGGTGCGAGAGCAGGTCCACGCCGGTGCCGACATTGTGGCTGAACTCGCCCTTGAGCAGCTGCGGGATGCCGCAGGCGAACTCGACCACCTCCAGGCCGCGGGTGACGGAGCCCTTGGCGTCGTCGAGCGTCTTGCCGTGCTCGGCGGTGACCAGCGCGGCCAGCTCGTCCATGTGTCGCTCGATCAGCTCCTTCAGCTTGAACATGACCCGCGCGCGGCGGATGACCGGTGTCTCGGCCCAGGCCGGCTGCGCCGCCTTGGCGGCCTCGACCGCGCGCTGGACCTCCGCCGCCCCGGCCATGGCGACGCGGGCGGTCTGCTCACCCGTGGCAGGGTTGAACACCGGCCCCCAGGCCTCGCCGCTGCCGGCGATCCGCCCCTCGCCGATGAGATGGCCGATCTCGTTCATGGGCCCGCCTCCCCGTTGCGTGGCCACGGGTGTACGCCCCCCGACAGCAAGCCTTCAAGCACCGCCCTTGCCAGCCGTCGCCGCTACTCCAGGCTCCGGCTGGCGATCTCGTAGCTGTCCTTGCTCAGGCCGGTGGTGCCGAGCACCCGCTCCAGCTCGGCGCGCATCAGCGCCTGTCGGGCCTCGTCGAAGCGGCGCCAGCGGCCGAAGCTGGTGAGCAGGCGGGCGGCGACCGACGGGTTGATCCGGTCGAGCTGGAGAATGGCGTCGGTGACGAGGCGGTAGCCGGCCCCGTCGGCACGATGGAAGCCGGTGAGGTTGCCCATGGCGAAGGTGCCGAGGACGGCGCGGACGCGATTCGGATTGCGCCACACGAAGGCCGGGTGCGCCTGCAACGCCGCGACCCGCTCCACCGCGTCCTCGCTCTCGACGGCCGCCTGCAAGGCCAGCCACTTGTTGACCACCAACGGCTCGTGCGCCCAGCGGGCGTAGAAGTCGGCGAGCAGTGCTGCGCTCTCCGGCAGGCGGCTGTCGCAGACGATCCGCAGCGCCGCGAGCCGATCGGTCATGTTGTCGGCGGCGTCATACTGGGCCAAGGCGAGCTCGCGCCCCTCCCCACCCCAGACCAGCCAGGCGAGGGCCAGGTTCCTGAGCGAGCGCCGGCCGATCGCGGCCGGCTCGATCGTGTACGGGCCGTCGGGCCGGTGGGCCTCGTAGGCGCGGCGCCAGCGCGGGGCGAGCGCGCGGCCGAGCGCTTCGCGCAGGAAGCGCTGCGCCGCGGCGATGCCCTCGACGTCGATCACGGCCATCTGCTGGGCGAGGAAGCCCGTCCCGGGCAGGGACAAGGCACGGGCGATGAAGGCGTGGTCGGCGACCTCCGCGTCGAGCAGCCGGGCGACGGCGTCGCGCAGGGTGTCGGGCAAGACGAGCGGGCGGCGCTCGCGGTGCGCCGCGATCAGCCCGAGCAGCACCCGCAGCATCAGGGTCTGTCCGGCTTCCCAGCGGTTGAAGAGGTTCTCGTCATGGGCCAGCAGCAGGCCGAGCTCCTCGTCGCTGTAGCCGGCGTCGAGCCGGACCGGGGCCGAGAAGTCGCGCAGCAGCGACGGCACCGGCTCTTCGTCGAGGCCGATGAACGTGAACCGCTGGACAGGCTCGGACAGCTCGAGGACGCGGTCGGTGCCGGCCGGGGCGTTCTCGCCCTCGAGCTGGACCGGCAGCGCCCGACCGCTGCGCCCGACCAGACCCAGCCGCAGTGGCATGTGCAGCGGCAGCTTCTCGGGCTGCCCCGGGGTCGGCGGGGTCCGCTGCGCGATCTCGAGCGTCAGCGCGCCCCGCGCCGCATCCCACTGCCGGGTGACGGTCAGCTCGGGCGTGCCCGCCTGGCTGTACCAGCGCATGAAGCGGCCGAGATCGCGGCCCGAGGCGTCGGCCATCGCGGCGACGAAGTCTTCGCAGGTGACGGCCTGCCCATCGTGACGCTGGAAATAGAGGTCGATGCCGCGGCGGAAGGCCTCGGGCCCGATCAGGGTGTGGATCATGCGGATCACCTCGGCACCCTTCTCGTACACCGTGCGCGTGTAGAAGTTGTTGATCTCGACGTACGACTCCGGACGAATCGGATGGGCCAGCGGGCCGGCGTCCTCGGTGAACTGGGACTCGCGCAGGAGTGCGACGTCGCCGATCCGCTTGACCGGGGCCGAGTGGCGGTCGGCGGAGAACTGCTGGTCGCGGAAAACCGTCAGGCCTTCCTTGAGAGTGAGCTGGAACCAGTCGCGACAGGTGACCCGGTTGCCGGTCCAGTTGTGAAAATATTCATGTGCGATGATGCGCTCGACGCCGAGGAAGTCGGCGTCGGTCGCCGTGTCGGCGCGCGCCAGGGTGGCCGCGGTGTTGAAGATGTTGAGACCCTTGTTCTCCATGGCGCCGAAGTTGAAGTCGGCGACCGCCACGATCATGAACAGGTCCAGATCATACTCGAGCCCGTAGCGCTCCTCGTCCCAGCGCATGGCGTGCTTGAGCGAGGCCATCGCGTGGTGACACTGCTCGATGCTTGCGGCGTCGGAGTAGATCCGCAGCGTCACGCGGCGGCCGGACGCCGTGACGAAGTGGTCCTCGAGCATCGCCAGGTCCCCGGCGACCAGCGCGAACAGGTAGGCCGGCTTCGGGAAGGGGTCTTCCCACAGCGCGAAGTGCCGCCCGCCGGGCAGATCGCCGCCGCCGAGCGGATTGCCGTTCGACAGCAGCACCGGCAGCGTGGCCTTGTCGGCCTCGATGCGCACGGTGAACCGCGCCATCACGTCGGGGCGGTCCTGGAACCAGGTGATGCGGCGGAAGCCCTCGGCCTCGCACTGGGTGCAGTAGATCCCCCCCGAGACGTAGAGCCCCATCAACCGGGTGTTGGCGGCCGGGTCGATGCGCACGACCGTCTCGACAGTCGCGCGATCGCCGAGGCCGGCGAGCGTCATCCGGTCCTCGCTGATCGGCAGCTCGCGCAGCCGGATCGGGCGCCCATCGACGGCCACGGACAGCGTCTCCAGGTCCTCACCGTCGAGGACCAGCGGTCCGTCGCCCTGTCGGCGCACGTCCAGTCGGGTCCGGACCAGGGTCGCCCCGGGTGCGATCTCGAACGTCAGCGCGACCCGCTCGGTGGTGAAGGCGGGCGGCGCATAGTCGGCGAGCCGGGTCGGCTTCGGCGTCGCGCGAGCGGTGTCGGCCATGGGTTCGGACAGCTCCGGGGCACGCAGGCGGATGCCACGGAACTACGCGCGGCGCGGCGAAATGCAAACGGTCGTACGACGCCTCACGGACCGAAGAAGCGACCCTCGTCGTCGTCCTCGGCGTCCTCCTCCGCCGCGGGGTCCGGGCGGCCACGGAGCTGGCCCGAGGTCAGCGGCACTTTGGCCATCGACGTCACCTCGCCCGAGGAGACACCGCGCAGCGGGTCCGTGCAGGTGCAGGGATAGCCGAGTGGCATCGCCGGCGCGGCGCAGATCAGATGCGTCGTGACGCAGACCGTCCCGAGCTCCGGTGCGGCGCGCGGCTGCGGCTCCAGCCGCGCCGGGCTGCGGGTGGCGGTCAACCACAGCCCTACCAGCAGCATCCCCATCGTCAGGCCCGCCGCCAGACCGGCGAGCCAGCGGTCGCCTTGCATCGCAGCTCGCTCCGGGGAGACGTCCCCGGCTGACTTATCGCATAGGTCGGCGCGTGTGTTTGTGACGCCGCTCACACGTGGTGATCGGGCGGGACCGGGCGGGAGAACCGACGGGTCAGGGACCGATCGCGAGCGGGACCGGAGCCTCAAGCATCATCGAGACGCCGAGCAGCACGAGGAACAACCACACCGTTACGCGCGCCATCATGGCCGACGCTCCACGCATCCGATCGGAGCGTCGCGTCCCACCGCTTCGGCTCCGTTCTTCGCGGCGAGCAGCCTAGGAGGGCCAGCGAATGCCGGCAGTGACGACCGTCACCGCCCGCGCACGCCCGACGTCCGCCGCCGCCACCAGCATCACCCGGGCCCGGTTGACAGGCGGTTAACGCTGCGCCCATTGCCCGGCGAGGGAGGGCAGGTTGGCCTCGACGATGCAGCGACCGCTGGACCCGCAGGTGGCGTTCCGGGCGGCGCTCGACGAGCCGCCGCTCGGCTTGGCGCGCCTCGACGGTGCTCCGATCGGCGCCAACGAGGCCCTGGTCCTGGCCCTGACGCGCCTCCCCGGGCTGGACGATCCGCGCGGCGCGGCGGAGACTGCGCGGGTTCTCCGGGCGATCGCACGGCTGCTCGACGCGGCGCACGCCCCGGTCGCCGTCGGTCGGCAGTTCGTGGACAATGTCACCGCGGCCCTGCTCGCCCACCGCTCGCGCGGCCGGGCCCGGCCGTGGGGCGGCGAGGCGACCGTCGAGATGTTCATGGAGCTGTACGGACGGGTGCTCGGCTTCGACGATCACGGCTTCGCGCGCCTGCGCGCCACCCTCCTGGAGGCGGCCCGTGGCCCCGCGGCGCGCCCGCGGCCCTAGGCGTCACCGCCTCCGCTTCCTGCTCCTCGCGGCGCTAGCGGTCCCGGCACCGGGCGCGGCCGTCCCGGCGCTGGACGCGCTCGGGCTGCGAGAGGTGCGGATCGACTCTCTGCGCGTCACCACCGCTGCCGGCGAGATCCGCGCACACCGCGTCGAACTCGTCGCTTTGCCCGACGGCACAGCGCGCGCCGGCGCCGGCTCGGTGCGGCTCACCGACGGACCGCTGGCGCCCGTGGAGCTGCGCGGACGCGTCACCGACGACGGCAGGCGGATCGCGTGGTCTGGCGACGTCCGGCTGCCGGGCGGTCCGCGCCTCGGCCGACTGACTGCACACCATGACCGGGCCAGCGGCACGCAGCAGGTGCGGCTCGACGCGCCGTCGATCGTGCTGGGGCCGGGCAATATCGGGCTCGACCGTCTCCTGCCGAAGGTCGCGGGCGTCGTCACCGCGGCGAGCGGCGAGATCGGTCTGCGGCTCCTGCTGGACCTCGCACGCCCGTCGGCGGATCGCGCGGAGCTCCTGCTGCGCGATCTGTCACTGACCCTCTCCGGCGTAACCATCCAACGGCTCAACGGCGTGGTGACGTTGACCGGGCTGCGTCCGCCACAGATCGCCGAGCCGCAGGAGCTGGCGGCAGCGCTGATCGACGTCGGACTGCCGCTGACCGCGGGCCTGGTCCGGTTCCGGCTTCGCACCGACGGCGGGCTCCTCCTCGATCTGCTACGGTTCGACGTCGCCGGCGGCAGCGTCATCGGCGGACCGATCGAGATCGCGCCGCCCTACCGCGCGGGCGCACTGCGCCTCACTGCCGACGGTCTCGACCTCGGGCAACTGGTAGCCGCGTTGGCCGTGCCGGACCTCAGCGCCGAGGGGCAGCTCGACGGCGACCTGCCGCTGGAAATCGGCACGGCCGGTGCGATCACCGTGTCGGGTGGGCAGCTACGGGCGCGTGGGCCCGGCACCATCCGCTGGCGGCCTGCGGAGCCGCCCGCGGCACTGGCTGCGGCCGGCGGCGGCGGCGAAATCCTGCTTCAGGCGCTCCAGGATTTCCACTACGACAGCCTGGAGATGCGGCTCGACGGTCAGACCGACGGCGAGATGCAGGCGCAGCTGGCGATCCACGGACGGAACCCGGCACTCTATGATGGCTATCCGGTGGCGTTCAACCTCAACCTCGAGGGACGGCTGGCCGCGATCGTACGCGGCGGCGTGCAGAGCTGGCAGCTTCCCGACACGATCGGCGCTCGGATCCGCGACTTCCAACGGCCACGCGGTTGACGGCTCGGCGCACCTCGCGCTGCCGCTCGCCGCGCTCCTGCTGCTCGGTGCCTGCCAGCCGACCGTCAGGGTCGAGGCTCCCAAGGACCCGATCGTCATCAATCTGAACGTAAAGATCGAGCAGGAAATCCGCGTCAAGGTCGAGAAGGATGTCGAAGACCTCTTGCAGGACAGCGATCTCTTCTGAGCCGGCGCGCTGGCGGCGGCGACGGATGCTCGGCTTCGTCGCGGCCGCCGTGGTGCTGGCGCCGGCCGCCATCGCCGGGCCGCTCGACGCACCGAAGGCCGCGGGCCAGATCGGCGAGCGCTGGGACGGCTACCTCGGTCTCGTCGACGCCAACGCCCCGGCGAGCGTGCGCCAACTCGTCGAGCGGACCAACCGCGAGCGCGAGGCGCGCTATGCGGAGATCGCCGCGCGCCGCGGTGTGGCCACCGCCGACGTGGCCGCCATCGCCGGCGAGAAGCTGGTCAACGAGGCCCCGCCCGGGCAGTTCGTGATGGGCCCGGACGGGCGCTGGGTACGACGCTGACGCCCCTGGCTCAGAAGCGCGCGAGGGTCGCCCGCAGCGCGTCCGCGCCGGGATTGCTGCCGGCCTCGCCGCGCAGGATCCGTGCCGCCGACGCCTCGGCGCCGTAATAGGCGGCGTTCCACTCCCGCTTGGGCAGGATCGCGGCCCCGTCGAGACTGAGGCCGGCGAACAGCCCGCGGCTGCGCGCGAAGCTGTAGATGTCCTCGCCGAAGCGCGCGGTGGTGCCGGCGCCGACGCCCGGGCCGACCGGCCCGGCGGCGACGCGCGCGTCCGTCCCGAGCTTGAACTGGGTGGTGAGGATCTTGTCGATCGCCGGACGGTTCATGATGGTCAGCACGACCGCGGTCGCGGCACCGCCGATCTGCAGGCCGAAGCTGCCTTCGAACAGGGTGAAGAAGGCCGGATTGCTCCACGCCCGGCTGGTCTCGTGACGGACCAGCATGACGCCGTTGCCGCCCTCGGCCCCGATCAGCAGCGCCGCCTTGAGCAGCTCCGGGAACACCATCACCGCCTCGGCGTTCTGCACGTAGGCGCGCATCACCTCGAAGTTCTTGTCGTCGAGGAACTCCTCGAGCGCGAGCTTGGCGCGGTCGACGAGCCGTTGCTGGTCGTTGGCGCGCGCCGGCCGCGCATAGGGCAGCACGGCGATCGCGGTCAGTCCACCGAGCAGCAGATGGCGGCGCGTCGCGCGGGGCAGCAGCGGCATGGGCGTTCCTTCGTCGGAGAGGATCGGTCCCGAGGGCGTCGCCTGCCGCTAGGCCAGCCACCACGCAGGGTCAAGCCGGCGCGCCGCCCGGACTTCCGCTGTTGCGCCGCACCATGAAACAGGTTTTCCTGTCCCGGGGGTCGAGACGGCAGGCGGACGGGACCCATGGCATTGCGCGCGGTGGACAGGGACGAGGCCGGGGATCGGGAAGTGACGGCCGGCGGCCACTCCCTCGACCAGCTCCTCGAGACGCTGCGTGCGGAGCTCGCCGGTCTGCGCGAGCGCGCGGAGCACGACCCGCACGCCAACCCGATCCAGCTCTGCGCGCTCCGGATCGGCGAGCAGCTCCGCCGCGGGGCGATCGACGAGACGAGTCTCGAGGCGTTGGTTCAGCGGCTCACCGTCCAGGCCTTCGGCGGCCGTGGCGAGCGCCTGCGTGCCTGGCTGGGTGAGATCGACCCGGCGCGCAACGAGCAGCGCATCGCCGCGCTGCTGCGCCGTCAGGCGCACGCCGCCGACGGCACGCTGCTGCCCTTCGCCGAGTTCGACGCACGCCTGAGCCGCATCGTCTACGGCTTCGTCATCACCGCACATCCCACCTTCAGCCTGACGCTCGACCTGCAGCGCGCCCTGCTCGAGGTGGCGGTCGGCGACGAGTCCCGCAGCAGCGCGGCACTGACCGTGGCGGAACGGCTGCCGCACCGCCCGGAAGCCCGCATCGACCTGGACACCGAGCATCATCTCGCCACGCTCGCGCTGGGCAACCTGCAGGACGCGCTGCGCCGCGTGCTGCGGATCGCCCTCGAGGTCGGACGCGAACTCTATCCGCAGGACTGGCGCAGCCTCACCCCGCGCCTGATCAGCATCGCCAGCTGGGTCGGCTACGACACCGACGGTCGCTCGGACATCGCCTGGACGACCACGTTCGCCAAGCGGCTGGTGGTGCAGATCGCCCAGCTCAACCGCTACCGGCAGCAGGTGGCGGCGCTGGTCCTGCGGGCGGCGGGCGACGAGCGGCTCGTCTCCACGCTCGAGCTGATCGACGCGAGGCTCTCGCTGGCGATCAAGACCTGCGAGGACGAACTCACGGTGTTCGGCGCGCCGGTGGCGAATGGCGACGAGTGGTTGACGCGCCTCGCGGCGACGGCGCGGGGCATGGCCGCGAGCAAGGCGCGCCGGCTTGCCGACAGCCGGCAACTTCGCGGTCTGATCGACCGTGCGCTCGCCCACGCCAGCGACGACGAGCTGGCCCTCGACCTGGCCGTGCTGCGGGCCGAGGTGCGCACGCACGGCAACGCGCTCGCCCGGACCCACGTCCGGATCAACGCGATCCAACTGCACAATGCGATCCGCCGGACCATCGGCATGGAGCATCCGGCCGACGACCCGTCGCACCGGCTGACCTACGTCGCGGCGGTGGCCAAGCTCATCGACACCGCCGAGCCGGCGGCGATCAGCTTCGGTTCGGTGGCGGCCGAGAAGGCCACCGCCCGCCGGGTGTTCATGACCATCGTCCAGATGCTGAAATATCTGGATGCCGCGGAGCCGATCCGCTTTCTGATCGCCGAGTGCGAGACGCCGCTCACCCTGCTGACCGCGCTCTACTATGCGCGGCTCTTCGGGGTCGACGAGCGGATCGACATCTCGCCCCTGTTCGAGACACGCAAGGCGCTCGAGCGCGGCGCCTCGATCATCGAGGGCGCCTTGGCCGTGCCGGCCTACCGCGACTATCTGCGCCGCCGCGGTCGGATCTGCATCCAGACGGGCTTCTCCGATGCCGGCCGGTACATGGGGCAGATCGCGGCGTCGATGGCGATCGAGCGGATCCGCCTGCAGCTCGCCGCGGTGCTCGCCCAGCATGGCCTCACCGACCTCGAGCTGATCATCTTCGACACGCACGGCGAGAGCATCGGCCGCGGTGCGCATCCGGAGAGCCTCGCCGACCGGTTCCGCTACTACGACACGCCGGAGAGCCGCCGTCGACTGGCCGCGGCCGGCATCCGCCTGCGCCAGGAGTCGAGCTGGCAGGGTGGCGACGGCTACCTGCCCCTGCTCAGCGAGGCGAGCAGCCTCGCGGTCCTGGCCGGTGTCTTGGAGCACACGCTGGAGCCCGCCGACGAGGGCGAGGACCCCTTCTACCGCTCGGCGGACTACGTCGATGAATTTCTCGCCGCCGTGCGGCAGTTCAACTATGCCGTAATCGAGAACCCCTGCTATGCGGCGCTGCTCGGCGCCTGGGGCCTCAACCTGCTCTATCCCTCGGGCAGCCGTGCAATGAAGCGGCAATACGACGCCGCGGGCCCGTGGGTCAGCCTCGAGCATCCGTCCCAGATCCGCGCCATTCCGCACAACAGCATCCTCCAGCAGCTGGGCATCCTGGCGAACACGATCGGCGGGCTGGGTCAGGCGGTCGGCAAGGACCCCGACCGGTTTCAGCGGCTCTACAACGAGAGTCCGCGCTTTCGCCGTCTCATGCGGATGGTCGAGCATGCGTTCAAGTACACCGACCTCGCCGTGGTCCGCGCCTATGTCGATCTGTTCGATGCCGGGGCCTGGCTGGCCCGTGCCCAGGCGGCGCAGCGGGCCGACGAGCAGGAGGAGCTGTGCACGGTCGCCGACTATCTCGAGCGGATCGACCTGCACGACCGCTTGATGCGGATCCTGCGCGTATTCCAGCGGGACTACCTCGATCTCGCCCGGGCCTTGCGCGAGCACCGGCGGATCACCCGCGACAAGGGCGAGCAACCGATCGCCGTCGACGCCGCGACGCGCGACAACATGCACCTCCTGCACGCGATCCGCCTCGCCCTGATCCAGCGGCTCATGGTCCGCGCCGTGCACATCCCCGACTTCAGCGACCGGCACAGCGTCAACCATGCCGGCGTCGTGCAACGCCTCATGCATCTCGAGGTCGAGCCCTGCCTCGCGCTCCTCGCCGAGATCTTCCCGATCACCGAGGGTGAGACGCCGGAGCTCGACTATGGCGAGACCGCCACCTACTGCGGCGCCGGCAACCAGTCCTACGCGCAGGAGCATCGGACGATCTTCCGCCCGATCGGCCAGGATTACGACCTGGTACGCCGCATCGGCAGCGCGCTGATCCACCATGTCGGAGCGATCGGCTGAGGCCCGGGCGAACGCGGGAGCAACTACCAGGTTGACCAACTCTTAAGCGAGTGCGACTAACTTCCGGTGATCGTCTGGCGAGCCGGGAGCTCCAAGGTCGATGCCCGCCCCCGACGCGGTCCTGGCGAGCGAACGCGAGCTGCGGTTCGCGCGGCGGGTGATGTTTCCTGTCGCCAGCGCCGTGGTCGTCATGACGCTCGCCGTCGTCGGGCTGATCCTGTGGACGGCCGATCAGCAGGACCGGCTTTCGCTCGACTCGGAGCGTAAGCTCGCCGTCGGCGCGCTCACGGCGCGGGTCGGCAACGTCGCCCGGCAGACGCTCGACTATGCCGAGTGGGACGAGGCCTACCGCTCCCTGCATGAGCGCTTCGACGCAGGTTGGGCGCGCATCAACGTCGGTCCCGCGCTGCATCACAGCTTCGGTCTGGACTTCAGCTTCGTGATCGCGCCGGACGGGACGACCCGGTACGCGATGCGCGACGGGGACACGGTCGATCGCAGGGTCGACGACGAGCTCGGGGCGGGTATCGCCGAGTTGATCATGGCGAGCCGTGCCGCGCCGATCACGGATCCTCCGCGCGCCGGGCTCGTCCGCACCGGCGACGGGCTGGCGGTCGCCGCAGTGGCCGGAGTCCGCCGGCAGGACGACGCCTTCGCCCTCGACGGTGCCGACCGTACCCTGCTCGTGCTCGCCGTGCGGCTCGATGACGAGGTGTTGAGCACCATCGGCGAGCGCTTCCTCCTCCGCGACCTGCGGGTCCTGCCCGAGCCGTCAGCGTCACGCGCTTCCGTCCCGCTCGTGCTGGCCGATGGCGAGGTCGCGGCGGTGCTCGCCTGGACCCCGGACGAACCCGGCCGTGAGCTGCTCCGCCGCGTCCTGCCGGTCCTCGCGGTCGCCGTGAGCCTGCTCGGCGCGTTCGTCGCCGTGGTGCTGACCCACAGTCGCCGCGCGGCAGCCGAGATCGCCGAGAGCGAGGCCCGGGCGCGGCACATGGCGCTGCATGATCCGCTGACCGGGCTGCCGAACCGGCTGCTCCTGGGCGACCGCATCGAGCACGCACTCGCCAGCCTGCGCCGGCAGGGGGGCCGCCTCGCCCTGCTCTATCTCGATCTCGACGGCTTCAAGGCCGTCAACGATGTGCTCGGCCACGCGATCGGCGACCAGCTCCTGCGGGAGGTCTCCGGGCGGTTGGCCGGTGTGCTGCGCGAGACCGACACCGTGGCCCGCCTGGGTGGCGACGAGTTCGCCGTCCTGCAGACCGGCATCGCCGACGCCACGGCGGCCGAGACGCTGGCGCGGCGGATCCTCGCCGCGCTGGCGGAGCCGTTCACCGCGGACGGCGCGATCATCCCGGCCGGGGTCAGCATCGGCATCGCGGTGGCACCGGAGGACGGCACGACGCACGATCTCCTCGCCAGGCGTGCCGATGTCGCGCTCTACAAGGCGAAGGAGACCGGTCGCGCCACATACTGCTTCTTCGAGACCGCGCTCGACGCGACGCTGTCGCTACGCCGCGAGCTCGAGCATGACCTGCGCCACGCTCTGGGCGGCAACCAGTTGGAGGTGCACTATCAGCCGCAGATCGACCTGCGGACCGGCGAGATGGTCGGGGTCGAGGCGCTATTGCGCTGGCGCCATCCGACGCGCGGACTGATCCCGCCCGCGCAGTTCGTGCCGCTGGCCGAGGAGACTGGCCAGATCCGGGAGATCGGCACCTGGGTCCTCGGCCGCGCCTGTCACGACGCCGCCCGCTGGCCGGGCCTGCGCGTGTCCGTCAACATCGCGGCGGCCCAGTTCCGCGATCGCAGCCTGCCGGAGACGGTCCGCGCCGCGCTCGCCGAGGCCGGGCTCGCCGCCGGGCGCCTCGAGCTGGAGCTCACCGAGAGCGCGCTGTTCAAGAACCCCGAGGAGGCCGCGACCATCCTGGGGGCTCTGCGCGCGCTCGGCGTGACGCTCGCCATGGACGACTTCGGTACCGGCTACTCCAGCCTCGCCCAGCTCCATCGGCTGCCGTTCGACACGCTCAAGATCGACCAGGCGTTCATCGCTCGTGTGGGCGAAGACCGGAGCAGCGCCGCGATCGTCCGGGCGGTCCTGGGCATGACCCGCGGGCTCGGCGTCCGGGCCGTGGCCGAAGGGATCGAATCCGCGGCGCAGCTCGCCTTCGTCGCCTACGAAGGCTGCGACCTAGCGCAGGGCTTCTATCTCGGCTGGCCGATGCCCGCCGCCGAGATCGGCGAGCTGGTCCAAACCCAACAGGCGACCGATCGCGGGGCATGGCCGGTCGCGGCCATGCCTCTGCCGCGGATCAGAGCCGCCGCCGGCTGACGGGCGCGCGCGACATGTCTCAGCAGGCGGCCAAGTCGGTGGCGCACAGCGCCGCGTCGGGTTCGACCTGCAGCAGGGCCTCGCCGAACAGGCATTGGCTGTCGACCAGGCAATAGGCGTAGTCGACCCGCGCGGTCACCGGCGCGTTGCGCGCGATCCGCACCGGCACGCGCAGCTCCGGCACTGCGCGCAGATAGTCGACGGACGGATCGACCAGCTCGACGGGGGCGCCTGGGGCCGAGGCGCCGGGCACCGGCGGCAACGGCGTCACCGTGATCCCCGGATCGGCGACCAGCTTGGCGGCGCCATGGGGGGCGAGGCTGACCACCAGCTCAGCCCCCTGCGGACCGGCCTCGATGCGCCCGGTCACCGCGACCCCCCCGGTGGGCGGCGGGGCGGGCGCGATCCGCTGCAGCAGCTCGGCCAGCGGCTCGGCGGCACCCGCCGCCGGCGCCATGAGCAGGGCCAGGGCAAGCGCGGCACGCCGCAGGACATCCGCCGCGGCGCGCATCAGGCGATCGCCTGCCCGGTCCGCTCCCAGTCCTTGAGAAAGGCGGCGAGCCCCTTGTCGGTGAGCGGATGGTGGACGAGCTGGCGGAGCAACGCCGGCGGCATGGTCGCGACGTCGGCGCCCAGTTTCGCGGCGGCCACGACGTGCGGCGGCGTGCGTACCGACGCGACCAGCACCTCGGTCCGAATCGTGCGCGGGTAGGCGCGGTAGATCTCGACGATGTCGCGGATCAGGCCGAGCCCGTCGGCGCCCACGTCGTCGAGCCGGCCGACGAAGGGCGAGACGAACGTCGCCCCGGCCTTGGCCGCGAGCAGCGCCTGCGCCGGCGAGAAGCACAAGGTGACGTTGACCGGCGTGCCCTCCGAGGAGAGCGCCCGGCAGGCCTTGAGCCCGTCCCAGGTCAACGGGACCTTGACGCAGACATTGGGCGCGATGCGGGCGAGGCGCCGGCCCTCGCGCAGCATCCCATCAACATCGGTCGCGGTGACCTCGGCGCTGACCGGACCGTCGACCAGCCGGCAGATCTCCTCGACCACCTCGAGGAACCTCCGACCGGACTTGGCGACCAGCGACGGGTTGGTGGTCACGCCGTCGACGAGGCCGCTGCTCGCGAGGTCGGCGATCTCCGCGACTTCCGCCGTGTCGACGAAGAACTTCATGCCCGTCCGCTCCCGCCGAACGCCCGGCTTGTGGTCAAGATAGGGGATCGCCGGGCAGTGCGAAAGCACCGCCCGGCCACGCCGCTACAACTCGTCGAACTGCCGGCGCAGGCGAAAGGCGGCCGAGGTCACCTGCGCCTCGGCAGCGCGCAGCCGCTCGTCGAGGGCCCGGGCGCGCGCCGCGACCTCGGCCAGCGCACCGCGCGGCTCGACCCGGGCGCGGCGCCAGAAGCGCGCCTCCCGCTCATCGCCGTCGAGCGCCTCGGGGCGCGGCTGCAGCAGCAGGCCGGCGACGAAATAGGCGATCAGAGTCGGCATGGTGAAGAACAGGAGCCCGAGCACGGCGAGGACCCGGACGAACGTCCGGCCCAGCCCGAAATAGTCGGCGAGGCCGGCGCACACCCCCATGACCACGGCGTGGCGCGGGTCGCGGTGCAACTTGAAGTGACCGAGCCCGCGCCAGTCACGATCCATGACGCTCCCTCCCGCCGAGCGCGTCGCCGTCCCGCTCGAGGATCCGCTCGACGCTGTCCATCCGCTGCTCGAGCCGCTCCAGCAACGCGTGCAGCTCGGCGAAGCGACTCTCGTCCTCCGGCTGCAGGGCGCGCGCGGCGCGCCACTTGGTCGCGTAATGCGCGACGATCCACAATGGCAGCACCACCGTGACGAGAACGAGCACGGTGGCGGCGCCGATCAGCCCGCTGATCATTCGTGCGGCCCGCCCGCGACACCGCTCCGGCGGACCTTGGCCTTGAGCGCCTCGAGCTCGGCCTCGACCACGTCGGCGTTGGCGAGTTCGGCGAGCTCGGCCTCGAGGCCGCGACCGCGCGCACCCTCGCGGCCGAGGTCGTGCGCCTCGACCTCACCCTCGAGCCGCTCGACGCGGCGTTGCATCTGCTCGAAGCGCGTGAAGGCATCCTCGATCCGCCGGTCGTCGACGGTGCGGCGGACCTTGAGGCGGTGGGTCGCGGTCTCCTGGCGAGCGAGGATCGCCTTCTGCCGCGCCCGTGCCTCGTCGAGCTTGGCCTGCAGGCGGCCGATGTCGGCCTCGTAGCGGGCAAGCCCATCGTCGAGCGCGACCAGTTCCTCGTCGATCGCGGCCACCATCGCCGCGAGCCGCGCCTTCTCGGCCAGCGCACCGCGGGCCAGGTCCTCGCGATCACGGCGCAAGGCCAGCTCGGCCTTGCCCTGCCAGTCGGCGATGGTCGCGTCGAGCTTGGCGCGACGACGCCTCAGGCCCTTGGCGTCGGCGATCAGCCGCGCGGCGCTGGCCCGCGTCTCGACCAGCGTTTCCTCCATCTCCTGGATCATCAGGCGGATCGTCTTGGCCGGATCCTCGGCGCGGTCGAGAACGGCGCTGAGGTTGGCGTTGATGATGTCGCTCAGGCGCGAGAAGATTCCCACGGCGTCCCCCTCCCTCAGCCGATCGCCAGACCGAGCGCCAGCCCGGCCACGAACATCAGCCAGTGCTCGGTCGGCCGCGTGCGCAGCCAGCCGAGCAGATCGTCACCCAGGCGGGCGAGCCCGCCGCGCGTGCCCCGGACATCCTCGTACATCCTCGTCTCCCGAAGGCGTGTGAGCATCCACCGCTATTCAAACGCCATGCCAAGCGGCCTGGCCGACCAAGCCTCTGATTCCAAAGCAGATGGAGTCCGCGCTACGGAGAAGATATGGTGAAGGCGACCAACAAATGTGATCAACGAACATGTCACCCGAACCGCGACCGCTGCCCGAGCTGGTCGGCCAGTCGCCGGCCGTGCTCGCCACGCTCGATCGTGTCAGCACGCTCGCCGCCATCGACCGGCCAGTGCTCATCGTCGGCGAGCGCGGGACCGGCAAGGAGCTGGTCGCGGCGCGCCTGCACTACCTCTCGCCGCGATGGGCGCGCCCGTTCGTGCGCCTGAACGTGGCGGCCGTCGCCGAGAGCCTGCTCGACAGCGAGCTGTTCGGGCACGAGGCGGGGGCCTTCACCGGCGCGGTGCGCCGCCACGAGGGACGGTTCGAGCGCGCCGATGGCGGCACCCTGTTCCTCGACGAGATCGGCACCGCGAGCCAGCCCGTCCAGGAGAAGCTCCTGCGGGTCATCGAATATGGCGAGCTGGACCGGGTCGGCGGCCGGAGCACGCTCAGCGTCGACGTGCGGGTGATCGCCGCCACCAACGCCGACCTGACCCACCCGGGGAGCGGCTTCCGGGCCGACCTCCTCGACCGGCTGGCGTTCGACGTGATCCACGTGCCGCCGCTCCGCCGACGCGGCGACGACGTGATCCTGCTCGCAGAGCATTTCGGCCGCGCCATGGCGGCCGAACTGGGCTGGGCGACGTTCCCGGGCTTCTCCGCGGGCGTGCACGCGGCCCTGCGCACGCATCCTTGGCCCGGCAATGTGCGCGAGCTGCGCAACACCGTCGAGCGGTCGGTGGCGCATTGGTCGGACCGCCGCAGGCCGGTGGGCAAGCTGCTCAACGAGCCGTTCCGGGCACCGTGGGGCGACGACCCACCGCCCGAGGCGCCCGACGTGCCCGAGCCCGGCGAGGGCACGCTCGAGGCCCAGGTCCGCGGCTTCGAGCGGCGCGCCATCGAGGCGGCGCTCCGCGCCGCGCGCTTCAACCGCCGCCGCGCGGCCGAGCGGCTCGGCCTGTCCTACGAGCAGCTGCGCGTCCGGCTACGCCGTCACGGCCTGTGACGCAGGTCGCGACGGGGCCAACCAGCCGTCAGTTGCTGTAGCGCGAACCCGGCAGATAGCGGCCGTCCTTCAGGTCGCCGAACAGCTGCGGGACGCCGGGATGGCCGATCGGGCCGCCGCTCGGGTCGGGCTGCAGGTTCTGCTCCGACACATAGGCGACGTAGTAGCTCTCGGCGTTCTCGGCGAGCAGATGGTAGAAGGGCTGGTCCTTGCGCGGCCGGATCTCCTCGGGGATCGCCTGGTACCACTCCTCGGTGTTGTTGAACTCGGGGTCGACGTCGAAGATCACCCCGCGAAACGGGAAGACACGATGCTTGACCACCTGGCCGATCGTGAACTTCGCCTGCCGTCGTTCCATCGCAGACCTCAGTAGCGTCCGTGGCGCGGTCGGGCCTGACAGCAGCACCCGACCAGCCCAGGATTTGGGACGTCGGACACGCCTTGCAAGATACGCGCCGGCTGCGCTCCCGTCACCGCTCCGTCAGGTTGGTGATCAGGCTCGAGGTGTCCCAGCGGCCGCCGCCTTTCTGCTGAACCAACCGATAGAGCTGGTCGACCAGCGCGGTGACCGGCAGCGGCGCGCCGTTGCGGCGTGCCTCCTCGATCGCGATGCGCAGATCCTTGCGCATCCAGTCGACGGCGAAGCCGAAGTCGAAGCGCCCCTCGGCCATGGTCTTCCAGCGGTTCTCCATCTGCCAGGACTGCGCCGCACCCTTGGAGATCGTGGCCAGCACGAGATCGGTGTCGAGCCCGGCGCGCTTGGCGAAGTTGATCGCCTCGGCGAGCCCCTGGACCAGCCCGGCGATGCAGATCTGGTTGACCATCTTGGTCAGTTGCCCCGAGCCTGCCGGCCCCAGCAGGGTGACCGCCTTGGCGTAGGCGCGGATCACCGGCTCGGCGCGGGCGAAGGCGTCCGGCTCGCCACCGCACATCACCGTGAGCGCGCCGTTCTCCGCTCCGGCCTGCCCGCCCGAGACCGGTGCATCGATGAAGTGGCCGCCGCGCTCGGCCGCAGCCGCCGCCAGCTCGCGGGCGACGTCCGCCGAGGCGGTGGTGTGGTCGACCAGGACCGCGTCGCGGGCGAGGCCGGCCAGGGCACCCTGGTCGCCGTAACAGACCGCGCGCAGGTCGGGGTCGTCGCCGACCATGAGGCAGACGATCTCGGCCGCGGCGGCCGCCTCGCGCGGGGTCGCCGCAACGGCGCCGCTGTGCTTCGCCGCCCACGCCTCGGCCTTTTCCCGGGTGCGGTTCCAGACCGTCACCTCGTGCCCCTTGGCGCGCAGATGCCCCGCCATGGGAAAGCCCATCACCCCCAGCCCGATGAACGCCGTCCGCGCCATGCCCGTCTCCTCCCGTTGCGCGGGCGGAGGCTAGTGGTCGCTCGCACCGCCGACAACGCCACGCGTTCCCGGCGCGCGCGCCGATGCTTGCCGAGCCGCCGCCGTGCGCCGACATAGCGCGCCTGAATCGTCGACGTTCGAGGAGCCATGCGGAGGGATCGAGCCGACACCATGACGGTACGACGCGAGCTCACCGACGCCATCGATCGCTGGCGGGTGCTCACCCTCTACCAGCGCTTCGAGCGACTCGTCCTGCTCGCGCTGAGCGGGCTCATCATCGTCGTCGTCCTGGCGGCGTTGTGGAACCTGCTGCTGCGGGTGCTGTCGCTGGCCCTCAGCGACACCCTCGACCCGACCCGCTACGAAGTCTTCCAGGCCGTCTTCGGCGCCATCTTCACCGTCATGATCGCGCTCGAGTTCAAGCGCTCCATCCTCGTCTCGGTGGAGCGGAGCGAGACGGTCTTCCAGGTGCGCACGGTGATCCTGATCTCGCTGCTCGCCATTCTCCGTAAGTTCATCATCCTCGACCTGCAGACGACCGAGGCGATGAAGGTGCTGGCGCTGAGCGCCGCCGTGCTGACCCTGGGGGCCGCCTACTGGGCGGTCCGCGACCAGGACATCCGGCTCGAGCGGGTGCGGCGCGACGGCCGCACCGGACACACGCCTCAGGCGCAGGCTGGCATCGACGACCGCTGAGCGATCGGGCGGGCGCGCTACGCGGCGCGATAGAGCCAGGGCTGGGCGGCGCGCTGGCGCGCCTCGAAGGCGTCGATCGCCGCCACCTTGGCCAGGGTCGTGCCGATCTCGTCCAGACCCTGGAGGAGCTTGGCGCGATTCGCCGGATCGACGCGGAACGGCAGGGGGGCGTTGCCGGTCGGGCGATGGATCAGCTGCGCCTCGAGGTCGACCGTGAAGGTCGGGTCGGCCGCGGTCTCCGCTTCCTTCATCAGGAGATCGACCTGGTCCTGCGGCAGGGTGATCGGCAGGATCCCGTTCTTGTAGCAGTTGTTGTGGAAGATGTCGGCAAAGCTGGGCGCGATCACGCAGCGGATGCCGAAATCCAGGAGCGCCCAGGGCGCGTGCTCGCGCGAGCTGCCGCAGCCGAAATTGTCGCCCGCGATGAGGATCACCGCCCTGCGGTAGGGCTCGCGGTTGAGCACGAAGTCCGGCCGCTCACGGCCGTCGCCGTCGAACCGCAGCGCTTCGAACAGCCCGGCGCCGAGCCCGGTGCGCTTGATCGTCTTCAGCCAGTGCGCGGGGATGATCTTGTCGGTATCGACATTGATCAGCGGCAGCGGCGCGGCGATGCCGGTGAGCGTCGTGAAGGGCTGCATATGTGCTCTCGAGCGAAGGTCGCTGCGAGGGATTTCTAGGCGCCCCCGCCCGCACGGTCCACCGCGGACCGCGCGGGTGGGTGGCGCGGCGCCTCAGCGCAGCGTGAGCGACTTGAGCTGCCAGATCGAGCGGGCGACGTAGGCGTCGCCCGACAGCTCGGGCGCGCTGTCGTAGTCGTAGACGATCCAGAACGGGCCGAACTCGTCGGGCGCGAGCGGCTGGCCGTTCATCGCGACCGCGAGCCGTGCCTTGCCGGTGCGGAAGTCCTCGACCGGGATCTCGACCGTGTAGCCGTCGTTCGCGGTGGCAGCGACGACCTCGCCGCGGTCGCCGATCGCGGCCAAGAGCCGCTCGCCCGGGACCGCCTCGAAGACCACCTTGCCGTCGATCCAGGCGGTCGTGGTGTCGAAGGTGACGAGCCCGAGGCCCTTCAGCTGATCGAGGTCCAGCGCCTGGACGGCGCCGCCCTCGATCGCCAGCACCGGCAGCTCGTCGGCGGCCAGCGGCAGGGTCAGGGCGAGAGGGACAAGGGCCGCGCCGACGAGGGCGCCGAGAAAGGTGCGCTTGCGCATGGTCCGACCCGGTATGGTGAACGGTCGGTTAAACAATAAGGCGAAAACTTCGTTAACGCACGCAAAACCTATGGTTAATGGCGCCATCACGTACGTACAGCGTGGCGGATCGCCTGGCGACGCGGCTGGGCCAGCCTCGTCGACGGCTGTACAGTCAACCTCCGTCGGTACGCGCCCGGAGTGATCGCGGATGGCCGAGCCCGCCCGTCCTTTGCCCGACCTACCCGACGCGGCGGCGTTCCGCGCCTGGGCCGATGCGCAGCCCGAGAGCTGGGAATTCGCCGATGGCCGTCTGGTGATGATGGGCCGCGCGAGCCGTCCGCATGTGCGTCTTGCCGGCAACCTTGTCGCCGAGCTGCGCAGCCGTCTGCGCGGCCAGCCCTGCCAGCCCTATCAGAGCGACCTCGCCGTGCGGGTGGACGCGCGCAACGAGTTCCTGCCGGACGTCGTGGTGGATTGTGGCGCGGCACGCGAGGAGGCGGACCAGCCCGTCTTGATCGCCGAGGTGCTGTCGCCGTCGACGGAGGACTACGATCGCGGGCGGAAGTGGGCGGCCTACCGGCGACTGCCCAGCCTGCATCACTACCTGCTGCTCGCGCAGGACAGGATTCTCGTTGAGCTGTACAGCCGCCGCGGCGACGGCTGGACCCTACACGTCATCGAGGACGGAGATGCCGAGGTCGTGCTCGACGCGCTCGGCGTGACGCTGCGGGTGCGCGAGCTTTACGACGGCGTCGAGCTGCCGCCCTGATGTCTCACACCAGCGTCCGGACGTCGGTGAGCCGTCCCGTCACCGCCGCCGCGGCGGCCATCGCCGGTGAGAGCAGATGGGTGCGGCCGAGCTTGCCTTGGCGACCCTCGAAGTTGCGGTTGCTGGTCGAGGCGCAGCGCTCGTAGGGCCGGAGCTGGTCAGGGTTCATCCCGAGGCACATCGAACAGCCGGGCTCGCGCCAGTCGAAGCCGGCGGCCTTGAAGATCCGATCCAGCCCCTCGGCCTCGGCCTGCTCCTTCACCAGCCCGGAGCCCGGGACGATCATCGCCTCGACCGTGCCCGCCACCTTGCGGCCGGCGACGACCTTGGCGACCGCGCGAAGATCCTCGATCCGGCCGTTCGTGCAGGAGCCGATGAACACCCGGTCGACGCGGATCTCCTGCAAGGGCGTCCCCGGCTCGAGGCCCATATAGGCGAGCGCCCGCTCCATCGCCATGCGACGGTCTTGGCTGGGTGCCGCCACAGGGTCGGGCACGCGCCCGCTGATCGGCGCCACGTCCTGCGGCGAGGTTCCCCAGGTCACCTGCGGCTCGATGTCGGCGGCGCGCAGCGCGACCTCGCGGTCATAGCTGGCGCCCGGATCCGAAGGCAGAGTCCGCCAGTAGGCCAGCGCCTGCTCGAATGCTCCAGCCTTGGGCGCCATCGGCCGGCCACGCACATAGGCGAACGTGGTCTCGTCCGGGGCGATCAATCCCGCCCGCGCCCCGGCCTCGATCGACATGTTGCAGATCGTCATCCGGCCTTCCATCGACAGGCTGCGGACGACCGACCCGGCGTACTCGACGACATGGCCCGTGCCGCCGGCGGTGCCGATCTGGCCGATGATGGCGAGGATCACGTCCTTCGCGGTCACGCCGAAGCCGAGCTCCCCGTCGACGCTGATCCGCATCGTCCGCGGCCGCGTCTGGACCAGTGTCTGGGTCGCCAGCACATGCTCGACCTCGGAGGTACCGATACCGAAGGCGAGCGCGCCGAAGGCACCATGGGTGCTGGTGTGGCTGTCGCCGCAGACGATCGTCATGCCCGGCAGCGTGAAGCCCTGCTCGGGTCCGATGACGTGAACGATGCCCTGGCGGACGTCGTGCATGCCGAACAGCGGGATGCCGAATTCGGCGCAGTTGCGCTCCAGCGTCTCGACCTGGATGCGCGACGTCTCGTCGGCGATGCCCTTGCGGCGATCGCTGGTCGGCACGTTGTGGTCGGGCACGGCGAGCGTCGCATCGGGGCGGCGGACGGCGCGGCCGGCCACCCGTAGCCCCTCGAAGGCCTGCGGGCTGGTCACCTCGTGGACGAGGTGCCGATCGATGTAGAGCAGGCAGGTCCCGTCGGCGTTCTGCTCGACGACGTGGCCGTCCCAGATCTTGTCGAACAGCGTGCGCGCCATGACCACCCGCCTCCCGCTCGCCGGCTCAGCGTTGCGGCGTCGCCGCCTCGGCCGAACGCTCGTCACGCCGCTCGGTGATCCGTGCCGCCTTCCCGGTCCGCCCGCGCAAATAGTAGAGCTTGGCACGGCGTACCCGGCCCTTGCGCACGACCTCGATGCTGTCGATGCGCGGGCTGTACAGCGGAAAGACGCGCTCGACCCCCTCGCCATAGCTGATCTTGCGGACCGTGAACGAACTGTTGATGCCACGGTTGCGCCGGGCGATGACCACGCCCTCGAAGGCCTGCACCCGCTCGCGGTTGCCTTCGATCACCTTGACGTTGACCCGCACCGTGTCGCCGGCGGCGAACTCGGGCACCGGCCGCTCCGCGCGCAGGCGCTCGACCTGCTCGGCCTCGAGCTGCTGGATCATGTTCATCGGATCGTCCTCGCCTTTCCCAGAGACCGGCCCGCCGGCGACGGGCGCGGGAGTTTGCTCAATTCACCGGCGCACGCAAGAGGTCCGGCCGCCGCGCCTTGGTCACCGCGAGTGCCTGCTCCTGCCGCCAGGCCTTGATCTTGCCGTGATGCCCGGACAGCAGGACCTCGGGCACCGCACGCCCTTCCCAGACCTGCGGCCGGGTGTAGTGCGGATATTCCAGAAGGCCTTGGGCGAAGCTCTCCTCGACCAGCGACTCCGGCGCACCCACGACCTCGGGCAGGAGGCGCACGCAGGCGTCGAGCAGCGCCAGCGCGGCGATCTCGCCGCCCGACAACACGAAGTCACCGAGCGACAGCTCCTCGAGCCCGCGCGCCTCGATCACCCGCTGGTCGACACCCTCGTAGCGTCCGCAGAGCAGCACGACCCCTGGACCGGCGGCGAGCGTCCGGACCCGCGCCTGGGTCACCCGCGCGCCGCGCGGGCTGAGATAGATCGCCGGACGCGGATCGTCGGGCCCGTGCACGGCGTCGAGCGCCGCGGCCACCACATCCGGCCGCAGCACCATCCCAGCCCCGCCGCCGAACGGCGTGTCGTCGACGCTCTGATGGCGGTCCTTGGCGAAGCTCCGGATGTCGACCGCGTCGAGGCGCCACAGGCCCCGCTCGAGCCCGCGGCCGGCCAGCGACAGTCCCAGCGGCCCGGGGAACATCTCGGGGAACAGGGTCAGCACGCTGGCGTGCCAGGGGACCCGGCTCATGCCGCCTCCCCTTCCCAACGCAGCTCCACCGGGGGCGCGACCACGATGCGCCCGCCAGCGAGGTCGACCTGCGGCACGGCGGCGTGGGTGAACGGCACGAGGAGCGGGGGCGCGCCCGGCCGCGCGATCTCGATCACATCGCCAGCGCCGTGGTTGGTCACGGCGCTGACCCGCCCCAGCGGGCGGCCTTCCGGGTCCAGCACCGCGAGCCCGATCAGGTCGGCATAGTAGAACTCGTCTTCGCCGGGCGCCGGCAGCGCCGCACGCGGGACGAAGAGCTCGCGGCCACGCAGCGCTTCCGCCTGCTCGCGGCTGGTCACGCCGGCGGCCGCGACGATCACCCCGCCCTTGGCCCGGCCGATCACCCGGACGGCGAACAGCTCCGTGCCGTCGCGGTCGTGGAGCGGCCCGTAGGCCGCCACGCTCGCCGGGTCGGCCGTGAAGCAACGCAGGCGCAGCGCTCCGCGCACACCGTGTGGCGCGGCGACGGCGGCGATACAGACCAGATCGGCTCGGGTGGCCATGACGGTGTCGGGCCCATCCGGATCGGCCTCAGGCCGACGCTGCGGCGGCCTCGGCCTTCTTCTTGGCGATCTCGGCGGCGCGCTTGCCGGTGCCGCGCATGCGCGTGGCACCCGGCAGGATGCCGGCCCGGTCGAGGAACCGGGCCACCCGGTCGGTGACCTGGGCACCATGGCCGAGCCAGTGGCGGATGCGCTCCTCGTTGAGCACCACACGCTTGTCGCTGTCGCCCGGGAGCAGCGGGTCGTAGGTGCCGAGCTTCTCGAGGAAGCGACCGTCGCGCGGGCTGCGCGAGTCGGCAGCCACGATGCGATAGAACGGACGCTTCTTGGCGCCGGCGCGGGCGAGGCGGATCTTGACGCTCATCTCGGAAGGGCTCTCGTGGTGGGAACGGGGTGTCGGGGGGACGGGCTCAGCGTGGGAACAGGCCGGGCGGAAGCTGCGGCATGCCGCGACCGCCGAGCAGGCTCTGCAGCCCGCCCTGCTTCTTCATCCGCTTCATCATGTCCTGCATCTGCCGATGCTGCTTGAGCAGGCGGTTGATGTCGGGGACGCCGGTGCCGGACCCGGCGGCGATGCGCCGTTTGCGCGACGCCTGGATGATGTCCGGGTTGCGCCGCTCCTTGGGGGTCATCGAGTTGATGATCGCGATCTGCCGCTTGATCATCGTCTCGTCGACGTTCGCCTCGGCCATCTGCGCCTTGATCTTGGCCACGCCCGGCAGCTTGGCGAGGATGCCGCCCATGCCGCCCATCTTGGTCACCTGCTGCAGCTGGGTGCGCAGGTCGTTCAGGTCGAACGCGCCCTTGGCCAGCCGCTTGGCGAGCTTCTCGGCGTCCTCTTTGTCGACCAGGTCGGCCGCCTTCTCCACCAGCGAGACGACGTCGCCCATGTCGAGGATGCGCGAGGCGACCCGCTGCGGATGGAACGGCTCCAGCGCATCGAGCTTCTCGCCGACGCCGACGAGCTTGATCGGCTTGCCGGTGATCGCGCGCATGCTGAGCGCCGCGCCACCGCGTGCGTCGCCATCCATGCGCGTCAGCACGATCCCGGTCAGCGCCACCCTCTCCTTGAAAGCATTGGCGACATTCACGGCGTCCTGGCCGGTCAGCGCGTCGACGACCAGCAGCGTCTCGTGCGGTTTGGCGAGGTTCTGGACGGCGACCAGTTCGTCCATCAGCGCCGGATCAACATGCAGGCGGCCGGCGGTATCGAGGATCACCACATCGACACCCTCACGGCGCGCGGTGTCGAGCGCGCGCCGGGTGATCTCCAGAGGGCCCTGTCCCGGCACGATCGGCAGGCTCGCCACCTCGGCCTGGCGCGCCAGCACCTCGAGCTGCTCCTGCGCCGCCGGCCGCCGGGTGTCGAGCGAAGCCAGCAGGACCTTCTTCTTCTCCTTGAGCTTGAGCCGGCGGGCGAGCTTGGCCGAGGTCGTGGTCTTGCCCGAGCCCTGCAGGCCGCACATCAAGATCGGCGCGGGTGGGCTGCCCAGCTCGAGCGCCGCCGTCTCGCTGCCGAGCAGCTGGACGAGATGGTCGTGGACGATCTTCACGACCATCTGGCCCGGGGTGATGCTGCGGATCACCTCCTGGCCGATCGCCTTCTCGCGCACCGCAGCGATGAAATCGCGCACGACCGGCAGCGCCA
This sequence comes from uncultured Alphaproteobacteria bacterium, assembly GCA_937995535.1. Classification (GTDB taxonomy): domain Bacteria; phylum Pseudomonadota; class Alphaproteobacteria; order Geminicoccales; family Geminicoccaceae; genus CALKJU01. Next base: position 107,901 of record CALKJU010000005.1, read on the forward strand.
CGTCGGCCTCGAGCAAGGCCACGCGCACGTCGCGCATCGCCTCCAGCACGTCCGCCTCGCCGAGCGCTCCGCGGCGCTTCAGACGGTCGAAGACGTTGCCGAGCCGGGTGGTGAGACTCTCGAACATCACTCCACGCCAAACGGCGCCGCGGCCCGGGAGCCGGCGCACCAACTAAACTCAGGTCGGGCTGCCCGCCCACGCCCGGGGCGGCACACCAAACGATCCCCGGCTTCTAGGCGTCGGCGCGGCGCGCCGTCAAGGCTCGCACCCTTCCGGCCAGCGCGCCGCCTCTCTATATCCGCCGCCATGCAGGCGCTGCCGTTCCGCAAGATGCACGGGCTGGGCAACGACTTCGTGGTCCTCGATGCCCGCACGCGACCCCTCGCCCTCTCGCCGGAGGCGATCCGGCGCATCGGCGACCGCCATCGCGGTGTCGGCTTCGACCAGCTCGTCGTCATCGAGCCGGCGCGCAACGGCGGCGACGCGCGGGTCAGCTTCTACAACCCGGATGGCGGCGAGGCCGGCGCCTGCGGCAACGGCACCCGCTGCGCCGCGCGCCTCTTGCTGGACGAGCTGGGTCGCGACCGGATCATCCTCGAATCCGCGCCGGGACCGCTGCCCGCCGAGCGCCTCGCCGACGGGCGCGTCCGGGTGGCGATGAGCGTGCCACGCTTCGGCTGGCGCGACATCCCGCTGGCGGTGCCCTGCGACACGCTGAGCCTGCCCCTCGACCGCCCGCCGCTGCCGCGGCCCGCCGCGGTGAGCATGGGCAACCCGCACGCCGTGTTCTTCGTCGAGAACGTCCGCGCGCTCGACGTCGCGGCGCTCGGCGCCGAGCTCGAGGTGCACGCGATGTTTCCCGAGCGGGCCAACATCGGCTTCGCCCAGATGCACGGCCGCCGGGTGATGCGGCTGCGGGTCTTCGAGCGCGGCGCCGGGCTGACGCTGGCCTGCGGGAGCGGCGCCTGCGCTGCCGTCGCCGCCGCCGTCCGGCGTGGCCTCGCCGAGCCGGCGGTGCGGGTGTTCGTCGACGGCGGCGAGCTGCTGATCGAGTGGTCGGGCGAGGGACCGGTGCTGATGACCGGCCCGGCCACGCTCGCCTTCGAGGGCGTGCTGAGCCCGGAGCTGCTCGCGTGAGCCCGGCGCCGACGGTGGTCACCTTCGGCTGTCGGCTCAACGCCTACGAGTCCGAGGTGATCCGCCGCCACGCCGTCGCCGCGGGCCTCGCCGACACGGTCATCGTGCACACCTGCGCGGTCACGGCCGAGGCCGAGCGGCAGGCGCGCCAGACGATCCGCCGCGTCCGCCGCGAGCAGCCAGATGCCCGCATCGTCGTCACCGGCTGCAGCGCCCAGGTGGCGCAGGGCGTCTACACCGCCATGCCCGAGGTCGACGCGGTGGTGGGCAACGCGGAGAAGCTGCGCGCCGAGACCTGGCGAGCGTTGGCTGGCGACGGCGCGCCGCGCGCCCAGGTCGCCGACATCATGACGGTCAAGGCGACCGCCGGGCATCTCGTCGCCGGCTTCGACGGGCGCACCCGCGCCTTCCTCCAGGTCCAGAACGGCTGCGATCATCGCTGCACGTTCTGCATCATTCCTCATGGCCGTGGGCCGAGCCGCAGCGTGCCGATCGCGGACGCGGTGGCCGAAGCCCACGCGCTGGTCGGCGCCGGCTATCGCGAGATCGTGGTCACGGGCGTCGACATCACCTCCTGGGGCAAGGACCTGCCGGGCACGCCGAGCCTCGGCGTGCTGTGCCGCGCCATCCTCGCCGCCGTGCCTGAGCTGCCGCGCCTGCGCCTCTCCTCGCTCGACCCGGCCGAGCTCGATCCCGAGCTGCGCCGGCTGATCAACGACGAGCCGCGGCTCATGCCGCATCTGCATCTCAGCATCCAGGCCGGCGACGACCTGGTCCTGAAGCGGATGAGGCGCCGCCATGGGCGTGACGACGTGCTGCGGCTCGCCGAGGAGTTGCGCCGGCTGCGACCGGACATCGTGCTCGGCGCCGACCTCATCGCCGGGTTCCCGACCGAGGACGAGGCGATGTTCCGCCGCACCGAGGCGCTGATCGACCAGGCCGGACTCACCTACCTCCACGTCTTCCCTTACAGTTCGCGGCCGAACACGCCCGCGGCCCGGATGCCGCAGGTGCCCGTGGCGGTGCGGCGCGAGCGCGCCGCCCGCCTCCGCGCCGCCGGGGAACGGGCACTTGAGCGCTATTTGCGGAGCCAGCTTGCCCGGCGGCAGCGCGTTCTCGTCGAGCAGGGCGGCGTCGGCCGCACCGAGGGCTTCGCGACCTTCCGCTTCGCCGAGCGGCCACCACCGGCGGGCCGGATCGTCGCCGCGGTGGCCACCACCGCCGCCGCCGGGATGCTGGTGGGGACGGCCCACTGAAAGGCCTTCCGCCGGTCTGGTCGCCGCCGCTCGGGCCGGCTGCCCCACGCGGCCTGTGCACCGACTGTGGCGTCTCGCGGATGCAAGAGCCCAAGCGCTGCGGACGCGCTTGCCAGTTCATCCGGCCCGACTACCCGGCGCTGGAGGCGCAGGTGCACGGCCGCGTGCGCGACCCGGGGCGTCCGGACGAGCTGCATTTCGGGCCCTTCCGGCGGATGCTGCGGGCGTCGCTGCGCCCGCCACGCGACGGTGCGCAATGGACCGGTATCGCGACCCGGCTGGGCGAGCGGCTGCTCGAGACCGGCGCGGTCGAGGCGGTGCTGACCGTGGCACCCGATCCCGCCGACCGCTGGCGGCCGATGCCGGTGCTGGTGACCGAGCCCGCCGCAATGGCCCAGGCGCGCGGGATGCGGATGGGTTATGCGCCACTCCTGGCGCTCCTCGAGCCGGCGCGAGCCCGGGGCATGACCCGCATCGCCGTGATCGGCATTCCGTGCCAGGTGTACGCGCTCCGGGCGCTGCAGGCTGAGCTGGGTCTCGCCCGGCTCGACGTCATCGGCACGCCCTGCTCCGACAACACCACGACCGAGCGCTTCCACGCGTTCCTCGCACTGCTGTCCGATCGGCCGGAGACCATCACCTATCTCGAGTTCCGCGCCGACTACCATGTCGAACTGCGCTTCGCCGACGGCCGCCGGCGCGAGATTCCGTTTCTGCAGCTCCCGCTCTCGCGGCTCCCGCCGGACTTCTTCCCGCTGACCTGCCGCACCTGCGTCGACTACACCAACGTCCTGGCCGACCTCACCGTCGGCTACATGGGTGGCGAGGGCGAACAGTGGCTGCTCGTCCGCAACCAGCGCGGCGAGGATTTACTGGCGCTGCTGGGCGAGGAGTTGCGCACCAGCGAGCCGGGCAGCCGCGGCAAGCGGGCCGCTCATGTCCGTGGCTTCCTCAAGAACGTCGAGCGCGCCGCCGGTGGGCTGCCGCTGCGCCGGATGCCCGGCTGGCTGCGCCCGCTCATGGGCTGGCTGATGCCGCGGATCGGCCCGCGCGGGCTCGAGTTCGCCCGCGCCCGGGTCGAGATGAAGGCGGTCGAGACGATCGTCCATCTGCGCCGCGAGCTGCCGGCTCGGCTGCGCACGATGGTCCCCGACCATGTCTGGCGCCTGGTCGAAGGCTACGACCTCGCACCCCGCCGCGGCGAGGCACGCGTCGATCAGCAGCCGCGTCGTCCTTGACCCGGGGCGCCCCGGGAGTACCCTTCCCTGCGCCAGTCGATCCCTCCGGGAGAGTTCGCGTCCGGCCCGCCGGACGCGACGCCGAAGGAGCAACCGCCCCGGAATCTCTCAGGCAAAGAGGACCGGAGGGAGATGGCACGCTGGAGAGCGGGTGCGCCGGCACCCCACCGAAGGGGAGGTCGTTCGCGGCGGCACAGGTCGTCGTGCATGGCCGAAGCTCTCAGGTCCGGGACAGCGGGGGCTGACACCAGGCGCTAGCCGGGTGCCGTCCAGCCGTCGGAGCACGTGTCCTTGGCCGAGCCGAAACGAACGCCCCTGTTCGACCTGCACCGCGAGCTCGGTGCCCGGATGGTCGACTTCGTCGGCTGGGAGATGCCGGTCCAGTATCCGCAGGGCGTCCTCCAGGAGCATCTCTGGTGCCGCGCCGAGGCCGGGCTGTTCGACGTGTCGCACATGGGCCAGGTGCACATCCTGAACGGCGACGCGCCGGCGGCGCTGGAGCGCCTGGTACCCGGCAACATCGTCGGCCTCGCCCCGGGCCAGGCGCGCTACACGATCCTCACCGACGATGCCGGCGGCATCCTCGACGACCTGATCGTGACGCGCACCGAGGCCGGGCTGTTCGCGGTCGTCAACGCCGGCTGCCGTGACGCCGACATCGCTCATCTGCGCGCTGCGCTTGAGCCCATCTGCCGCGTCGCGGAGCTGACCGACCGGGCGCTCCTCGCCCTGCAGGGACCGGCCGCCGTCACCGTGCTCACCCGTCTCGCCCCGGCATGCGCCGGTCTGCGCTTCATGCAGTCCGCCGAGATGCCGGTCGACGGCATCCCCTGCCGCGTGTCGCGGCTCGGCTACACGGGCGAGGACGGGTTCGAGATCTCCCTCCCCGCGGACGACGCCTCCCGGCTCGCGCGCACACTCCTCGCTGTGCCGGAAGTCCGGCCGATCGGGCTTGGCGCGCGCGACTCGCTGCGCCTCGAGGCCGGCTTGTGCCTCTACGGGCACGACATCGACCGGACCACGACGCCGGTCGAGGCGGGCCTAGCCTGGACCATCGCCAAGCGCCGCCGCGAGGAAGGCGGCTTTCCCGGTGCGGCCACGATCCTCGCGCAACTGCGCGACGGGCCGCCGCGCCGCCTCGTCGGTCTGCGCCCCGAGGGCCGAGCTCCGGCGCGTGAGCACACCGAGATCCAGGACCGGCACGGTCGGCGGATCGGCGCGGTCACCAGCGGCGGCTTCGGGCCGACGGTCGGGGCACCGATCGCCATGGGTTATGTCGAGCCGGCGCACGCCGCGCCCGGTACGCCCGTGCAGCTCGTCGTGCGCGGCAAACCCTTGCCGGCCAAGGTCGTCGAGCTGCCCTTCGTCCCACACCGCTACCAGCGCTGAGAGGAAGCGATGGCCACGCGCTACACCAAGGATCACGAATGGGTTCGCGTCGACGGCGAACTCGCCGTGGTCGGGATCAGCGAGCACGCCCAGGAGCAGCTCGGCGACATCGTGTTCGTCGAGCTGCCCGAGCCGGGCCGGGCGCTGAAGCAAGGGGATCAGGCCGCGGTCGTAGAGAGCGTCAAGGCGGCCAGCGACATCTACGCGCCGATCTCGGGCGAGGTCGTCGAGAAGAACAGCGCGCTCGAGGACAACCCGGCGCTGGTCAACGAATCGGCCGAGGACGCGGCGTGGTTCTTCAAGCTGCGACCGGCCGACCCCAAGGAGCTGGACGTGCTGATGGATGCGGAGGCCTATCGCGCCTTCGTCGAGACCCTGACCTGACCCCACCGGAGCCGCGCATGCCGGACACCCGCCCGAGCCTCGCCGAGCTGGAAGCGCGCGACGCCTTCGTCGCGCGTCACATCGGCCCCGACGAGCGCGACCTCGCGGCGATGCTGGAGGCCGTCGGCGCCAGCTCGCTCGACCACCTGATCGAGCTGGCCGTGCCGGCGGCGATCCGCACCGCGCGCCCGCTCGACCTGCCGGCTGCGGTCGACGAGCCGACCGCACTCGCCGAGCTGCGCGTGATGGCCGAGCGCAACGAGGTCACCACCCCGCTGATCGGCATGGGCTATTACGGCACGGCGATGCCCGGGGTCGTGCTCCGCCGGCTGATGGAAAGCCCCGGCTGGTACACCGCCTACACGCCCTACCAGGCGGAGGTCAGCCAGGGCCGGCTCGAGGCGCTGCTCAACTACCAGCAGATGGTCGTCGACCTGACAGGCATGGAGCTGGCCAACGCGTCGCTGCTCGACGAGGCGACCGCCGCCGCCGAGGCGATGACGATGGCACGACGGGTCGCCAAGGTCTCGGGCAACCGGTTCTTCGTCGACCGTGACACCCATCCGCAGACCCTGGCGGTGATCCGCACCCGCGCACGCCACCTCGGTATCGAAGTGCTCGAAGCGGACGCGGCGACCGACCTCGCCGATGCCGGGGTGTTCGGAGCGCTGATCTCCTATCCCGCCTCGTCGGGCGCGGTGCGCGATCCGCGGCCCGCGATCGAAGCGGCGCACGCGCAAGGGGCGTTGGCCATCGTCGCGAGCGACCTGCTGGCGCTCGTCAAGCTCGAGCCGCCGGGGGCCATGGGTGCCGACATCGTGCTCGGCTCGGCGCAGCGCTTCGGCGTGCCGATGGGCTACGGCGGCCCGCACGCCGCCTTCTTCGCCACCAAGGACGCGCACAAGCGCTCGATGCCCGGGCGGCTGATCGGGGTGTCGATCGACAGCCGCGGCAAGCCCGCGCTGCGGATGGCGCTGCAGACCCGGGAGCAGCACATCCGCCGCGAGAAGGCGACCTCGAATATCTGCACGGCACAGGTGCTGCTCGCGATCATCGCCGGGATGTACGCCGTCTGGCACGGGCCCGAGGGTCTGCGCCGGATCGCCGAGCGGGTGCACCGCCTGACCGGCATCCTCGCACACGGGCTCGGACGTCTGGGCATCGCCGTCGCGACCGACGCCTTCTTCGACACGCTGACCCTGGTGGTCCCCGGCCGGGCGCGGGCGCTGTGGGACAAGGCGCGCTGGGAGCAGCGTCTGGACCTGCGTCTGGTCGACGCCGACCGGCTCGGCGTCAGCCTCGACGAGCTGAGCACGCCGGCGACCGTGCAGGCGCTGTTCCGCGTGTTCGGCGACACGGGCGCCCTCGACGACATCGAGGCGCTCGATCGCGCCGTTGCCGACAGCGCGATCCCGCGAGCCCTGCGCCGCACCCTGCCGTTCCTGACCCACCCGGTCTTCAACGGCGGACGGAGCGAGACCGAGATGCTGCGCTATCTCCGGCGCCTGCAGGCGAAGGACGTGGCGCTCGACCGCTCGATGATCCCGCTCGGCTCCTGCACCATGAAGCTGAACGCGGTGACCGAGATGGAGCCGGTCACCTGGCCGGGCTTCAACGCGCTGCATCCGTTCGTGCCCGTCGAGCAGGCGCGCGGCTACCGCAAGCTGTTCGCCGATCTCGAGGCGTGGCTGGCGGAGATCACCGGCTTCGACGCCATCTCTCTCCAGCCCAACGCCGGGAGCCAGGGCGAGTACGCCGGCCTCCTCGTGATCAAGGCGTGGCACGAGAGCCGCGGCGAGGCGCAGCGCGACATCTGCCTGATCCCCTCCTCGGCGCACGGCACCAACCCGGCCTCGGCGGTGATGGCCGGGATGCGGGTGGTGGTCGTCGGCTGCGACGAGCAGGGCAATGTCGATATCGACGAGCTGCGCGCCAAGGCGGCGCAGCACGGACCGCAGCTCGCCGCCCTGATGATCACCTATCCCTCGACCCACGGCGTGTTCGAGGCGCGCATCAAGGAGATCTGCGCCATCGTCCACGACCATGGCGGGCAGGTCTACATGGACGGTGCCAACCTGAACGCTCTGGTCGGCGTGGCCCGCCCGGCCGAGCTCGGCGCCGACGTCAGCCACATGAACCTGCACAAGACCTTCTGCATCCCGCACGGCGGCGGCGGGCCTGGCATGGGGCCGATCGGGGTCAAGGCGCATCTGGCGCCGTTCCTGCCGTCGCATCCGGTCGTCCCGCCAGGCAACGGACACGGCGGGGCCGTCTCCGCCGCCCCGTGGGGCTCGGCCTCGATCCTGCCGATCTCCTGGGCCTACATCCGGATGATGGGCGGTCCGGGCCTCACGCGGGCGACGCAGGTCGCGATCTTGAGCGCCAACTACATCGCGCGCCGCCTCGCCCCGCATTATCCGGTGGTCTACGTCGGCCAGAACGGGATGGTCGCGCACGAGTGCATCGTCGACATCCGCGGCATCAAGGAGGCGACCGGCATCACCGCCGAGGACGTGGCCAAGCGGCTCGTCGACTTCGGCTTCCACGCGCCGACCATGTCCTGGCCGGTGCCCGAGACGATGATGATCGAGCCGACAGAGAGCGAGCCCAAGGCCGAGCTCGACCGGTTCTGCGAGGCGATGATCAAGATCCGCGCCGAGATCCGCGCGATCGAGGAGGGCCGCGCCGATCTCCGGGACAACGTGCTCAAACATGCGCCGCATCCGGCCGACCTGCTGATCGGCGAGTGGACGCGGCCCTATTCGCGCGAGGCGGCGTTCTTCCCGCTGCCCTGGGTGCGCGAGGACAAGTACTGGCCGCCCGTGGGCCGCGTCGACAATGCCCACGGCGACCGCCACCTCGTCTGCACCTGCCCGCCGCTCGAGGCCTATGCTATGGCGGCCGAGTGAAACCTGGGTCGCCCTTCCATCGCGCGGCCGGCGTGCTGGTCGTGATCGCCGTGCTGGCTCTGCTCGGCGCCGGCGCCACCATGGTGCGACACGCCTACGCGGCACAGGCACCCCAGACGGAGCCCCTCGCCGCGCACGCCTGCTGCCCGAGCCCGCCGACCGTCGACCACCGTCGCCCCTGCTGGCACCAGCTGCTCCACCTCGGTGCGCCGGTGCCGAGCGCCGCGGCACCCCTGCCGCGGGAGCAGGCGAATGCCGGCCAGCCGGCCCCGAAGCGGCGGCTGCGCGGCCGCCAAGTGCGCCCGCCGACCCCGCCGCCACGTCCGGTCGCCTTGGCCTGACCCGGCCGCCGCACCGGCGGCTCCGATCCCCACCACATCCGATGCGATGGAGACAAGCCATGCGCACACTTACGATTGCCGGCGCCCTCGGCGCCGCGCTTCTCGCCGCAACCGCCCTGGCCCAGACGCCCGAGCCGACGCCGAAGCCCGGGCCGATGGGCATGATGCAGCACCACGGCGACAAGCCCAATCCCGGTCCGATGGGTCCTGGGATGATGGGGCCCGGAATGATGGGTCCCGGAATGATGCAGGGCATGCCGCCCGGCCCCGGCGCGATGGCGCCGGGCATGATGTCCGACGGCATGGGCATGGGCCGCGGTCCGACCGATCCGGTGGTGGCCGCCTTCGAGGCGATCAACCGTCGCATGCACCGCGACATGATGCCGGCCGAGGGCGACAGCGCCGACGTCGCCTTCGTCAAGGGCATGATCCCGCACCATCAGGGCGCCATCGACATGGCCAGGGTGGTGCTGGGCTTCGGCAGCGACCCGGAGATCCGCAAGCTCGCCGAGGCGATCATCGCCGCCCAGGAGCAGGAGATCGCGCAGATGCGCGCCTGGCTCGAGCGGCAGCCCAAGTAGCCGCGCACCGCGGGCGACGGGTTCGGCCGTCGCCCGCGGTGCCGGTCAGGCATGTTCCGCCGCACGTTTGCGGCCGGTGATCATCGCCCGCACGAGGTTCTCGCCGTGGGCGATGCTGCCGAGCAGCACGCCCAGGACGTGCAGGCCGACGAGCAGCAGCGTCGCGTTCGCGATGGCCTCATGCAGCTCCTCGAGCCAGTCGCCACCGGGACGGGCATCGAGTGCCAGCCAGCCGGTGACGCCGGTGACCGCCAGCATGACGAGGAGCGCCACGACCATCAGCCCGCCCGCCGGGTTGTGGCCGAGATAGCGGCGGGCCCGACCGCTACCGAGGTCGCGCAGATAGGCGAGCGCCGCGCGCGGCCCGCGGACGAAATCCGTGAACCGCGCATGCTGGGGCCCGACCACCCCCCAGATCACCCGAAAGGCGACGAGCCCCAGCACGACGTAGCCGGCCGCTTCGTGCAGCCACATCACGTCCTCGCTGAACCAGGCGGTGAAGAAGGCGACGGCCAGGGACCAGTGGAACAGCCGGACCAGTGGATCCCAGACCGGGACCTCGGCCGGGCGCAAGCTGCGCCCGGCCGGCTCCATGAGCGTCGCGTCGCTCACGACTTGCTCTTCATCTTGACCAGCTCACCCGTCGCCGGATCGAAATAGGCCTCGACCGGCCTGCCGTCCTTGAGCCCCTTGATCTCCCAGCAGCCATCGTCCTCCTTGATTCCGCGGACCTCGAAGCCCTGGCTCTCCGCCTTGGCCTTCATCGCCTCCAGGCTGAGCCACTGCTCGCGCGGGTAGCTCTTGCAGTCGTCGCTGGCCACTGCCGGCAGCGTGGCGCCGACGGTCAGGATGGCGGCAGCACCGAGAAGCATGGTAGGCAGACGCATGGTCGTCTCCGGTTACGGTTCGCGCACGGACGCCATGCCCGTGCAACGCGGTCATAGGCGAGCCGCCCTGAGCCGAGCCTGAAGGCGCCGTTCAGCCAGGGTTCAGCGGCCGCGGCGACAATGCGCGATCACGATGCGCCCGTGGCCTCTGCTCCTGGTTTCCCTGCTGCTGCCGGTGCCGGCCGGTGCCGACAGCGGCCATGACCGGGCGCTGGCCGCGCGCCGTGCCGGCGAGGTCGTTGCGCTCGACCGCATCCTGACGACGGTGGCGGCGGTCGTGCCCGGCACGGTGCTCGAGGTCGAGCTCAAGGAGCGCAAGGGTCGCTACGTCTACGAGCTGGAGATCCTGACCCCCGAGGGTCTGCTGGTCGAGGTCAAGGTCGATGCGCACGATCAGCGGATCCTGAAGACCGAGACGGAGCGGCGGAAGCGCGACTGAGGCATGCGGGTGCTGGTCGTCGAGGACGAGCCGCGGATCGCGGCGGCGCTGGCCGAGGCCCTGGAGGGCGCCGGCTACGCGGTGGACCGCGCGGCCGACGGCGAGCAGGCCGAGTTCCTGGGCGCGACGGAGCCTTACGACGCGATCGTCCTCGACCTCGGGCTGCCACGCCTCGACGGCATGTCGGTGCTGCGCCGCTGGCGAGCCGCCGGGATCACGACGCCGGTCCTCATTCTGACCGCGCGCGGGAGCTGGCGCGAGCGCGTCGAGGGCATCGACGCCGGCGCCGACGACTACCTCGTCAAGCCGTTCGCGATGGAGGAGCTGGTCGCCCGGGTGCGCGCCCTGCTCCGGCGTGCCGCGGGCCGCGCCTCGCCGGTGCTGCGCCACGGCGCCCTCGAGCTCGACACGCGCAACGCGCGCCTGACGCTCGACGGTGCCCCGGTGCCGCTCACCGCGCTGGAATACCGCATCCTCGCCTTCCTCATGCACCATGCCGACCGGGTCGTGTCGCAGCACGAGCTCACCGAACATGTCTACGCGCAGGACTTCGAGCGCGATTCCAACACCATCGAGGTCCTGATCGGACGGCTGCGGCGCAAGCTCGGCCGCGAGCGCATCGTCACCATCCGCGGTCTCGGCTATCGGCTGGGCGCGCCTTCGTGAACCCTTCGGGCTCGCTGCGCGGCCGTCTCCTGCTCGGCGGTGGCCTGTGGATCGCGGCGGCCCTGCTCGTCACCTGGCTCGCCCTCGGCGCCCTGTTCCGCGCCCACGAGGTGGCGCAGCACGAGGCCGAGCTGCGCCGGGTGCTCGACCAGCTCACCGCGGGACTGGCGGTCGACGCCGACGGGCTGCGGCTCACCCGCGAGCCGGCGGACGCGCGGTTCGAGCGCGCCTATGGCGGCCGCTACTGGCAGGTCGCCGCCGGCGGCGTCACGTTGCGCTCGCGCTCGCTGTGGGACCAGGAGCTACCCGCGGCGAGCGCTCGGCCGCTCGGCGCGATCGGCGTGACACTGGTCGAGGTGCCGGGGCTCGGCCTGCTGCGGCAGCTCTCGCGCACGGTCGCCTTCGCCGGGGCCACCGAGGAGCCGATCGAGGTCGCCGTGGCGATGCCCGAGGCCGAGATCGACGCGGTCGCCCGCCGCTTCAACGGATTGACGGCTATCGCGCTCGTGCTCCTCGGAGCCGTGCTGCTGGTGGCGGCACTGGTCCAGGTCGAGCTCGGCCTGCGCCCGCTGGCCCGCCTGCGCCGCGAGGTCGCACGGATCCGCACCGGCGAGGCGCCAAGCCTGCCGGCGGCGCAGCCGGCCGAGATAGGCCCACTCGTCGAGGAGCTGAACCTGCTGCTCGGCGAGAACGCCGCCCTGGTCGAGCGCAGCCGCCGCCGTGCCGCCGATCTCGCCCACGGGCTGCAGACCTCCCTGCAGGTGGTGGCGATCGAGGCGGCCAAGCTCGGCAACGAGGCCACGGCGACGATCACGGCCGAGGTGGCACGGATGCGCGACGTCGTGGCCCGCGAGCTTGCCCGCGCCCGGACCGGCGGGCCGCGGTCGGGGCGCGCGGAACCGACCGACGTCGCCGCTGTCGCCGGACAGGTCGCGCGCGCGATCCGCGTGCTCGCCGCCGACCGCGGCGTGTCCATCACGACGCAGGTCGATCCGGCGCACCGCTTCGTGGGCGACGCCGCGGACCTCGCCGAGATCCTCGGCAACCTCCTGGAGAACGCCGCCAAGTGGGCCAAGCGCCAGGTCCGCCTCGCGAGCGGTGTCGAGGACGGCCGGCTGGTGGTGCTCGTCGAGGACGATGGTCCGGGCCTCGCGCCGGAGCGTCGTGAGGAGGCGTTCGAACGCGGCGTCCGGCTCGACGAGCGTCGTCCCGGTAGCGGGCTCGGCCTCGCCATCACCCGCGACCTCGTCGCCGCCTATGGCGGCACGGTCACGCTCGGCACCGCCGCGCTCGGCGGGCTTCAGGTTCGTGTCGAGCTGCCGCTCGCGACCTCACCCCTCGCGGCGCGCCAATAGGTCCAAGAGCTCCTGTACTTTCTGCCGCTGCTCGGCGGCGTCGCCGCTGGCGATCGCGTGCTCGACGCAGTGCGCGACATGGTCGCCCAGCACCGCGTCCTCGACCCGCCGCAGCGCCGCACGGACGGCCCGAAGCTGGGTCAGGATGTCGATGCAGTAGCGGTCCTCGGCGACCATCCGGGCGATCCCGCGCACCTGGCCCTCGATCCGCCCGAGCCGCTGCGCGCAGGCCCGTTTCGTCGCGTCTTGCATGGCTTGATACCCTACCCTGCTAGGGTATATGGGAGCGATCGAGCTACGACGGCAAGTCCAACCGATGGACGACCACCCGAAAGCCCACGCCTGCTGCCATGGGCATGCCGCACCTGCCGCGGCCACGGCGACCATGAAGGATCCCGTCTGCGGGATGGCGGTCGATCCACGGACCAGCAGGTACCGGCACGAGCACGGCGGCGTCACCTACCATTTCTGCAACCCGCGCTGCCGCGAACGGTTCATCGCCGATCCGCGACGCTACCTGGAGCCGGCGCAGGTCCCATCGCCGGGCTCGGTTCCCGCCGGCACCACCTACACCTGCCCGATGCACCCCGACGTCCGCCAGATCGGACCGGGAAGCTGCCCGATCTGTGGCATGGCACTCGAGCCGCTCGAGGTCGGCGCCGCGACCGGACCCGACCCCGAGCTGATCGACATGAGGCGCCGGCTGTGGCTCGGCGCGACGCTCACCCTGCCGGTGCTGGTGCTGGAGATGGGTGGCCATCTCACCGGCCTCCATCAAGCGCTCGGCCAGCAGCTCTCGAACTGGCTCCAGCTCGCGCTTGCGACGCCGGTCGTGCTCTGGGCCGGGTGGCCGTTCTTCGTCCGCGGCTGGCGGTCCGTGGTCAGCCGCAACCTCAACATGTTCACGCTGATCGCCCTCGGCGTCGGCGTGGCCTGGGCCTACAGCCTCGTCGCCACCGCGCTGCCCGCGGCGTTCCCGCCGGGCTTTCGCGGGCCCGACGGCAGCGTCGCGGTCTATTTCGAGGCGGCGGCCGTCATCACCGTGCTCGTACTGCTGGGCCAGGTGCTCGAGCTGCGGGCGCGCGAGCAGACCGGTAGCGCCATCCGCGCCCTGCTCGACCTCGCCCCCAAGACGGCGATCCGGGTCCGCGAGGACGGCGGCGACGAGGAGGTGCCGGTCGACGCGATTCGGGTCGGCGATCGGCTGCGCGTCCGCCCGGGCGACCGTGTGCCGGTCGACGGCGAAGTCGTCGAGGGCCGCAGCGCCGTCGACGAGTCGATGCTCACCGGCGAACCGCTGCCGGTCGAGAAGGTCGCGGGCGCGAGGGTAATCGGCGGCACCCTCAACCAGCGTGGCAGCTTTGTCATGCGCGCGGCCCGTGTCGGCAAGGAGACGATGCTCGCCCGGATCGTGCAGATGGTGGCCGAGGCGCAGCGCTCGCGCGCGCCGGTCCAGCGCCTCGCCGACCGCGTCGCCGGCTGGTTCGTCCCGGTCGTGGTGGTGATCGCGGCCATGGCGTTCGTCGCCTGGGCGGTCTGGGGTCCGAGCCCGTCCCTGTCCTACGCGCTGATCGCCGCCGTCTCGGTGCTGATCATCGCCTGCCCCTGCGCGCTCGGGCTGGCCACGCCGATGTCGATCATGGTCGGCGTCGGTCGCGGTGCCCAGCTGGGCGTGCTGATCAAGAACGCCGAGGCGCTCGAGCGGCTGGAGCGGGTCGACACGCTGGTGGTCGACAAGACCGGCACGCTGACCCGGGGCCGGCCGGAGGTGACTGCCGTCGTATCGCTCGGCGTGGCGGACGAGCACGAGATCCTGCGCCTCGCCGCGGCCCTCGAGCGCCCCAGCGAGCATCCGCTGGCCGCGGCCGTCCTGGCTGCGGCCCATGCGCGCGGTCTCGCGCCGCCCACCGCCGCCGGCTTCGAGTCACAGACCGGCAGGGGCGTGCTGGGGACGGTCGAGGGCCGCCGCGTCGCCCTGGGCAACGCCGCGCTGATGCGGGCGGTTGGTGCGGAGCCCGCCGCCGCGGCGGAGCGCGCCGAGACGCTCCGCCGCGACGGGGCGACGGTGCTCCACCTCGCCGTCGACGGGCACCTGCTCGGCCTGCTCGCCGTCGCCGATCCGATCAAGCCGACCACCCCGGCGGCACTGGCGGCCCTCCGCGCCGAAGGCGTGCGGATCGTCATGCTGACCGGCGACAACCGCACCACGGCCGAGGCCGTCGCGCGCCGGCTCGGCATCGAGGCGGTCGAGGCCGAGGTGCTGCCGGAGCACAAGCGCGCCGTCGTCGAGCGACTGCGCGGCGCGGGGCACGTCGTCGCGATGGCGGGCGACGGCGTGAACGATGCCCCGGCGCTGGCTGCGGCCGATGTCGGCATCGCCATGGGCAGCGGCACGGAAGTGGCGATCGAGAGCGCCGGGGTCACGCTGGTCAAGGGCGATCTCGGCGGGATCGTCCGCGCCCGCCGGCTGAGCCGGCTGACGATGCGCAACATCCGGCAGAACCTGTTCTTCGCCTTCGTCTACAACGCCGCCGGCGTGCCGATCGCGGCGGGCGTGCTCTACCCGTTCCTCGGCGTCCTGCTGAGCCCGATCGTCGCCGCCGCGGCGATGTCCTTGAGCTCGGTCTCGGTGATCGGCAACGCGCTTCGGCTGCGGCGCTTGACCCTCTGAGCGGGCCCGACGCGCATCCCGGTATCGCGCTCCCTCCGCGCCCACGGCGCGAGCGGTCGCGACCGTATATGAGATGTAAGGGAAAGCCGTGGCCGCCCGCGGATCGTACCGTGGGTTGAAGGGCGCGCTGGCCTTGGGCGGCCGGCATGCCGTACCAAGGGCCGGGGATGGGAGTAAACGCCATGGCGTGGCACCGGCACGCGCTGTCGCTCGTGGTCGCGTTGACTTGGTCGGTCGCTGCGGTGGCCGCGCCGGTCGAGTTGCTGTCGCATCGCGCCGCCTACCGGCTGAGCCTCGCCAACCCGCCCGCGGCGGGCGGGTTCCTCAGCGTGCGCGGTGCCCTCGTCATGGAGTGGCGCTCGAGCTGCGAAGGCTGGCTCAGCGCGCAGCAGCTCGGCTTCGTCGCCCAGACCAGCGAGGGCAGCGACGTCACCTTCGATGTCCGCTTCTCGAGCTGGGAGTCGCTCGACAACACCCAGCTCCGCTTCAACATCCGCTCGTTCGACGGCAGCGGCGCGAGCGAGGAGTTCCGCGGCCAGGCGGTGCTCGACGCACCCGGCGGTCCCGGTCTCGTCCGCTACGCAGTGCCCGCGGGCACGACCATCCGCCTGCCGAGCGGTACCGTGTTCCCCACCGAGCATCTCCGTCGCCTGATCGACTCGGCGCGCGACGGCCAGCGCTTCGTCGCGCACGAGGTGTTCGACGGCTCCGGGCCCGAGGCGTTGACGCGGGTCGCCGCGGTGATCGGGGCGCCGCGGCAGGGTGACGGTGCGATCCGCCGCTGGCCGGTGCATCTCGCCTACTACGTGCTCGACGACACCGACGCGACGCCGCAGTTCGAGCTGACCTTCCAGCTCGCCGAGGACGGGGTCCTCCACGACGTGCTGCTGGACTACGGCGACTTCGCGCTGCGCGCCGACCTCGAGCGGGTCGAGCGGCTGGCCGAGCCGCAGTGCCAGTAAGGGCGTGACCGCCGGCACGTCACCACCCTGCCGGCTCCGGCCGGCGTGCGCCGGCGCGGCCCCCGCGCTGCCCGTGCTGACCGACCCGAACGCCGCAAGCTTCGACGAGCGGCAGGGCGCCTGCCGGATCGGCGAGGCGCCCTCGGACGCGGGGATCCCGGGCCGGATGCTGCCGGTCTACGCGATCGACTGCGCCGCCTGAGCGCCCGCGCTCGCCGCGGTCACGCCAGCCGGCCGTGGCACTGCTTGTATTTCTTGCCCGAGCCGCAGGGGCAGGCGGCGTTGCGGCCGACCCGACCCCAGGTCGAGGGATCGTGCGGGTCGATGCGCGGGTCGGCCTCGGCCAACGCTACGCCACCACCGCCGGCCATGGCCAGCGCGGGTGCCGGGCGCAGCGGCGAGCTCGGGCCGGGCGCCATCACCGGCAGCGGCGCCGGCTGCGGCGGTGGCGCCGGCGGTGCCTGACGGATCTCGAGATGGCTCAGCACGCGGGTCACGGTGCGCCCGAGATTGGTCAGCATGTGCTCGAACAGCGCCAGCGCTTCCTTCTTGTACTCGTTGAGCGGGTCGCGCTGCCCGTAGCCGCGCAGGTGGATCCCCTGGCGGAGGTGCTCGAGCTGCAGCAGATGATCCTTCCAGAGATGGTCGAGGATCTGCAGCAGCAAGCTCTTCTCGGCCATGCGCATCAGCTCGGCGCCGTAGGTCTCCTCCTTGCGCCGGGCCGCGTCGCTCGCCGCCTCGCTGATCCGGTGGCGGATCTCGTCCTCGGCGATGCCGTCCTCGCGCGCCCACTCCTCGATGGGCAGGTCGAGCGCCAGGAGCTGCTTGACCTCCTCCTTGAGCTTGTCGACGGTCCAGGTCTCGGCATAGGCCCCGGCCGGGATGTGCTTGGCGACCAGGTCGGCGATCACGTTCTCGCGCATCTCGGCGACCGCGTCGTTCACGTCCTCACCGTCGATGAACTCCAGCCGCTGCTCGTAGACGACCTTGCGCTGGTCGTTCATCACGTCGTCGTAACGCAGCAGCTGCTTGCGGATCTCGAAGTTGTGCTGCTCGACCTTCTGCTGCGCCCGCTCCAGCGCCTTGTTGATCCACGGATGGAAGATCGCCTCGCCTTCCTTGAGGCCCAGCTTCTGCAGCATCCCGTCCATCCGGTCGCTGCCGAAGATGCGCATCAGGTCGTCCTCGAGGGCGAGGAAGAACTTGGACCGGCCGGGATCGCCCTGGCGGCCGGAGCGGCCGCGGAGCTGGTTGTCGATCCGCCGGCTCTCGTGCCGCTCGGTGCCGATCACGTAGAGGCCGCCGGCGGCGCGGACGCGCTCCCGCTCGGCGGCCACCTCCTGCTCGATGCGCGCCGCCTCGGCCGGGTCGGGCTCCGGCCCGAGCTCCTGCAGGATGCGCATCTCGGCGTTGCCGCCGAGCTGGATGTCGGTGCCGCGCCCGGCCATGTTGGTGGCGATCGTGACCGCTCCGAGGCGCCCGGCCTGGGCGATGATGTACGCCTCCTGCTCGTGCTGCTTGGCGTTGAGCACGCGGTAGGGAATGCCCTGCTTGTCGAGCTCCTTGGCCAGCGCCTCCGACTTCTCGATCGACACGGTGCCGACCAGCACCGGCTGGCCGCGACGGTGCGCGTCGACGATCTCGTCGACGATCGCCTTCGTCTTCTCACGCGCCGTGCGATAGACCTCGTCGTTCTCGTCCTTGCGGATCATCGGCTGGTGGGTCGGGATCGAGACGACGTCGAGCTTGTAGATGTCGGCGAACTCGGCGGCCTCGGTGGCGGCCGTGCCGGTCATCCCGGCGAGCTTCTCGTACATCCGGAAGTAGTTCTGGAAGGTAATCGAGGCCAGCGTCTGGTTCTCGGGCTGGATCGGCACCCCTTCCTTGGCCTCCAACGCCTGGTGGAGGCCGTCGCTGAAGCGCCGCCCGTGCATCATCCGCCCGGTGAACTGGTCGATGATGATGATCTGGCGGTCCTTGACGATGTAGTCGACGTCGCGGGTGAACAGCTTGTGCGCCCGCAGCGCCTGGTTGACCTGATGGACGAGGCTGACGTTCTCGGTGTCGTAGAGATCGCCGCTCTGCAGCAGCCCGGCCTCGGTCAAGAGCGCCTGCATGTGCTCGTGGCCCTGTTCCGTCAGGCTCACGGTCCGCTGCTTCTCGTCCTTGTCGTAGTCGCCCTCGACCAGCTTCGGGATCAGGGTCGTGACCGCGCGGTACAGCGCCGAGCTGTCCTCCGCCGGGCCGGAGATGATCAGCGGCGTGCGCGCCTCGTCGATCAGGATGCTGTCCACCTCGTCGACGATCGCGTAGGCGTGGCCGCGCTGGACCATCGCCGCGCGCGACTGGCGCATGTTGTCGCGCAGATAGTCGAAGCCGAACTCATTGTTGGTGCCGTAGGTGATGTCGCAGGCGTAGGCGGCGCGGCGCGCGTCGGGATCGTCCTGCCCCGGCATGGTCGGGACGACGACGCCGACGCTCATCCCGAGGAAGGCGTAGATCTTGCCCATCCAGGCCGCATCGCGCCGGGCCAGGTAGTCGTTGACGGTGACGATATGCACGCCCTTGCCGGTGAGCGCGTTGAGATAGGCCGGCAGGGTCGCGACCAGGGTCTTGCCCTCGCCGGTGCGCATCTCGGCGATCGCGCCCTCGTGCAGCACCATGCCGCCGATCAGCTGGACATCGAAATGACGCTGGCCGAGCGTCCGCCGCGCCGCCTCGCGGACCACCGCGAACGCCTCCTCGAGCAGCTCGTCGAGTTCGGCGCCATTGGCGAGCCGGGTGCGGAACTCGTCGGTCTTGGCGCGCAGCGCGGCATCGCTCAGCGCGGCGATGCCCGGCTCCAGCGCGTTGATCCGCGCGACCCGCTTGCCGAGCCGCTTGACGATGCGGTCGTTGGCCGTGCCGAAGACCCGCCCGAGAACGGAGGCGAACATGCTGACGATTGCCTTTCTGGCAGGCGGTCGCGGAACCTGAGAACAGGCGCCTCAGATAGGCAGCGGGCGGAAGCGAGTCAACGCGACCGGGGAGCAGGCATGGCCGAAGCATCAGTACCGCCTTCAGCACTCGAGGTGGCGCGCGCTGCCCTGGACCCAGACGAGCATCTGGTCTGGGCGGACTGGCCGTCGCCTGTCCGGCTCGCGCGCGAGCGCCTGCCGCTGGCGCTGTTCGGCCTGCTGTGGATCGCGGCCTTGGGCGGCGCATGGCTCGCCGCCGGATCACCACCTTCGGGCTTCGCCGCCGCGCTCGGCGCCGTGTTCGTTCTGCTCGGCGGCGCGGCGCTGCTCTCGCCCGCGTGGGCTTGGCTCGTCGCGCGCGCGACCATCTACGCCATCACGGACCGCCGCCTGTTGATCCTGGAAGGCTTCCCCTGGCGTCGTGCGCGCTCCTTCGGCCCGGCGGACATCAACCTCTGCGAGCGGACCGAGCGCGCCGACGGCAGCGGCGACCTGTTCTTCCGCAGCGGGCAGGAGATCGAGCGTCAGGACCGCGGCCGGATCACCTGGCGGACGCGACGGGTGGGCTTTCTCGGGATTCCGGAGGTCCGCCGGGTCGAGGCCGCGGTCCGCGTTCTGCGTGAGCGCGGCGCGACGGAATCCACTGCCGTGCCCCGATGAGCGTTGCCGAGATCGTCCGGCCGCTGTTGGTCCTGCTCGGGCTGTTGCTGCTGGCCACGACCGTGGCGCCGTGGTCGCGGCGGACCGCGTGGTGGATAAGGGTGTGGGACTTCCCGCGCGGCCAGCAGGCGCTACTGGCTCTCGCGAACGCCGTGGCCCTAGGCGTCCTGGGTGGTGGGCCGGCCGTCGCCGCGCTGGCGGCGCTGCTGCTGCTCGCCGGGCTAAGCCATCTGGCCGTCATCCTGCCCTACACGTCGCTGTGGCGCCGCCAGCTCCTGCCCGCGGTCGGCGGGCCCGGGCCGCGCACGCTGCGCCTGTTGATCGCCAACGTCCTGATGGAGAACCGCGACGCCGAGCGGCTCCTCGCGCTGGTCCACGCGACGGACCCCGACGTGCTGGTGGCGATCGAGACCGACGCCTGGTGGGTCGAGCAGCTGCGCGCGCTTCACGACCGGCTGCCGCACGCGATCGCGCGGCCGCTGGACAACACCTACGGCATGGCGCTGCGCTCGCGCTTGCCGTTGGTCGAGCCCGTGGTGCGAACGTTGCTGCACGACAGCGTGCCGTCGCTCCGCACCGGTCTGCGCCTGCGCTCGGGCGCGGTCGTCACGCTGTACGCCATCCACCCCGAGCCGCCGAGCCCGAGCGAGGCCGACAGCTCGCTCGGCCGCGACGCCGAGCTCGTGATCGTCGGCCGTGAGGTCGCGGCGAGCCCGGGCCCGACGATCGTCGCCGGCGATCTCAACGACGTCGGCTGGTCGCGCACCAGCCGCCTGTTCCGCCGCCTCTCCGGACTGCTCGACCCGCGTATCGGGCGCGGCCTGTTCTGCACCTTCCACAGCCGCTCACGGCTCGTCCGCTGGCCACTCGACCATGCCTTCGTCAGCGCGGACTTCCTGCTCCGCGAGCTGCGCCGCCTGCCGGCGTTCGGCTCGGACCATTTCGCGATCCTGATCGCACTCGATCACGCGCCGGCCGCCGAGGCGCTCCACGACGCGCCGGAACCGACCGCCGACGACCACGCCGAGGCCCGCGAGACCGTCGCCGAGGCCAAGACCGCGGTCGCCGACGGAACGCTCCGGGCCGCGAGCGACGGGCGCGGGACCGGTGGACGCTAGAGCTCGCCCGGCGGCTCGACGCCGACGCGGTGCAGCGTATCGCGCAGACGGCCCTTCAGGCGTTCGAGGCCGGCCGCACTCGACGCCTCGGCCCGCGCCACGATGACCGCCTGCGTGTTCGAGGCGCGCAACAGCCACCAGCCGTCGGGCTCGGCGACCCGGACGCCGTCGATGGCGTCGAAGGCCACCCCGTCCGCCTCGAGGTGCCGCTTGATCTCGTCGATCGCGTCGAACTTCCGCTCGTCCGGGCAGTCGAAGCGGATCTCCGGCGTGTTGAACACCGCCGGCATGGCGTCGTGCAGCTCGGCCAGCGTGCGGCTGTCGGAGGCGAGGATCGAGAGCAGCCGGACCGCGACGTAGAGCGCATCGTCGTGGCCGTAGAACCGGTCCTTGTAGAAGATGTGCCCGGACATCTCGCCGGACAAAGGCGAGTCGACCTCGGCCATCTTCGCCTTGATCAGCGAATGCCCGGTCTTCCACATCAGCGGCCTGCCGCCGAGCCGCGCGATCTCGTCGAAGAAGGTCTGGCTCGCCTTGACGTCGGCGATGATCGTGGCGCCGGGATGCCGGGTCAGCACCTCGGCTGCGAGGACTTGCAGGATCTGGTCGCCCCAGACGATCCGGCCGCGCCCGTCGACGACGCCGATCCGATCGCCGTCGCCGTCGAAGCCGATCCCGATCTCGTAGCCGCCCTCGCGGACCGCACGGATTAGGTCCTCGAGGTTCTCGGCCACGGTCGGATCGGGGTGGTGGTTGGGAAAGCGCCCGTCGATCTCGGCGAACAGGCAGGCGTGCCGGCCCGGGAGGCGACCGCTCAGCGCCACCATCGCCGCTCCGGCCGCGCCATTGCCGGCGTCCCAGACCGCGTCGACCGCGCGCGTCCCGGCGAAGTCGCGCGCCAGGCGATCGATATAGGCGTCGAACACGGCGACCGGCTCGACCCGCCCCGGACCCTGCTCGAGATCGCCCGTGGCCGCGAGCCGGCCCAGCTCCTGGACGGCCCGCCCGTACAGCGAGCCCTTGCCGAGCATCATCTTGAAGCCGTTGTGGTCGGGCGGATTGTGCGAGCCGGTCACCTGGAGGCCACCGTCGGCGTCGAGGTGATGCACGGCGAAGTACAGCATCGGTGTCGGCCCGAGGCCGATCGACAGCACCTCGCAGCCGGTCTCGGCGAGGCCAGCGAGGAGCGCCTCGGCGAGGGACGGTGAGCTCAGCCGGCCGTCACGCCCGACGCAGACCCGCCGACCGCCGCGGCGGCGGAGCATCGTGCCATAGGCCCGGCCGAGCGCCCGCGCGTCGTCGGGACCTAGCGTCTCGCCGACGATCCCGCGGATGTCGTACTCGCGCAGGATCGACGGATGGAAGCGGTAGGGCTCGGCCATCGGCGCCTGCTCCGCCTCAGAGCGCGCTGGTCGTGGCCGGGCGGCCGATGCAGGTGTAGCTGAACCCGGCGCGCATCACCTGCGCCGGATCGTAGATGTTGCGCAGGTCGATGATCCGCGGCTCGCGCATGACCTGCTTGGCGCGCTCGAGATCGAGCCCGCGGAACTGGTTCCACTCGGTGAGGATGACCATGGCGCTGGCCCCCTCGAGGGCGCTGTAGGCGTCCTCGCACCACGTCACCTCCGGCATCAGCTTGGCCGCTTCCGTCATGCCCTCGGGATCGTAGGCGCGGACCACCGCCCCCTCAGCGCGCAGGGCCGGCAGGATGACGAGGCTCGGGCTCTCGCGCATGTCGTCGGTGTTGGGCTTGAAGGTGACGCCAAGGACCGCGATCGTGGCACCCTCGATGCGCCCACCCATCGCATCGACGATCTTGCGGATCATGCGCCGCTTGCGGCCCTCGTTGACCGACACGACGGTCTCCACGATCCGCAACGGCGCCCCGTACATCTCGCCGGTCCGCAACAGCGCCAGCGTGTCCTTGGGGAAGCAGGAGCCGCCATAGCCCGGGCCGGCATGCAGGAACTTGCGCCCGATGCGACCATCGAGGCCCATGCCTTTGGCCACCTGGTTGACGTCGGCGCCGACCCGCTCGCACAGGTCGGCCATCTCGTTGATGAAGGTGATCTTGGTGGCGAGGAAGCTGTTGGTCGCGTACTTGATCAGCTCGGCCGTCTCGAGATCGGTGAACATGATCGGCGTCTCGATCAGGTTGAGCGGCCGGTAGCAGCGTGCCAGCACGTCGCGGGCGTGCTCGCTCTCGGCACCGCAGACCACCCGGTCGGGGCGCAGGAAATCCTCGATCGCCGAGCCCTCGCGCAGGAACTCCGGGTTGGACGCGACATCGACGGCGAGGTCCGGACGCCGCGCGGCGAAGATCCGCTGCAGCTTGCGCCCGGTGCCGACGGGCACGGTCGACTTGGTCACCACCACCGTCGGCCCGGTCAGCGCGTCCGCGATCTCCTCCGCCGCGGCGAACACGTAGGACAGGTCGGCATGTCCGTCACCCCGGCGGCTGGGCGTGCCGACGGCGATGAAGATCGCGTCGGCACCCGCCACGGCGGCCTTGAGGTCGGTCGTGAAGTGCAGGCGGCCGGCGCCGGCGTGGCGGGCGACCAGCGCATCGAGGCCCGGCTCGTAGATCGGGATCCGCCCCTCCCGCAGCATCTCGATCTTGCCGTGGTCCTTGTCGACGCAGGTCACGTCGAGGCCGAATTCGGCGAAGCACGCCCCCGAGACGAGGCCCACATAGCCGGTGCCGATCATCGCGATCTTCATGACGCAGGTCCGTTGCAGGCCGGCCGCGCCGGGGCCGGCGTCAGGTGTAGCGGCGCAGGGTCTCCCGGAAGGCCGGCGCGATGTCGGGGCGCTCCAGAGCCAGCGCCACGATCGCCTCCAGATAGCCCTGCTTGTCGCCGCAGTCGAAACGGCGGCCCTCGAAGCGCAGGCCGTGGAATGGCTGGACGCCGACCAGGCGCGCCATCGCATCGGTGAGCTGGATCTCGCCGCCGGCGCCGCGTTCCTGCCGCGCGAGCTGGTCGAAGATCTCCGGCATCAGGACATACCGGCCGATCACGGCGAGGCGCGACGGCGCCTCCTCCGGGCGCGGCTTCTCGACCACGCCCCGCAGCTCGACCAGCCGACCGTCGGCGGCACCCGGGCGGATCACGCCGTAGCGCGCCGTGTGCTCGGCCGGCACCTCCATCACCGCGACGATATTGCCGCCGGTCCGTGCATGCGCGGCGGCGAGCTGCGCCATGCACGGCGTCTCGGCGTGGATCAGGTCGTCGACGAGGATCACCCCGAACGGCTCGCGGCCGATCGCGTGACGCGCGCACCAGACCGCGTGGCCGAGCCCGAGCGGCTGCTGCTGCCGGGTGTAGACGATCCCGCCGGGTGGCGGGACGGCCGCCTCCAGGGCCTCGAGGTCGGCCCTCTTCTCCTTGCGGGCGAGCGTGTCGAACAGCTCGTAGGCGCGGTCGAAATGGTCCTCGATCAGCGTCTTGCCGCGGCCGGTGACGAGGACGAACTCCTCGCAGCCGGCGGCCGCCGCTTCCTCGAGCGCGTACTGGATGATCGGACGGTCGACGACCGGCAGCATCTCCTTGGGCAGCGCCTTGGTCGCCGGGAGCATGCGCGTGCCGAGCCCGGCCACCGGAAAGACCACCTTGCGGATCGCCGCCATCCGTCAGACCGCCTCGAGCATCATCGTCCTGTCGCGAGCCGGGCGGCTTTTACCGGCCTGCTGCGCCGCAGCGCAACAGCGGGGTGCCCGGCGCCCGTGCGCGCATGGGCCGGCGGGCAGCGGGGTACGGCCGCCGCCGGCGCTGGCGGCAGACCCGGCACGGCCATCACCTCGAGCCGCTGCCGGGTCAGCGTCTCGATGGCGCGCAGCGAGCCGCGCTCGGACGGATCGCACAGCGCGATCGCCACGCCGCTGGCGCCGGCACGGGCCGTGCGGCCGATCCGGTGGACATAGGTCTCCGCGACCTCGGGCAGGTCGAAATTGACGACGTGGCTGATCTGGTCGACGTCGATGCCGCGCGCGGCGATGTCGGTCGCGACCAGGACCCGCGTCCGCCCGGCGCGGAACCCGTCCAGCGCCCGCTCGCGCTGGCCTTGCGACTTGTTGCCGTGGATCGCCGCAGCGTCGATGCCGGCGCCGTCGAGGTGGCGCACGACGCGGTCGGCACCGTGCTTGGTCCGCGTGAATACGATCACCCGACGCAGCGCCGGGTCGCCGAGCAGGCTCGCCAACGCCGCGCGCTTGTCCGCCTGGGCGACGTGCACCACGCGCTGCGTGACGAGCTCGGCCGTCGTCGCCACCGGTGCCACGGTGACACGGACCGGATCGCGCAGGATCTCGGCCGCGAGCGCTGCGATCTCGGTCGGCAGGGTGGCCGAGAAGAGCAGCGTCTGACGGGCCGCCGGGGTGAGCTTGAGCAGGCGCCGGACAACGTGGACGAAGCCGATGTCGAGCATCCGGTCGACCTCGTCGAGGACCACGGCCTCGACCGCGTCGAGCCGCACGGTGCGCTGCTGAACATGGTCGGCGAGCCGCCCGGGCGTCGCCACCAGGACGTCCACGCCGCGGGCCAGCGCCCGCTCCTGCCGACGCATGTCGACCCCGCCGAAGATCGCCACGACGCGCGGCCGCGCGGCACCATAGGTGGTGAAGCTGGCGGCGATCTGCGCCGCCAGTTCGCGGGTCGGGGCGAGGACCAGCACGCGACAGGTCAAGGGCACCGGCGGCCGCGCGCGGGCGGCCAGGCGGTGCAGCAGGGGCAGGGCGAAGGCCGCGGTCTTGCCGGTACCGGTCTGGGCGATGCCGAGCAGGTCGCGGCCGGCCAGCACCGCGGGGATCGCCTGGGCCTGGATCGGCGTCGGCAGGCTGTAACCCTCGGCGGCCAGCGTCGCGAGCATGGGCGGCGCCAGGCCGAGGTCGTTGAAGGTGGTCAAGATCTGGATACTTTCGGGTCAGGGCACGCGCCTGCGGACCGGCTCCCGCCGGTCGGCCGTGGCTGCGGCCCGGGGCTCAGACGGCTCCCGCGTGACCTGGGCTGTCTGCGAATTGGGGGTCCGGCAGGGCCAGCTCGCGAAGGGAGCAGGCCGCACGCGACCGGAAGCCGATCAACGTCGGCACACGCGATATGACCGTTCGCGCCGACCAGGTCAAGGAAAAGCGCATCCGGGCCGCGGCCAGTGCGGATGGCGGCATGTCGTGCATCGGGCGAAAGGCCGTCGTCATCAGGACGGCGAAGGGATCGGCCGCGGCGTTTTCGTCACGGGTGTTTCGTTTCCGCGGACGGCGTGCGATAAACACTTGTCTTCATGTGATCGAGGAACGCCCCATGCGCCCGACGACAGGGTTCCGCCCGGCGACGCGCTTCGCCACCGCCACCCGCCGTGACGGACCGGCTGCGCGCAACACACGCCACGAGCGGACGCTCGCCAATGCGATCGGGGGCCTCTGGGTCGTCGAGCTGCGTGTCGACGGTCTTCCGGCACCGCGGCCCTTCGCGCCACACGCGCTGTTCCGCACTGCCAATGGTGGGGTCTGCGTGAGTGGCCGCTGGCTCGACGAGGACGGTGACGAGCCCGAGGTGCTGGTCGTCGGGCGAATCACCAGCCTCGCCATCACCTCCGAGAGCTTCGAGCCCGACCCGGGCTTCCGCCGCGCCGATCCGCGCTTCGAGGGCGGGGTGATCTGCTCCGTCTGAGGCGGAGCGTGGTCCTCGATCTCGCCCAACGCACTGGCGGGTGCTAGCCCTTCCGCGCCGCGACCACGTCGGGGAGGGCACATGCGCATCGAGATCGCCGTACCGGCGGCCAATGCTGT
>CALKJU010000006.1 GCA_937995535.1 uncultured Alphaproteobacteria bacterium
CGACCGCGACAAGCACCCGCAGTGGCAGGGCGAGCGGACGAAGATGGTGTACGCCTTTCCCGCGCGGGAGGCGCTGTGGC
Source organism: uncultured Alphaproteobacteria bacterium (assembly GCA_937995535.1). Classification (GTDB taxonomy): domain Bacteria; phylum Pseudomonadota; class Alphaproteobacteria; order Geminicoccales; family Geminicoccaceae; genus CALKJU01. Next base: position 81 of record CALKJU010000006.1, read on the forward strand.
AGCGGTACGCAGAGATCCGGGCCGAGGGGCTGCGCAGCGACCGGGGCATCAAGGCCGCCACGGAGTTCTACAAGCAGCACCGCACCGCGATGGACGAGGGCGCGGTGGTCGCGTGGCCGGAGCGGTTCAACCACGACGAACTCTCGGCGCTCCAGCACGCGATGAACCTGAAACTCCAGAACGAGGCGGCGTTCTTCGCGGAGTACCAGAACGAGCCGCTGCCCGAGGTCCAGGCGGCGGACGACCTGCTCAGTGCCGACCAGATCGCTGCCAAGGTCAACGGGCATGCCCGCGCCGAGGTCCCCATCGGCTGCACGCGCCTGACGATGTTCGTGGACGTGCAGGGCAAGGCGCTGTTCTACCTGGTCGCCGCGTGGGAGGACGACTTCACCGGGTACGTCATCGACTACGGCACCGAGCCAGACCAGAAAGCCCCCCACGGGTACTTCACGCTGCGGGACATGCGGCGGACGCTGGCCACGGCCGCGCCCCGGGCCGGGGTCGAAGGGGCGCTCTACGCCGGGCTGGAGCGGCTGATCAGCGCGACGGTGGCCCGCGAGTGGCGGCGTGACGATGGGGCGATGGTGCGCATCGACCGCTGCCTGATCGACGCCAACTGGGGCTCGTCCACCGACGTGGTCTATCAGTTCTGCCGCCAGAGTTCGCACGCGGGCGTGCTGATGCCCAGCCACGGTCGGTACGTGGGCGCGTCGAGCCTGCCCTTCAGCGACTACAAGCGCAAGCGCGGCGAGCGCATCGGCCTGAACTGGCGCGTGCCGGTGGTGACGGGCAAGCGGGCGGTGCGGCACGTGGTCTACGACACGAACTACTGGAAGAGCTTCACGCACGCGCGCCTGGCCGTCCCGATGGGCGATCCGGGGTGCCTCTCGCTATACGGCAGCAAGCCCGAGCCGCACAGGCTCATCGCAGAGCATCTGACCAGCGAGTACCGGGTGAAGACCGAGGGTCGCGGTCGCACCGTGGACGAGTGGAAACTCCGCGTCGAGGGGCTCGACAACCACTGGCTCGACTGCCTGGTCGGCGCGGCGGTCGCGGCGTCGATGCACGGGGTGGTGCTGTTCGGGACGGACGCCGAGGCAACGCCGCGCCGGCGGCTGCGCCTGTCGGCGCTGCAGCACGGGAGGAAGACATGGTGAAGGACTCACCGGCTGTCAACCCGAGTGCGCGCGAGGCGCGCGGCCTGCGCTGCCCCCGGTGCGGGTGCGGCCACCTTCCGGTGCGGTACACGCGGCAGCAGAACGGCCACATCATGCGCGTGCGGCGGTGCCGGCACTGCGGACACCGCGTCGTCACGCGCGAGCGTCCGTAGCGAGCCGTGCGCCACGTACACATCTGTACGAACATGCCGCGCTGACGCGAATCAGCGAGCCGTGACCGCTGCGCCGCGTCGGCATGGGTGGATGATCACACACCTTCCACCCATGACCGATGCGCTCGCGGCCGACACACTCAGGCTTGAACTGCGGTTGACGCGCCGCATCGACCGCGAGGACGCGGCGCAGGAGGCGTGGCTGGCGCACCTGACGGGGCGCAATCCCGCGCGGGCCGTGAACACCTTCGCGCAGCGCGAGCGCCGGCATCGCCGGCGGCAGCGGGCGGTGGGCGGGCGCGCCGAGGTGCTGGGCGCAAAGGAGATCAGCCATGCCCGGTGATCCGCAGCCCGCCCCGGACCTCAAACAGGCCATCCGCGACAACGCGGCGCAGCCGGCGAAGGCGTCGGTCGACGGCCAGAGCGTCGAGCAGCATTCGCTCAAGGACCAGATCGAGGCGGATCGGTATCTCGCGTCGAAGCAGGCCGCGCGGACGCCAAGGAATGCCATGCGGCTGACGCGACTGGTACCGCCCGGGGCGGAGGGAGGCTGATGCTCGGGCTCTTCAAACTCCGTTCAAGCACCACCCACGCTCCCGCTCCGCCGAGGGTTCGCTCGGCCCACAAGGGCGGCCTCCTGCGTCGGCTCGTTGTCGGCACCGCGCTCCGCGCCGGGTTCGACTCGGCCGTGACCAACGACGCCAACCGGCGTCACTGGGCCAACGCCGACGGCCTGAGCGCCGATGCGGCCGCGTCGCCGGAGGTTCGGCGGACGCTGCGCAACCGCGCCCGCTACGAGACGGCGAACAACGCCTACGCGAAGGGCATCGTGCTGACCCTCGCCAACGACGTGGTGGGCACGGGGCCGCGCCTGCAACTGCTCACCGATGATGACGGCGGCAACGAGCGGATCGAGCAGGCGTTCATGGCGTGGGCCAAGGCCATCGGCCTGCCCGAGGTGCTCCGCACCATGCGCATGGCCCGGGCGACCGATGGCGAGGCCTTCGCCGTGCTCGTGAGCAACCCGCGGCTGGGGACGCCGGTCAAGCTCGACGTGCGCCTCATCGAGGCTGACCAGGTCACGACGCCCGACCTGACGCTGCTCGACGACAGCGCCGTGGACGGCATCCGCTTCGACGCCTTCGGCAACCCGGTCGAGTACCACGTCCTCAAGGGGCACCCAGGGGACGCGCGGACGTGGGGGGCGGGGTTCCTGGGACTCGAGTACGACCGCCTGCCCGCCGAGTCGGTGCTGCATTACTTTCGCGTCGATCGCGCCGGGCAGAGCCGTGGCATCCCGGACATCACGCCGGCGCTGCCGCTGTTTGCCCAACTGCGGCGGTTCACGCTGGCGGTGCTGGGCGCGGCGGAGACCGCCGCGGACTTCGCAGGCATCCTCTACACCGACGCCCCCGCCAACGGCGAGGCCGAGGCGGTCGAGCCGATGGACGCCATCGAGCTCGAGGCCCGCTCGCTGCTCACCATGCCGGGCGGCTGGAAGATGGCGCAGGTGCAGGCCGAGCAGCCCAGCACGACCTACGCCGAGTTCAAGCGCGAGATCCTCAACGAGATCGCCCGCTGCCTGAACATGCCGTTCAACGTCGCGGCGTGCAACTCGTCGGGGTACAACTACGCCAGCGGACGCCTCGACCACCAGACGTACTTCAAGAGTATCCGCGTCGAGCAGGAGCACCTGGCGTGCGTGGTGCTCGACCGGCTGCTGCACGCCTGGCTGCGCGAGGCGGTGCTCGTCACCGACCTGCTGCCGCTGCCGGTGCGCACGCTGGTCGCCACCGGGCAGGGCCTGCCGCACCAGTGGTTCTGGGATGGCAACGAGCACGTGGACCCCGCCAAGGAGGCGACGGCCCAGGCCACGCGCCTGGCGTCGCACACGACCACGCTGGCCGCCGAGTACGCCAAGCAGGGGCGCGACTGGGAGAACGAGCTGCGGCAGCGGGCCAAGGAAGTCTCGCTCATGAAGGAACTGGGCCTTGCGCCGGAGCGCGACGAACCGCTCGCTCCTGTCGGCACGGGCAAGGAGGACGACGATGCCTGACCATCCCCCACCCCCCGCACGCTCCCCACGCCCGCCGCGCACGCTGAACCTGTGCGCACCGGTCGAGGGCTGGATCGAGGCCGCCCCTGCGACGGGCGATGGGCAAGATGCCAACCTGCGCCGGTTCTCGATGGTGGCCTACACCGGCGGGCCGATGGTCCTGGCGGGCTGGCCGCACCCGGTGGTCGTGGACCTCGCCGGGCTGCAGGTCGCCGGCGGCGGGCTGAAGAGCCGCCCGATCCTCAAGGACCACAACCGCTCGCTGATCGTCGGCCACACCGATTCTGTGAAGGTCGAGGGCTCGCAGCTGCTGGTCTCGGGCGTCATCTCCGGGGCCGGCCCGGTCGCCCGCGAGATCGTCGAGAGCAGCCGCAACGGGTTCCCGTGGCAGGCGTCGCTCGGTGCTGTGGCAGGGCAGATGGAGTACGTGCCCAAGGGGCGGAAGGCCGCGGCCAACGGGCGCGAGTTCGAGGGCCCGGTGCTCATCGCGCGCAGGAGCACGCTGGGCGAGGTGAGTTTCGTGGCCCTGGGTGCGGACGACAACACCAGCGCGGCGGTCGCCGCCTGCGCTGCACACAGAGTCAAGGAGGACGACATGACGTTCGAGCAGTGGCTTGAGGCCCAGGGCTTTGACCCCGCTTCCCTCACCGACACGCAGAAGACCAACCTCCGGGCCCTGTTCGACGCGGACGTCCCTGCGGCGGGCGGCACGGATGCCGACCCCGACGGGAGCGGCGGGGCGGGCGACAACACGGACGCCCCCACGATGATCGCCCGCCTCCGCGCCGAGACCGCCGCCGAGACCAGGCGCATCGCCGAGGTCCGTCGCATCTGCGCGGTCGGGAACGGCAAGCACGCGGAACTGGAGGCCAGGGCCATCGCCGAGGGGTGGGACGCGACCCGCACGGAACTGGAAGTGCTTCGGGCCGAGCGCCCCACGCTTGCCGCAGGCGGCGTCCGCGGCGACAAGGACCATGCCCAGTCCGGCCGCGCCCTGGAAGCCGCGCTGTGCCTGACGGCGGGCCTGCCCGAGAAGCAGGTCGGGCAGTGGTACGACGAACGGACCATGAACGCGGCCCTGGCGTCGGACCTGCGCGGGGCGGGCCTGCACTCGCTCCTGTACGAGGTGATCCGCGCCGGCGGCGAGCACGTGCGTCCGGGCCGCGTGGACAACGACACCATCCGGGCGGCGTTCAGCGCCGAGCGTCGGCTCATCCAGGCGGCGGGTGGGGGCGGCGGGTTCAGCACGATCTCGCTGTCGGGCATCCTCTCCAATGTCGCCAACAAGACCATGCTCGCGGCGTACACCGCCGTCGAGAGCGTCGTCGGGTTCTTCTGCGCCGAGACGGACGTGAACGACTTCAAGGAGGTCACGCGCTACCGGCTCACCGGCAACGGCGTCTTCGAGAAGGTCGGCCCCGACGGCGAGCTCAAGCACGCCGGGCTGTCGGAGCAGGCGTACACCAACAAGGTCGAGACGTACGGCCGGATGATCGTCCTGAACCGGCAGATGATGATCAACGACGATCTTGGAGCGTTCCTCCAGATCCCGCGCATCATCGGGCGCATGTCGGCCCTCAAGCGCGAGGAGGCGGTCTTCGAACTGCTCCTGGCCAACCCGGCCACGTTCTTCGGTGTCGGGAACAAGAACTTCATCTCGGGCGCGGCCACCAACCTCAGCATCGACTCGCTGACGCAGGCCGAGCAGCTCTTCCTCGACCAGACCGACACCGACGGCAAGCCCATCCTGCTCACGCCCTCGGTGTTGCTGGTGCCATCTTCGCTGAAGGTCACGGCGCAGGTGCTGATGACCGAGACGCGGATCAACGAGACCACGACCACGGACAAGGGCAAGCCCGCCGTCAACCCGCACGCGGGGAAGTGGAAGCCGGTCGCGTCGCCCTACCTCAACTCCCAGGGCCTCACCGGCGGCAGCGCCAAGGCGTGGTACCTCTTCGCCAACCCGGCGGACGTGGCCGCGATCGAGATCGCGTACCTGCGCGGCAAGCGCAC
>CALKJU010000007.1 GCA_937995535.1 uncultured Alphaproteobacteria bacterium
CGGCGTGCGCCGCTGCGTGCTGCTCTCGAGCCGTGCGGTATACGGGCGGCGGATCGCCGGCATCCCCCTCGACGAGACCCATCCGGCGTGGCCGGACACGCTCTACGGTGCGACCAAGGCGGCGCTCGAGGCGTTCGCCGCGGCACTCGGCCAGGGCGAAGGCTGGGAGATCGCGGTGCTGCGGCCGACCGGAGTCTATGGTGTCACCCACCCGGTCGAGCGGAGCAAATGGTACGACCTCGTGCGCGCGACGCTCGCCGGCGAGGCGTGGCCCGGCCGGCATGGTGGCGGGGAGGTCCACGGCGCCGACGTCGCCCGCGCGGTCCTCCTGCTGCTCGCCACCCCCGACCTCGCCGGCCGCGTGTTCAACTGCGCCGATCTCTACCTCACCGACCGCGACATCGCGGCGACCGTCCAGCGGCTCGCCGGGGTCGACGGACCGCTCCCCGAGCCACCGCCCGCGCCGCCGCGCAACCTGATGGTCTGCCGCGCCCTGGCCGAGCTGCGCTTCCGCTTCGGCGGGCGGCCTCTGCTCGAGCGCACCCTGGCCGAGCTGATCGAGGCCGCGCGCCGCGCTCAGTGATCGGCGCGGTGCAGGATCTGCGCGGCGACGCCCGTGTCGTAGGCCAGCCCCTCCGGCGTCAGCACCGGCCGACCGCTCGGATGCACCCGGACCAGTCCCTTGCGGACCATCGCGTTGAGCACCGAGGCGTTGCGCAGCCCGGTAGCGTCGCGCGCGTGGATCAAGGCATCGCCCAGATGGAAATGATCGCCGTGCGGCCGGGGCATGCCGAGCAGGAGCACGCCACCGGCCTCGTCCGGCGACTCGGCGAACCCGGGCGTGCGGGCGCATTGCTGCAGGATCGCCAAGGTGCGGCACTGCAGCGGGTTGAGCTTCTTCGGATTGGGTCGCGTCGGCATGGGGGCGCGCCTTAGCGCGACGCCGACCGGAAGAAAAGCGCCCCGGGGAGGTCCCCGGGGCGCCAGGTCGCGCCGGTCCGGCCTTGCCGCCGGTCAGTGGGCCGCGGCGCCGGTCGCGCCGAGACCGGTCTGCGAGCGGATATACTGGTCCTCGAACGCAACCGCCTCGTCGCGCGCGGTCTGGCTGCGGTCGAGCAGGGAGACGACCCAGATGCCGACGAAGGCGATCGCCATCGAGAACAACGCCGGGTTCTTGTAGGGGAACAAGGCCTCGGCATTGCCCAGGATGTCGACCCAGACGGTCTTCGACAGCACCACCATCACGACCGCGCCGACGAGGCCGGCGAGCCCGCCGACGAAGGCCCCCTTCGTGGTCATCTTCGACCACAGCATCGACATCAGGAGGACCGGGAAGTTACAGCTCGCAGCGACCGAGAAGGCGAGCCCAACCATAAACGCGATGTTCTGGTTCTCGAAGGCGATGCCCAGGCCGATGGCCACGAAGCCGAGGATCACCGTGGCAATCTTCGACACCCGGATCTCGTCGGCCTCCGTCGCCCGACCCTTGGCGATCACCGAGGCGTAGAGATCATGGCTGACCGCCGAGGCGCCGGCGAGCGTCAGTCCGGCCACCACCGCCAGGATGGTCGCGAAGGCCACGGCCGAGATGAAGCCGAGGAACAGCGAGCCGCCCACGGCATCGGCCAGATGGACCGCGGCCATGTTGGTGCCGCCGATCATGTTCTTCAGCGGATCGAAGGTGCCGTCGGCGGCGTGGCTGAAGAACGAGGGCTGCACCATCAGCAGCGTGACCGCGCCGAACCCGATGACGAAGGTCAGGATGTAGAAGTACCCGATAAAGCCGGTGGCGTAGAAGACCGACTTGCGCGCCTCCTTGGCATCCGCGACGGTGAAGAACCGCATCAGGATGTGCGGCAGGCCCGCGGTGCCGAACATCAGGGCGAGGCCCAGCGAGATCGCATCGACCGGATCGGACACCAGCCCGCCCGGGGCCATGATGGCGCTACCCTTGGGGTGGATGTCGACGGCCGCGGCGAACATCGCCTCGGGATTGAAGCCGAAAGTCCACAGCACCATCAGCGCCATGAAGGTCGCGCCACCGAGCAGCAGCACGGCCTTGATGATCTGCACCCAGGTCGTGGCCAGCATGCCCCCGAAGGTGACGTACATCGTCATCAGCACGCCGACGATGATGACCGCCCAAAGATAGGGCAGCCCGAACAGGAGCTGGATCAGCTTCCCGGCGCCGACCATCTGCGCGATCAGGTAGAACGCGACCACGGTCAGCGAGCCGAGCGCCGCCAGCGAGCGGATCGGTATCTGCTGGAAGCGGTAGGCGGCGACGTCGGCGAAGGTGAACTTGCCGAGATTGCGCAGGCGCTCGGCGATCAGGAACAGGATCACCGGCCAGCCGACGAGAAAGCCGATGGAGTAGATCAGCCCGTCGAAGCCCGAGGTGTAGACGAGCGCCGAGATACCGAGGAACGAGGCCGCCGACATGTAGTCGCCGGCGATCGCGAGGCCGTTCTGGAAGCCGGTGATCCCGCCACCGGCAGCGTAGAAGTCGGCCGCCGACTTGGTGCGCGACGCGGCCCACTTGGTGATGCCCAGGGTCGCCACGACGAACGCCAGGAACATCACGATCGCGGCGACGTTCAGGGGCTGCTGCTCCACGGCTCCGGCGACCGCGTCCGCGGCACCGGCGGGGACGGCCGCGAGCAGCGGCAGCGCGAGCGCCGCCGTCACCGCGACCGGGCGGAGGAACCGGGCCATCACTTGGTCTCCTTCAGGATCTCGCCGGTCAGCGAGTCGAAGGTCGTGTTGGCCTTCGAGACGTAGACCCCGGTCAGCACGAACGCGGACACGATCACGAGGATGCCGATCGGGATGCCGACCGTCGTGACCCCGCCCGCGAGCGAGGCGCCAAGCACCTCCGGCGCGAAGGCGACCAGCAGGATGAAGCCGTAGTAGATGACCAGCATGACGATCGAGAGCTGGATCGCCAAGCGGTTCCGGGCCGCGACGAGCTGCTGGAACTTCGGGTTCCTGCGAACCCGCTCGTAGGCTGCCGCATTCATCGGCCGACCTCCTCTGTCATGTTGCTTTCCCCAGCGCCACCGCGGCGCGCGACGGAGCAGCGTATAGGGATCATGCTGCAGTGCAGCACATGCGGCGCGCGCACCGCACCCGGTGCGGCAAGTCGTCCCGTGGCAGCGGCCTGGCCGAGGCAGGTCGCGGGCCGTCGCGGGTGATGCTAGCGTCGACGAATGTTCACCCGGCCGCGACCATGAGCCCGCGCCCACGCCTGCTGGTGGCCGAGGACGACCCGGACATCCGCGACATCCTCGTGCACACGCTCGCCGCCGATGGAGCACGCGAGGTGCTGGCCGTGGAGAACGGCCGGGCGGCTCTCGAGGCGGTCGAGGCGCAACCCTTCGACCTGGTCATCCTCGATGTCCTGATGCCGGAGCTGAGCGGTCTACAGGTGCTCGAGAGGATGCGCCGACTGCCGGGCGGGCGCGACGTTCCGGTGCTCGTCATCACCGCGCTCGACGACCGCGACACGGTGGTGCGCGCGCTGCGCGCCGGCGCCGACGACCGCTTGACGAAGCCGTTCGATCCCGTGCTGCTGCGGGCGCGCGTGGCCGCCGCGCTGGACCGCAAGCGACTCCGCGACCGTGAGCGGGCGCACCTGGCCGAGATCGAGCGCGAGCGTCAGCGCGCCGACGAGCTGCTCCACGCGATCATGCCGGCGCCGGCCGTGGCCGAGCTCAAGGCGAGCGACCGGATGGTGCCGCGGCGCTTCGAGGACGTCACGTTGCTCATCGCCGACGTCGCCGGGTTCACGGCCTTCTGCGACAGCCACCCGACCGAGGAGGTGATCCGCAATCTCGAGGACCTGATCGACTGGTTCGAGGCGCTGGCGGAGCTGCACGGGCTCGAGAAGATCAAGACCATCGGCGACGCCTTCATGGCCACGGGCAATCTCCTTCTGCCGCTGGCCGACGCGCCGCTCGCCGCGGTTCGATGCGCCTTCGCCATGACCGATGCCGCCGCCCACCTCCCGGTGCCATGGACGCTGCGCACCGCGATCCACCGTGGCCCGGTCATCGCCGGGGTGCTCGGACACAGCAAGCTCGCCTTCGATCTCTGGGGCGACACGGTCAACGTGACCGCCCGGCTGGCCGCGGCCGGGCTCGAACCGGGCATCTACTTGACGGCCTCCACCCGGGAGCGCCTCGACGGTCGGGTCCAGACCGTGCCGATCGACCCCGTGGCCATCAAGGGCAAGGGCGCGCTCGAGGTGTGGCGCTGCAACAAGCTCTTGACGAGCTGAGGGTCGCGGTCAGACCCAAGGGGGCCGACAAGGGAATCCGCGGACCTGACCATTCCCGCGAGTACGGCGCCAACGAGCCGACGCCACCTCCTCCGGCCACCGTCTGGTAGATCGCCCAGGTTCGTGTCGAGCATCCCGGCGTTGTGGCCGATCGGCTCGGAGAGCTGGGCGCTGGCCGGAGCCATGCCCCAGCGTCCGCGCCATCGAGGTTGTCGCCGCCGGGCTCAGGCTCCTGGCTGGGCCGAGGCGTAATCCGCCTCGTTCACCGGCTCCAGCCAGCACACCGTCCGGCCGTCGGCATCCGCCTCCTGCAGGGCGAGGTGCACCATCGCGTTGCTCGCCGTTGCGCCGTGCCAATGCTCTTCCTGTGGCTCGAACCAGACCGTGTCGCCGGCGCGGACGCAGGCCGGCACGCCATCACGGACCTGGACGATCCCGACCCCGCTCAGAATGTGCAGGCACTGGCCGAGCGGATGGGTGTGCCAGTGGGTCCGAGACCCGGGCAGGAAGGTCACGCGCAGCAGCCGCGCCCGCGCCGGTGGGGTCGCCTCGAGAACAGGATCCTGGACGACCGTGCCGCTGAAATACTCGGCCGATGCCAGTCGCGAGGGTCGCGAGCCATCGGGCAGGATGCGCATGGCGTTTCTCCTTCAGGCGCCGGCCTCGGCGCGACGCCGCTGGCGACGGGCGCGGGCCAGCAGGTTGAGCGTCTCGACCAGGATCGAGAAGGCGATGGCGAAGTAGAGATAGCCGCGGGGGATGTGGAAGTGCAGGCCGTCGGCGACCAGCGCCACGCCGACCAGAATCAGGAACGACAGGGCCAGCATTTTCACTGTCGGATGACGCTGGACGAAGGCGCTCACCGGCTCGGCCGCGATGAGCATGACGATGATCGCGATGACCACGGCCGCGATCATGATCTCGACATGCTGCGCCATGCCGACCGCGGTGATCACCGAGTCGAGGGAGAATACGATGTCGAGGACGACGATCTGCGCGATCGCGGCAGCGAAGGTCGAGCTGGCGGTGGCGCCGCCCTCCTCCTCCCCTTCGACCGTATGGTGGATTTCCAGCGTCCCCTTAGCGAGCAGGAACAGTCCGCCGGCGAGGAGGATCAGGTCGCGCCAGGAAAGGTCGTAGTCCCAGAAACTGAGGATGGGTGCCGTCAGGCCGATGATCCAGGCGATCGAGAGCAGCAGCCCGACGCGCATGACGAGCGCGAGACCGAGCCCGATCTGCCGTGCCGGCCGTTGCTGCGGCACAGGCAGCCGCGAGCTTACGATCGACAGAAAGATGATGTTGTCGATCCCCAGCACCACCTCAAGCGCGGTCAGCGTGAGCAGGCTCGCCCAGGCGGCGGGATCGGTCAGCAGCTCCAGCACGACGTAACTCCGTTCAAGGCGGAGGCGGCGGCCGCCTCAACGCAGGGCCTCGTCGACCTCGATCCAGGTGCAGCGCTCGGAGACCGCCGGCCGCGTCTCCTGCTGGCCGAGCCCGCCGGCCATCAGCCCGATCACGCGCGGGTCGGCCTCGTAATCCTGGTGCGAGCGCAGGGGATCGGCGAGCTCGCCGAGGCCGAACAGCGACCGGACCGGGGTGATGTTGAGCGAGACGTTGACCGCAACCGGGCAGATCCGGGAGTCGATGTACTGCTGGACGAAGTTGTCGGGGATCGGATAACTCAGCAGGTCGTTCGGATCGCTGAACGCGACGATCCGCACCTCGCGGAACAGTCGATCGCCGAACAAGGCGCCGTCCCCGGCACAGTAGGCGGCGATGGTGTCCCGGACGCCGGCCGGCGGGAAGCCCGCCTGGAGCAGCGGGAGCTGGTTGGCAAGCATGAAGATCGTGCTCGTCTTGTCCTGCATCCGCCGCTTCAGGGCTGCGGCCGCCGGCTGCTGGCCGACGACCTTGTCGATCTCGGCGGCGAGGTTCTGCAGCGCGTCAATGGCGATGCGGCTGCCGAGACTGTGGGTGACGAAGCGAGTCTGGTCGATCTCCAGCCGGCTGGCAAAGCCGGGATCCTCGGCGAGGCAGGGGCGCGGCGTCGTCGGGAAGTCGTCCCAGGCCGTGCTGTAGGCCCAGCACAGCGACTGGAACACGGCGCTGAGCACGCGCGTGTGCCCGACTCCGACGTAGACCAGGGGGTCGGGCGCGATGTCGTTGACGAACGCCTTGGCCGCCTGGTTGAGGTTCGCTCGCTGCCGGGCGTGAACCTTCGAGTTGTCGAAGGCGATGGCCTCCTTCGCGGAGTCGCTGAGGCGCGACCAGGTCGCCTCGTAGAACAGCATCTCCCGTCGCCGCGCGGGATCCGTGAACCGGTGGACGGTCAGCGTGCCGAGGACCTCGTCCGGGAATTTGGGATGGACGAGGGTCGTTCCCTTGACCTGGGGCGCGGTGACGCCGAGGCCCAGCTCACGTGACAGGTTGGCGCTGAGACGGCCGGAATAGCCCGGATAGTGCGTGCCGATCCCGTGGACCATGACCACCTTGAGCACGGGCTTGGCGGGATTGCCCGCGCTCCCCTCGGAAAACGGGTCCTGGAGGCGCAGGTCGGCCTCGAGCCCGGGGAAGGCGGCGCCGGTGATCTCGCAGCGGCGGGTGTCCTCGGTCGGCTCGGCGCGCCCGGCCTCGAGCAGGGCGCGGGTGACGCCCTCGCCGACGCTCGCGCAGCCGCCGAGCGCCAGCGCCACAGCCATCGACACGACACGACGCATCCGGCCTCCGCCGCGCTCGGCTGCGCCGGTTTATGCCGCAGGCCCCCGGCGCGAGACAACCGGCCCGTCCGCCGCAGCGCGCGGCGTTGATCCAGATCAAGGCGGGCGGGCCGGGCGCCACTAACGTCCGGCAGGCTCCCGGAGGAGCTGCGCCCGTGTCCGCCATGCATCGCCTGCGGCTCTATCACGCGATCCTGGCCGTCCTCGTCGTGGGCGCATACCTGACGGGCGAGTTCGGGCTGATCCACGCTTGGCTCGGCTACGCCGTGGCGGGGATCATCGCCTTCCGGCTGGTCGCCGCGCTGCTCGGCGAGCACCAGCTCGGCCTGATCCGCTTCTATCCGGACTTCGAAGCCCTGCGGCTCGATCGACGCGTCACCCACCCGGCGATCAGCCACACCCTGCTGCTCGGCATCGCGATCAGCCTGATCGGCGTGACGCTGACCGGGATCGCCATGGACCGCGGCGCCGCGCTCGGCCTTGGGACGCCGGTCGAGGCCGTGTCCTGGGAGCGAGACGACGACGAGCGCGGCGGCGGCATGCGCCCGCGCGAGCGCGAGCACGGTCCGGAAGGCCTCCTCGCGGAGGTGCACGAGGCCCTCGCCGACCTGCTGCTCGCGCTGGTCGCCCTGCACGTCGCCTACCTGCTGCTCTTCAAGCGCCCGCTGGCACTCTACATGCTGTTCATGGACACGCCGCGCCGCGCCGACGTCGCGCCGAGCCGCGGCTAGCGCATCAGGCTCTCGTCGGTCGCGCGAAAGGCGCAGCGCTCGGCCACGATCGGTGACACGCCCGGGTGGCCTGCGCCTTCAGCGAGCAGCGCGGCGACCCGCTCGTCGACTCCGTAGCCGGTATGCGCCGCCAGCGGGTTGGCGGCGTCGCCGAGGCCGAGGATCGAAGCGACCGAGGCGATGTTGATGGTGACGTTGGTCACCACCGGGCAAAGCCGCGAATCGATGTAGTTCTCCACGAACCGGTCGGGAATCGGGTAGCTCATCAGGTCGTTCGGATCGCTGAAGGCGATGAGCTGCGTCTCGTTGAAGAACCGTTCCCCGGCACGCGTCGCCTCGGGGCCGCAGAACTCGCCGATCCGGTCGACCACGGCGCGCCGCCCCTGACCGGCCTCGAGCAGCGGGAGCTGGTTCGACAGCATGAAGACCGGCACGTCCTTCCGGCGCAGGGTTGCGGAGAGCGCGGTGGCCCGGGGATCGGTCCTGAGCGCGCCCAGCCCGGCAAGCCGCGCCAGCGCGTCGATCGTCACCCGGCTGCCGAGGCTGTGGGTGACGAGTACCAGGTCGTCGATCGCGGCCCGGCTGCCGAAGCCCGGCGTATCCGGCTGGCAGGCGACACCCTCGGTAAGCTCGGGAAGCTCGCTCCAGCTCTTGGACAGCGCCCAGCACAAGGACTGCGCGACCGCGGTCAGGATCGGTTCGCGACGGTCGGCGTTGTAGGCGAGGGGGTCGGCAGCGATGTCGTTCACAAAGGCGCGGATCAACCGGTTGAGCTGCGCGCGACGGAGCTCGTAGTACTGCTCCTTGTCGAACGCGATCAGGTCCTTGTCGGGCTGGGTGATCGGCGACCAGGTGACCTCGTAGAACAGGAGGTCACGCTGCCGGTTCGTGTCGGTCAGGCGCGTGACGTTGATCTCGCCGAGCGTCTGCTCGGCCAGGTGCGGCGAGGTCGGGATGATGCGCTTGGCCCGCGGTGCTCGGGTGTCGAGACCCAGCGCCTTGGCGAGGTTGCTCTGCAACCCGACGCTGTGGCCGGGACGGTGCGTGCCGATCCCGTGCACGTAGATGACCTTGACCTCGGGCCGCGAGCCAACCGGCCCTGCGAACGGCGGCAGGCTGTCCTGACGGCGCAGATAGGCCTCGATGCCGGTGAAGGGGCGGCCCTCCACGTCGCACAGCCGGGTGTCCTCGGCGGGCTCGCGCGATTGCTCGAGCAAAGCCTCCGTGACCCCCCGCCCGAAACTGGCGCAACCCCCAACGAAGACCGCAACCAGCAAGGCTATGAGTCGTCGCATCGCGCCGCCGCCCGTTCACCAGAACTCGGTTATGCCGTGCCTCGCGGTCGAAACACAGCTCCGGCAAGGAGCGGCCGTGGCGCGCCGGTGGTGGTAGGAAAGGTCGAGGGCAGGCCGCGCAGGGTCCGGACACCCAGGAACGCCATCGCCTGCGCCTCGATCGCGTCGCCGTCGAGGCCCAGCGTCTCGACCGGCTCGACGGGCGCGGCAAGGCGCCGCGTGAGCGCCGCCATCAATGCCGGGTTGTGCCGACCACCGCCGCAGACCAGCCAGCGCCGCGGCGGTGCCGGGAGCGGTTCGACGGCGCGGGCGACCGCCGCAGCCGAGAAGGCGACGAGCGTCGCCGCGCCGTCCGCGAGGCTCAGCCCATCCGCGACGTCGCGCGGAAAACCGTTGCGGTCGAGGGATTTCGGCCATGGGGCGACGAAGAAGGGATGGGTCAGCGCGGCGGCGATGCGGGCCTCGTCGGGCCGGCCGGCCGAGGCCAGTGCACCATCGCGGTCGAAGGCGGCGCCGGTGTGGCGACGCAGCCAGTCGTCGAGCGGCGCGTTGCCCGGCCCGACGTCGAAGGCGATCAGCCGCTCGCCGTCGATCCAGGTCAGGTTGGCAACGCCGCCGACATTCAGAAAGCACACCGGCTGCGGCAAGTCTCGAGCCAGCGCAGCGTGATAGACCGGCACGATCGGGGCGCCCTGCCCGCCGGCGGCGACGTCGGCCTGACGGAGCTCGCCGACCACCGGGAGGCCGAGGCGATCAGCCAGTGCCTGGGGATTACCGAGCTGCACCGTCAGCCGGCGCTCGGGTCGATGCAGCACCGTCTGACCGTGAAATGTGATCAGTGCGAGGTGGCTCGGCGCGATCCTGTGCGCCGCCAGGAACTGCGCGATCGCCGTGGCGTGGTCCTCGGTGACGAGCCTGCCGATGGCCGCGTAGCGCTCGGCAGGCGCCTCGCCACCTGCGTCGATCAGGTCGAGCACCGCCGCCCGCGTCTCCGGCCGGTAGGGCAGGGTCGCCGCCGGCCCGAACGCGCCGATGCGCTCCCCGTCGGTCTTGATGATGGCGAGGTCGATGCCGTCGACGGACGTGCCGCTCATCGTTCCCAGCGCCCGGATCATCGCGGCACGGGCTCGCCTTCCGCAATGACCTCGAGCACGTGACCGGCCGCGTCGACGATGACGAGGTCGGCGGCGGCGCCGACGACGATGCGGCCACGCTCCTCGAGGCCGAGATGGTCGGCGGGCAGCGTCGAGAGGCGCCGAGCGGCGTCGCCCAACGGCAGACCCAGGGTGAGGAGGTTGCGCAGCGCCCGACCCATGGTCAGCGCGCTGCCGGCCAGCGTCCCGTCGGCGAGACGAATGGCCTCGCCGCGCTTCAGGATCGTGTGCCGTCCGAGGCGGTACGCGCCGTCGGGCATGCCGGTGGCGGCGACCGCATCGGTGACGCCGTAAAGACCCGGCACGGCGCGCAAGGCGACCCGAACGGCCGCCGCCTCGACGTGCAACAGATCAAAGATCATCTCAGCGCTCTCGGCGTGCGCGAGCGCACAGCCGGCCGCCCCGGCGGCGCGGTGGTGCAGGCCACTCATCGCGTTGAACAGATGGGTGAAGCCGGCGGCACCGTCGACCAGCGCCCGGCGTGCCTCGGCGTAGCTGCAGGCGGTGTGGCCGATCTGCGCGCGCACGCCGAGCCGGACGAGGCCGCGCAGGAGGGCACCGTCCGGATCGATCTCGGGTGCCATGGTGGCGACCCGCAGCGGCGCCAGCGCGGCCAGTTCGTCGACCAGCGCCAGATCGGGGGCGATCGCGTAGGGCGGCTGCGCGCCCAGCGCGTCCGGGCTGATGAACGGCCCCTCGAGATGCGCGCCGAGGACCCGCGCGGTGCCAGGCTCATGTGCCGCCATCGCAGCGCCGATGCCGGCGAAGGCGGCGCGGAGGTCGGCCGCGGGTGCGGTGACCGTTGTGGCGAGCAGCGCCGTGGTGCCATGGCGGGCATGGAACCTCGCCATGCGGCGGACGGCGGCGGCACCCTCCATGCAGTCCGCGCCGTCGCCACCGTGCACGTGCAAGTCGACGAAGCCGGGCAGGACGAAGCGATCCGGAGGGGTGCCGGCGGTCGGCTCGACGGAGCGGATCGCTGCCGCGAAGCAGATCCGGCCGGCGATCCACCCTTCCGGTGTGAGGACCGTGCCCTCGACCGTCGTCGTCATCCGCCTTCCCGCATCTCGGCGACGAAATCGTAGCGGTCGCCGCGATAGACCGAACGGGTGAACTCGATCGGCCGGCCGTCGGCGAGGTAACCGTAGCGCATCGTCGTCATGACCGGGCTGCCGGGCTCGATCCCGAGCAGGCGCGCGTCGCTCTCGCTGGCCGCTGCGGCGCGCAGGTGCTGCAGCGCGCGGACCGGGCGCAGGCCGCGCTCGGCGAGCGCCGCGTAGAGCGAGCCTTCGACGGCGCGCGGATCCGGCAGATGCCGGGCCGGGACCGTCGCGCGCTCGATCGCGAGCGGCTCGCCGTCGGCCAGCCGCACCCGGACGAACCGGGCGACCTCCTCGCCGCCGGTGAGCCCGAGCGCGATCGTCTCCTCGGGCGCGGGCACGTGGCGGCCGCGCTCGAGCCAGGTGAAGCTCGGCCGCCGCCCACGCGCCAGCATGTCCTCGCTGAAGCTCGACAGCCGTGCCAGGGGCTGCTCAAGCCGCGCGCGGACGAAGTTGCCCGAGCCGTGGCGCGAGGTGACGAGGCCATGCGCGATCAGCTCGTCGAGCGCCTTGCGCACGGTGGTGCGCGAAATGTCGAGCTGCTCGGAGAGCACGCGCTCGGGCGGCAGCGCCTGACCATCGCGCAGCCGACCGCAGGCGATGGCCGCAGCGATGCGCTCGACCAGTTGCAGATAAAGCGGCGCCGCCTCGGCGGCGGCCGGACGGAGCTGATCGAGAACGTCTTCGTTTAGCAAGGTCTGCCCCTGCGCTCACGCAGCGAGCCGCCGCGCGCCGGCGGTGCCGGCCAGCAGCGGGGCTGCGAGGAGGATGGCGGCCGGGCTTCTGGGCGTCATGGGATGTCGCTCGGGTGCGACGGGTAGCGCTCGGCACCGGGAGTCGGGCGGGCGTGGCGCAGATCACCACCAACCGCGGCGAGCCGGGCGCTGGCCTCGGCGAGATCGAGGCCGTCGACGAGCAGTACCGCCAAGGCGACGTTGCGGCCGGCGCGCTCGTAGGCGTCCGCGGCCAGCGCGGGCGCGCAACCGGTGATCGCCCGGACCATCGCCTGGCCGCGCCGGACCAGCTTGGCATTGCTGGCCACGACGTGGACCATCAGCCCGTCATAGACGCGGCCGAGCTCGATCATGAGCTGGGTCGAGAACAGGTTGAGGGCGATCTTCTGCGCCGTGCCGGCGGCCATTCGGGTCGAGCCGGCGAGGAATTCGGGGCCGGTATGCAGAAGCACGCCGTGCTCCGCCTCACCGAGCAGCGGCGCTTGCGGATTGTTGGCGAGACCGATGGTCAGGGCGCCGCGCGCCCGGGCGGTGCGGACCGCGGCGCGGGTGAAGGCGGTCGTGCCCGAGGCGGCGACGCCGAGCAGCACATCGGCCGGCCCCAGGCCGTGCTCGGCGACCAGCGTCTCGGCATCCGGCCCGTCGTCCTCGGCGCCCTCGCGCGACCGGGTCAGCGCCGCCTCGCCACCGGCGATGAGGTAGAGCAGCCGCTCGTTCGGCCAGCCGAAGGTCGGCCACAGCTCGACGCCGTCCTGGACGGCGATGCGCCCCGAGGCGCCGGCGCCGACATAGGCCAACCGGCCAGGACCGCGCAGGCGCGTCGCCGCGGCGCGCACCGCCTGCGACAGCGCTGGCAGCGCTGCGCGGACCGCGGCGAACGCCGCCTGCTGCGCGTCGAGCATCGCCGCCAGCGATTCCTCGGTCGGCCAGCGATCCGCCTGCCGGTAGCGCTCGAGCCGTCCTTCGGTGTCCATGCCTGACCTCGCCTGCCGGAGCGGCTAGATACCAATCAAATACCACTAGGTCAAGAGATCTCCCACTGTACCCGAGCTTTACAATGCAGCTTGCTTGATTGGTATGGGTTTGGTAGTAAAATAGCACTATGGGTGCATGCACAGCCTGGCCGGCGGCGGCGGCGCGAAGACCGAGGCGACGCTGCACGACGCGACCAGCGCCATATGCGGCCACTGCCTCGGTGCCGCCGAACGGTTCCGCACGCTGAGCGGATGGGGCCACCCGCTCGGCGACGTCGCGATGCTGGCCCGCCTGGTCGTCGCGCCGGGCGCGGCCGGCTAGCCTTACGCGCGGAGCCGGCTCGACGATGCCACAGGCCACGACGTGCGCCTCGCCTGCGCGCTCGCCCCCATCGCGGCCGAGCTGCCCGCGCCCGACCACTGCCCCAGCGGGAAGGACCTCGCCGATGACGTCGCTCATGCTGGCCGAGGCGCGCGAAGCGCCGGAGCGGGTCGCGGCGCTGCTGCGCGCGGACGCCGCCGCCTATGCCGCCCTCGCCGAGGTCCTGCGCGCGCGGCCGCCGGCCTTCGCCGCGACCGTGGCGCGCGGCAGCAGCGATCACGCCGCCACCTACCTCGCCAGCCTCTTGGGTATCCGCGCCGGGCTCGCCACCGCCTCGATCATGCCCTCGCTGATTACGCGGTATGGCGCGCGGGTGAGCCTCGGGGCGGCGCTGGTCGTGGGCCTCTCCCAGTCGGGCAGAAGTCCGGACATCGTGCGCACGCTGGAGGCCGCGAGCGCTTCGGGTGCGATGACGGCGGCGATCGTCAACGACCCGACCTCGCCACTCGCCGCGGCAGCGGGCCATGTCCTTGCGCAGCATGCCGGACCCGAGCGCAGCGTCGCGGCGACGAAGAGCTTCATCTGCACCCTCGCCGCCGCGGCGCGCCTGATCGCGGTCTGGCAGGAGGACGGCGCTCTGCTCGCCGCGCTCGGGCGCCTGCCCGAGCGGCTGGAGCAGGCCCTCGCCTGCGACTGGTCGGGGGCGCTCGCGGTACTCGCACCGGCGCACAGCCTCTATGTCATCGGGCGCGGTCCCGGGCTCGCGATCGCCGCGGAGAGCGCGCTCAAGCTCAAGGAGACCTCGGGCCTGCACGCGGAAGCGCTGAGCGCCGCCGAGATCCGCCACGGGCCGCGCGCCGTGATCGACTCAGGCTTTCCGCTGCTGGTCTACGCCCTGGCCGACGCCGGCGGGGCGGACGCGCGGGCCTTCGCGGACGAGCTCGACGCGGCCGGTGCGGCCGTGCTGCTGGCGTCACCCGAGCCCGGGCCGGGCACCCATCTGCCGCTGCCGGCGCCACTCCATCCTCTCCTCGACCCGATCGTCGCGATTCAAGCCTTCTATCCGCTGGCCGCGGCGCTGTCGGTCGCCCGTGGCCTCGACCCGGACAGGCCGCGCGGCCTGCGCAAGGTCACCGAGACGGTCTGAGCCCGCTCGCTTGCACCGCGGGCGCGGGGCATGGCAGGCTTTGCCCGTGCGCGTCCTGCAGCAGACGTTCCGAGCGATCGCGGAACCGCGACCGGGCGGTCGGTGGCAGGCCGAGTTCCGTCGGCTGTGGCCCGGCTATCGGCGTTGGTTTCTCCGCGGCGGCGGCCATCGCGGGCCGTCGTTGGCGGAATCGGAGCGGGCGCTGCGCCGGCACATGCCCGAGTTCGTGCCGGTCTGGGAGCGGCTGGTCGAGCTGGCCGCGGGCGACGCGCTGGCGGCACGCTTCCTCACCGGCTGGTGCCCGCCGCGTTATCTCGTCGGCTGCTCGCAGGCCGCGTGGGCGGGGCCCGACGGCGTCTGGCTCGTGCGCAACTACGACCTCGACCCGAGCTTGAACGAGGCCACCTTGTGGCACACCCGCTGGCTCGGGCGCGAGGTGCTCGGCATGGGCGAGTGCCTCGCCGGCCTGTCGGACGGGCTCAACAACGCCGGTCTCGCGGTGTCGCTGGCCTTCGGCGGTCGCCGCGTGGTCGGCACCGGCTTCGGCATTCCGCTCGTGCTGCGCTACGTGCTGGAGGTCGCGGCGAGCACGCGCGAGGCGGTCGCGATCCTCACGCGGGTGCCCGTGCACATGGCCTACAACGTGACCCTGATCGATGCCGGAGGCGAGGCACGGACCGTCTACCTCGCGCCCGACCGCCCAACGGAGGTCGCGACCGTGGCGATCGCCACCAACCATCAGGGCGGCGTCGACTGGCCCGATCTCGCCCATCTCAGCCGCACCGAGGAGCGCCACGCGGCGCTCAGGGCGCTCCTCGCCGACGCGGCGCATGACGGCTCGGCGCGCGCCGCGCGCTTCCTCGCGCCGCCGCTCTACGCCACGGACTTCGCCCGGGGCTTCGGAACCGTCTACACCGCGGCTTGGCGGCCGGACGCCGGCGCGGTGACGCTCGCCTGGCCGGACGGATCCTGGCGACAGGACCTGCGCGCTTTCCGCGAGGAGACACGGGTCGTGGGCTATGGCGCCCATTGAGCCGGCGCGGCAGACGTCACCCGGCCGTCCCTCGTCGCCATGGATGGGCTCGCACGAAAGGCGCCCGGCTGCAAAGCGACGGACCTCTCGTAGGTTCTCGCGCGTCGGCTCCGGATCGCTCGCCAAGCGGTCACGACCGCGAACGGGACCCGCGCCTCTGTGGACGACGCCGGGCCGGTCACAATGTCCGGGAACCACGCGCCACGTCGTGATGTTGCATCGTCACGCGGCACGCGTCTAACTCGGCGTCGCACCCGCGGCGTCGTCAGGAGGAGTGGATGACCCCCTTCGCCATCGCCGGCATCCAGCAGTACATCTCGGCCGAGAGCAACATCGAGGCGATGCGCTCGCGGCTGCGGCTTCTGCTGCATCTCTATCCGTGGGTGCAGATGGTCTTGTGGAGCGAGCTCGCGGTGTTCGGGCCGCAGCTCCATCACGCCCAGCGCCTGCCCGGGCCGGCGGAAGATGCGTTCCGCGAGATGGCCCGCCAGCACCGCCTGTGGCTGCTGCCCGGCTCGCTGCTCGAACGGCGCGACGGGCTGATCTACAACACCACGCCGGTGATCGACCCCTCCGGCGAGGTCGTCTGCCGTTACCGCAAGATGTTCCCCTTCATGCCGTTCGAGGAGGGGGTGACGCCCGGGGAGGAGTTCTGCGTCTTCGACGTGCCCGAGGTCGGCCGCTTCGCGGTGCTCAACTGCTACGACCTGTGGTTCCCGGAGACGGCGCGGACGGTGACCGCGATGGGAGCCGAGGTGATCTTGCACCCGGTCATGACGCACACCATCGACCGCGACGTGGATCTCAACATCGCCAAGGCCTCGGCGGCGATGTTCCAGGCCTACCTGTTCGACATCAACGGTCTCGCCGTGGGCGGCAACGGCCAGTCCTGCGTGGTCGATCCCGCCGGCCGGGTGCTGCACCAGAGCGGCACCGCCGAGGAGTTCATACCCATCGAGATCGATCTCGATCAGGTCCGGCACCAGCGCCGCCGCGGCATGCGCCATCTCGGCCAGCCGCTGAAGAGCTTCCGCGACAGCAAGGTGCATTTCGAGGTCTACGACCCCGGCCTGCGCGACCTCTCCTATCTCGCCAGCCTGGGGCCCCTGGCCAAGCCCGACCGACCGGGAGCGCGGGCGGTTGGCGACGCGGCCGAGGAGGCGGTCACGCACCCCTCGGCCCCGGCCGACGTCGGCTGAGCGGCCCTGATCGGCCGTCGGTTCCGCGCCATCGCCGAGACGCGACCGGGGGCGCGGCTCGCCGCCCTGCTCCACCGCTACTGGCCCGGCTATCGGGCCTTCTGGGCCAAGGACGGGCCCGAGGCGCGTCCGGGGCTGGCGGCGTGTCGCGCCGCACTCGCGCGGCACATGCCGGAGCTGCTGCCGCCGTGGGAGGCGCTGGTCGCGGCGGCCGGTAGCGACGAGGAGCAGGCCCGGTTCCTCTCCCTCTGGTGCCCGCCGGACTTCCAGCACGGCTGCAGTCAGGCGATCTGGACCCGCCGGCCCTACGCCATCGTCCGCAACTACGACTACCCGCCGACCGCGTTCGACGCCGTGCTCCTGCGCGCCGAGCTCACCGGCACGGCGAGCTTGGCGATGACCGACTGCGTGTGGGGCGTGCTCGACGGCCTGAACGCGCACGGCCTCGCGGTCAGCCTGTCGTTCGGCGGACGCCCCGCCCGCGGCCCGGGCTTCGGCGTCGCCTTGATCCAGCGCTACCTGCTCGAGACCTGCCGCGATGTGGCCGACGCGCTGGCGGCGTTGCGCCGGATCCCGGTTCACCTCTGCTACAACATCGCCCTGCTCGACCGGACCGGCGAGCGCGCGCTCGTTGAGATCGCGCCGGACCGCGCACCGGAGCTGCGCCGTCAGGCCTTCGCCGGCAACCGCCAAGGCGACCACACCCGCCCGGACGGGGCCCATCTCCACGACACAGTGCGCCGCGAGGCCCTGCTCGCCGCCTGCCTCGCCAACCCGATGGAGACGCTGCCCGGCCTGGTCGACCGGTTCCTCGCCCCACCGCTGTTCCGGCCGTTCGGCGCGGACGGCTGGGGCACGCTCTACACCGCCTGCTGGCTGCCGCAGACGGGCGAGGCCCGGCTGTGCTGGCCGCGTCAGGACTGGCGGCAGGGCCTCGCCAGCTTCCACGAAGGCGAGCGGATCGCTGTCTACGCCGCTTGACGACATTCAGTCGTCAGCGCGCTCGCCCACCCCCGCTGGACGCCCGCGGCGCCTCTTGCCATTCTAGGGCTGGTGCGCGTGGCGGACCGGGGGAAGGGCGGGAGGCGACGTGGCGACGATCACCGTGCACGAGGGCACGCGGCCGCTCGAGCGGATGGTCCATCCTGGCTCGGGCCGGCGGCGTGCGCCGCCGTACAACAAGGGCCGACAGCTCGACGCGGCGAGCCTGCGCGAGGTCGAGGCCCTGCTCGGCGATCGGCCGCGCCGCCGCGACCTGCTCCTCGAGCATCTGCATCTGCTCAACGACCACTGGCACGGGCTGCACGCGCGGCATCTCCATGCGCTGGCCGAGATCCTGCGCCTGCCGATGGCCGAGGTCTACGAGGTGGCCTCGTTCTACGCGCATTTCGATATCGTTCCGGACGGCGAGCAAACCCCGGCGCGCACCGTGGTGCGGGTTTGCGACTCGCTGCCCTGCTCGCTCGCCGGTGCCGGCGCGCTGATTGCCGAGCTGGCGGAGCGGCTCGACCCGGCGGAGGTACGGGTGACGCGCGCCCCCTGCATGGGTCGCTGCGCCGAGGTGCCGGCGGTCGAGGTCGGGCATCGTCACCTCGCCCCGGCGACGGCCGAGGGGGTCGAGGACCTACTCCGCACCGGACAGCTCGATCCGATCGTACCGCCCTATCTGGACCTCGCCACATACCGAGCCGGCGACGGCTATCGGCTGTTCCAGAGCCTGCGCAGCCTTGACCCAACCGCTGCCGCCGAGCGTGCGGCGGAGCTGCTGCGCGACCTTGACGCCGCCGGCCTGCGCGGGATGGGCGGCGCCGGCTTTCCGACCTTTCGCAAGTGGGACTTGGTGCGGCGCGAGCCCCGGCCGCGCTACCTCGTCGTCAACGCCGACGAGGGCGAGCCCGGCACCTTCAAGGACCGCTACTGGCTGGAGCGCGACCCGCACCGGTTCCTCGAGGGGGTGCTGATCGCCGCCTGGTCGATCGAGGCCGAGCGCGCCTACGTCTATCTGCGCGACGAGTACCCGCAGGTGCGGGAGATCCTGCGGCGCGAGATCGCCGCGGTCGAGGCCGCGGGACTGGCGCCGACCGGCTATGTCGAGCTCCGTCGCGGCGCCGGCGCCTACATCTGCGGCGAGGAATCGGCGATGATCGAGTCGGTGGAGGGCAAGCGCGGCCTGCCCCGCCACCGGCCGCCCTACGTGGCGCAGGTCGGCCTGTTCGGCCGCCCGACGCTCGTCAACAATGTCGAGACGCTGGTCTGGCTCCGCGAGATCCTCGAAGGCGGCCCGGCGAGGTTCGCCGCGCAGGGGCGGCGCGGCAGCAAAGGGCTGCGTAGCTGGTCCGTCTCCGGACGGGTCCGCGAACCGGGCGTCAAGCTGGCCCCAGCGGGGGTGACGGCACGCGAGCTGATCGAGGAGTTCTCGGGTGGTATGGCGCCGGGCCACACGCTCAGGGCCTATCTGCCGGGCGGTGCCTCGGGCGGGATCCTGCCAGCGTCGATGGCTGATCTGCCGCTCGACTTCGGCACCCTCGAGCCGCATGGCTGCTTCGTCGGCAGCCATGCCGTGATCGTTTTGTCCGACAAGGACGATCTGCGCGCCGCGGCGCTCAACCTGATGCGCTTCTTCGAGGACGAGTCTTGCGGGCAATGCACGCCCTGCCGCAATGGTACGGAGAAGGCGGTCCAGCTCATGGAGCGGGAGTCCTGGGACCGGCCGCTACTCGAGGAGCTGTCGCAGGTGATGCGCGACGCCTCGATCTGTGGCCTCGGCCAGGCCGCCCCCAACCCACTGCTCTCGCTCCTCCGCTGGTTCCCGGAGGTGGCTATGGCCTCTGCCAGACCGGCCTAAGGTAATGAGATCACTACGAGCAGGACCTGACCCCGTGGATGAGGTTTCCGCTCTGGAGGCGAACCCGGACCAAGCGCTCGAAGCCAGGCGAACGCCCATGAGCTTGTCCACGCTCGTCGTAACGCATGCCAGCGACTTCAGGGCTGCGAGCGAGGGGTTCCGCGACCATCGGCTGTCGTTCGGGGACGCCATGCCTGGGGTCGCCGCACGGCGGGCTGGTTGCGATGCGATACGCGCCGCCGCTGCCCGGGATGGACGAAGCTCGGGCGGCCTTCGCGACGTCGCTCCGTGCCGACCGGCCCACCAGCCACTTCGCGATCCGATTTTCGCAGGAGCGCCGGACAGATGACCGACCCGATCCGCTTCACGCTCGACGGGCGCGAAGTCGAAGCTCAGGCAGGCGAGACGATCTGGCAGGTGGCACAGCGCCTCGGCGTCACGATCCCGCACCTCTGCTGGCTGCCCGAGCCCGGCTACCGCGCCGACGGCAACTGCCGTGCCTGTATGGTCGAGGTCGAGGGCGAGCGGACGCTGGCAGCCTCCTGCGTCCGCAAGCCGACCCCGGGCCTCACGGTGCGTACCGGGTCCGACCGCGCGCTAAAGGCTCGGGCGATGGTCATGGACCTGCTGCTCGCCGACCAGCCAGCCAAGGAGCACTCACCCGATCCGACCAGCAAGCTATGGGGCTGGGCCGAGCGGATCGGGGTTCAGGCGAGCCGCTTCCCGGCCCGGCCGCGGCTCGACGCGGACATGAGCCACACCGCCATGGCCGTGCAGCTCGACGCCTGCATCCAGTGCGGCCTGTGCGTGCGCGCCTGCCGTGAGGTGCAGGTCAACGACGTGATCGGGATGGCCTATCGCGGCTATGCTGCCCGACCGGTGTTCGACTTCGACGACCCGATGGGCGAGAGCACCTGCGTCGCCTGCGGCGAGTGCGTCCAGGCCTGTCCCACGGGCGCTCTGATCGAGCGCACGCTGCTCGACGACGACGGTCGCCGGGTGCGCTGGGAGGACCGGACGGTGGACAGCGTCTGCCCCTATTGCGGGGTGGGCTGCCAGACGACGATCCACATCAAGGACGACCGCGTCCTGATGGTCGACGGGCGCAACGGGCCGGCGAATGAGAACCGGCTGTGCGTGAAGGGCCGGTTCGGCCAGGATTACACGCGCCATCCGGGCCGCCTGACCGTCCCGCTGGTCCGCCGCGCGGACGCGCCCAAGAGCCCGGACCTGCAGATCGCCGACGGCGAGGTCCTCGACTACTTCCGCGAGGCGAGCTGGGAGGAGGCGCTCGATCTCGCCGCCCAAGGCCTCAAGCGCGTGCGCGACCGCGACGGACCCGCGGCCATGGCCGGGTTCGGCTCGGCCAAGGGCAGCAATGAGGAGGCCTATCTCTTCCAGAAGCTGGTGCGGGTCGGGTTCGGCACGAACAACGTCGATCATTGCACGCGGCTCTGCCACGCCTCCTCGGTGGCGGCACTGATGGAGGACATCGGCAGCGGCGCGGTCTCGGCGCCCTTCACGGCCGCGCGCGATGCGGACTTCATCCTCGTCATCGGAGCGCGGCCGACGGTCAACCACCCAGTCGCCGCGACCTACTTCAAGCAGGCCGCGAAGCGTGGCGCCAAGCTCGTCGTCGCCGACCCGCGCGCCCAGCCGCTCGCCCGCTATGCCTGGCGCGCTCTCCAGTTCAAGGCCGGCACGGACGTGGCGCTGCTCAATGCGATGCTGCACACGATCGTCAAGGAACGCCTCTACGACGAGCAGTACATCCAGGCGCATGTCGACGGCTTCGAGGAGCTCGCGGCCCGGGTCGAGGGCTTCGCACCGGAGGCGATGGAGCCGCATTGCGGCATCCCGGCCGCGACCATCCGCGAGGTCGCCCGCGCCTATGCGCGCGCCGAGCGCGCGATCATCTTCTGGGGCATGGGCATCAGCCAGCATGTGCACGGTACCGACAATTCCCGCTGCCTGATCGCGCTGGCGCTGCTTACCGGGCAGATCGGCCGCCCCGGGACCGGGCTCCACCCCCTGCGTGGCCAGAACAACGTCCAGGGCGCCTCGGACGTCGGCCTGATCCCGATGTACCTCCCCGACTACCATGCGGTGGAGAACCCGACGTTCCGCGCCCAGGCCGAGGCGCTGTGGGGGGCCGCACTCGACCCGCACCGCGGCCTCACCGTGGTCGAGATCATGAAGGCGGCCCATGCCGGCAAGATCAAGGCCATGTACATCATGGGCGAGAATCCGGCGATGTCGGATCCGGATCTCAACCATGTCCGCGCGGCGCTGGCCCGGCTCGAGCACCTCGTCGTGCAGGACATCTTCTTGACCGAGACGGCGTGGTTCGCCGACGTCGTGCTGCCGGCCTCGGCCAAGCTCGAGAAGTACGGAACCTTCACCAACACCAACCGGCAGATCCAGATGGCCCGCCCGGCCCTGCCGCTGCCCGGCCAGGCGCGCCAGGACCTCGACCTGATCCAGGAGATCGCACGGCGGCTCGGTCTCGACTGGCGCTATGCCGGTCCCGCTGAGGTGTTCGCCGAGATGGCGCAGCTCATGCCCAGCCTGAACCACATCTCCTGGGAGCGCATCGACCGCGAGGGCTCGGTCGTCTACCCCTGTGACGCGCCCGACCGCCCCGGTCACGACATCGTCTTCGCCGACCGCTTCCCGACCGACTCCGGCCGCGGCCAACTGGTGCCGACCGACCTGACCCCGCCGGCCGAGCTACCGGATGAGGAGTATCCCCTGGTGCTGACCACCGGTCGGCTGCTGGAGCACTGGCATACCGGGGCGATGACGCGACGCGCCCCGACGCTCGACGATCTCGAGCCGGGCGCGGTCGCACATCTCAACGGCCGCGAGCTCGCGCGGCTCGGGGTGCGCGCCGGCGAGCCGATCACCGTGACCACGCGCCGTGGGCGGATCACGCTCGCCGCACGCGAGGACCCCGAGGTCGCCGACGGAATGATCTTCGTCCCCTTCTGCTTCAACGAGGCGGCCGCCAACCGGCTGACCAACCCGCAGCTCGACCCGTTCGCCAAGATCCCCGAGTTCAAGTTCTGCGCGGCGAGGGTGGAGCCGGCGGCGGGCGCCGTCGCGGCGGAGTAGCGGCGCCCTCTCAGGCAGGGGCGCGACGCCCCGCAAGGCGACGGCACGGCGATCGAAGCTCGAGATGGCCGGCCGCCGGCCTGCTCAGCGCGGCGGGCCCTTGCCGCAGCGCGGAGCGAGCCGACCGCCATCGGCAATCGCCATGACGACGACGATCTCGTCCGGACGCGGCGCGTCCGGCACCATCACGGTGATCGTGTCGAGATGGTCGAACGACCATGCATCGTCCTTGTGACCGAGTGGCACGTCCAGCGTCGCTCCGGCGGCAGCGACCTTGACGTTGGACGGGATCAGCGCCTCGCCGCCGCCGATCGCGGTGCGCATCGGCTTGCCGAGGGTCGGATGAAGGCAGGCGCCGCCATGCTCCAGCTCGCCGGCGAGGCCGACAATGGCACCCTTGCCATAGGAGACGGGCGGCGCACCCAGATAGCCGACGAGGTCGTGCATGAGCATCTGCCCGAGCTCGCCACCGAACCCGAACAGCACGCTCAGATCCTCGGCGTAGCGGCCGGCCAGAGGGTTCGCGATGACGGCCAGCGCGGCGGCGCGGACGACCGGCCGCAACGCCACCTTGCCGAGTTCGGCCAGCACCGTCTCGCGGACGAACAGGGTCTTGCGCACGATCGCCGGCATCTCGGTGCCCCGCGGCTTGTTGTCTGTCGGCAGCCCCTCTCGCGCGTTCGCGCGCCGGCGACAAGATGGCGGCGGCACCCGGTGGCGGCGCCGTCCATCAGCCCCCATCTCAGTCGGCGGCGCGACGGCCGGCGCGCGTCATCCATCCAGCGAGGCCTGATACCGTGATCGATCTCTACTACTGGCCGACCCCGAACGGCCACAAGATCACCCTGTTTCTGGAAGAGACCGGGCTGCCCTACCGGATCCTGCCGGTGGACATCGGCCGCGGCGACCAGTTCAAGCCCGAGTTCCTTGCGATCGCACCGAACAATCGCATACCCGCCATCGTCGATCACGACCCGCCCGGCGGCGGCGCACCGGTCTCGGTCTTCGAGTCCGGCGCCATCCTGCTCTATCTCGCCGAGAAGACGGGGCGGTTCCTGCCGGCAGAGCTGCGCGGACGGGTCGAGACGCTGCAATGGCTGTTCTGGCAGATGGGTGGGCTCGGGCCGATGGCCGGCCAGAACCACCATTTCGCCCAGTACGCGCCGGAGAAGCTGCCCTACGCCATCGAGCGCTACGTCAACGAGACCAACCGGCTCTATGGCGTACTGGACGGTCGCCTGGCGGACCGCGCGTTCGTCGCCGGGGCCGACTACACGATCGCCGACATGGCGTCCTATCCGTGGACCGTCGGCTGGCAGCGGCAGGGCCAGAACCTCGACGATTTCCCGAACATCAAGCGCTGGCAGGAGGAGATCCGCGCGCGGCCGGCGACCGCCCGCGCCTACGCGCTGGGCGAGCACTATGCGAGCCGCGGTGCCACGGTCGACGAGGAGGCCAAGAGGATCCTCTTCGGGCAGACGGCGGCGTCGATCCGGCCACGCTGACGGGTCGGACCGCAAGCCCGGTATTCGGAACTGTCAAATGCTGGAGAGAACAATCCGGGGGTTCGCTGCGTAGATCAGTGCCAACCTCCGTCCGCTTTACATCAGGCCCGTGCGGTGCTGCGGGACGAGCTCGCCGCTCGGTTTCGGGCTGCGCGGCGACAAGACCCATCTGCGCGACGGGGCAGGATTCGCGCTGGAGATCGAGCGGGACGCCGCTGCCGCGCTCGAACCGGCTCGAGGTCACGCCCGCCGGTATCGACGGGTCGATCGACCTTGGCCGGCGCGATCTGGAAGCGGCGGTCGGGCTCGACAGCGACGATGACGGCACGATCACCTGGGGCGCGGTCCGCCGCTAGCACGAAGTGATTGCTGCCTATGCCACTGACCGCCTCGCATTCTCCTCCGCCGCCGGCTCCTGCACGCTGGAACCCTTGGCGCAGCTCGTCGACCGGCACACGGACGGCGCCTATGCCGTGGTCCGCTTCTTGGCAACCTGCCCGGACGGCACGCCGGCGGGCCCCCTTCGCTACGGGGCGCTCTTCGACATCGACCCTCTGCATCGCGGGACCGTGGCGTTCACCGCAGCCGCTCCCGTCACGAGTGCCGTTCTGTCACCGGCCGAGCCTGAACTGGCGATCCTCGACCGGCCGCCGGGAGGGCGCGGCTTCGTCCCGTTCTTCCGGCTCGGCGTGCAGCCCATCGCGCTCGGCTTCGACCACCTGTTGTTCCTGCTCGTGGTGCTGCTGCCCGCCGGTCACCGACCGGCCGAGCCACAACGGCCCGCGATACTGGGCGCCGGCGCTGATTGAGGCGGTCAAGCTGCTCACCGCCATCGACAATGTCCGGCCGTTCCTGCCCGGCCGCCGGTGGCAGGTGGCGTTCGCCTTCGGACTGGTCCATGGACTGGGCTTCGCCGCCGCGCTGGGACCGCTACGTCTGCCGCCGGACGGACTCGCCGTGGCGCTGCTCGGGTTCAACCTCGGCATCGAGGCCTTCCAGATCCTGATCGCTGCCCTGTTCCTGGCCGCGCTGCTGCCGTTCCATTCGAGCGCCCCCTACGGACGTCGGGTGATACCTGCCGGCTCGATCGCGGCCTCGTTGGTGGCGGGCCTGTGGCTGGTCGACCGGGCGCTCGGGCTGTCCCTGGCACCGTTCTGAGCGGGTCGGACGAGCGCCGTGGTTGACCTTGCTGGTCTCCGCTTCCTTCCCGGGCACCTCCTGCCACAAGTGCAACAGGCGCTGCTTGCGGAGGTGCTGACCGCTGTCGGGGAGACGGCCTGGTTTCGGCCGACCATGCCACGCAGCGGCCGACCGCTCTCGGTACGGATGGCGAATCTCGGGCCGCTCGGATGGGTCACCGATCGCGCCGGCTACCGCTACACGCCGGCCCACCCCGAGACCGGCGCGCCCTGGCCGCCCATCCCCGAGCGGCTGCACGCGCTGTGGCGCGAGGTGACGGGCTGGCCGGCTCTGCCGGAATGCTGCCTCGTCAACCTCTACCGCGGGACCGCGCGCATGGGGCTGCACCAGGACCGCGACGAGATCGACCTCACGGCCCCGGTGCTTTCGGTCTCGCTCGGCGACGACGCGCTGTTTCGCATCGGCGGGTTGTCGCGCCGCGCGTCGACGAGCTCGATGGTCCTACGCAGCGGCGACGTCGTCGTGCTCGGCGGCCCAGCGCGACTCGCATTTCACGGCATCGACCGAATCGTCCCTGGCAGCAGCGCCCTCATCCCCGGCGGTGGCCGCGTCAACCTCACGCTCCGCCGCGTCACCCCGTCCTGATCGCCCGGCCGGCCGCTTGCGGCGCGCAGCCGCTCTGTCAGAATACGCGCCGGAGCCTGCGAGAACGAACCGGCAGAGCAGCGGTGGCGGCCAGTCGCGAGCGCAAGGAGCAGATCCTCGAGCGGGCCCGGCGGCTTGGCTACGTCGCGGTCGAGGCGCTGTCGAGCGAGCTCGGCGTGACGCCGCAGACGATCCGCCGCGACATCAACGAGCTCTGCGAGCAGAACCTGCTGCAGCGGTATCATGGCGGGGCCGGCCTGCCATCCTCGGTGGTCAACGCCGACTACAGCGACCGTCAGGTGATGAACCTCGCCGCGAAGCGGCGCATCGCCCGCTTGGTGGCACGCGCGATTCCGAACCGATCCTCGCTGTTCATCAACATCGGCACGACCACCGAGGCGGTCGCCGGCGCCCTGCTCGAGCATGTCGAACTGCGCGTGGTCACGAACAATCTCCATGTCGCGAGCCTGCTCAGCGCGAATCCGAGCTTCGAGGTGATCATCACGGGCGGGTTGGTACGCAGCCGCGACCGCGGCATTGTCGGCGAGGCGGCGCTCGACCTGATTCGCCAGTTCCGCGTCGACTACGGGATCATCGGCATCAGCGGGATCGACCTCGACGGCGCGTTGCTCGACTTCGACTACCGCGAGGTCCGCGTGGCGCAGGCGATCATCGAGAACTCGCGCGAGGTGCTGCTGGTCGCCGACCACAGCAAGTTCGGGCGCAACGCGATGGTGCGGCTCGGCGACATCGGCCAGGTCGACGCTCTGTTCACCGACGAGGCGCCACCGCCGCCGCTGGCCGAGCGTCTGTCGGCTGCGGGCGTCGCCGTGCACGTCGCCGGCGCGGCCGGCGAGGAGACCTAGTCCCACCCGATTTTCGCTTGCGAACCGCTTGCGGCGCAAGTAGGCTTCGGAAACGAACCAAGAGCGCGGGAAGCGTCGCGGGCCCCGCGACAGAAGGCAGGGATGGCGCAAGCGGCTCAGGTCGATCTGCTCGTCGTCGGCGGCGGCATCAACGGCGTCGGTATCGCCCGCGATGCGGCCGGGCGCGGGCTGTCCGTGGTCCTGGCTGAGAAGGACGATCTCGCCAGTCACACCTCCTCATGGTCGTCCAAGCTCATCCACGGCGGCCTGCGCTACCTCGAATACTACGAGTTCCGGCTGGTCCGGGAGGCGCTGATCGAGCGCGAGGTGCTGCTGCAAGCCGCGCCGCACATCGTCTGGCCGCTCGAGTTCGTCCTGCCGCATTCGCCGGAGCAGCGCCCCGCCTGGATGATCCGCGCCGGCCTGTTCCTCTACGACCATCTCGGTGGGCGGAAGAAACTGCCGGCGAGCCGCCGCCTGCGGCTGGAAGGAACCGCCTACGGCGCGCCGCTCAAGCCCTGGGTGCGCACCGCCTTCTCCTATGCCGACTGCGCCGTCGACGACAGCCGTCTCGTCGTGCTCAACGCGATCGACGCCCATGAGCGCGGCGCGCGCATTCTCACCCGAACGCGGTGCACCGGGGCGCGCCGCGAGTCCGACGGGTGGTCGGTCGAGCTGCGCGACGAGCGCCGCGGCGTGACGCGGACCATCCGCGCCCGGGCCCTGGTCAACGCGGCGGGGCCCTGGGTCTCCAGCTTTCTCCAGGAGGAGCTGGGGCTCGACACCCGGAGCAGGGTGCGGCTCGTCAAGGGCTCGCACATCGTCACGCGCAAGCTCTACGACGGCGGGCATCCCTACATCCTGCAGAACGAGGACAAACGGATCGTCTTCGTGATCCCGTGGCGGGACGAGTTCAGCCTGATCGGGACGACCGACGTGCCCTACGAGGGCGATCCCGCCGCGGTCACCTGCTCGCCCGAGGAGACGGCCTATCTCTGCCAGGTTGTGAACCGGTATTTCCGGCACGAGATCGGCCCCGGCGACGTCGTCTGGTCCTACGCCGGCGTGCGCCCGCTCTACGACGACGCGAGCGCCAACCCCTCGGCCGTCACCCGCGACTACGTGTTCGATCTCGACGCGCCAACCGGCCAAGCGCCGCTGCTCTCGGTGTTCGGCGGCAAGCTCACCACCTACCGCAAGCTCGCGGAGCACGCGCTCGAGAAGCTGCAGCCCGTGCTGGGCTTCGCGCGTGGCGCCTGGACCGCCAGCGCCGTGCTGCCCGGCGGGGATCTGCCCGGTGCCGACCCCGCCCGGTTCCTCGCCGAGCTGCGTCGCGAGCATCCGTGGCTGCCGGAGGACGTCGCGCGCCGGCTCGCCCGCAACTACGGCACCCGCACGAGCCGCATCCTCGCCGGCCGCCGCGGCCTGAACGATCTCGGGCGGCATTTTGGCGGTGGATTCTACGAGGCCGAACTCGAACACCTCCACCGCGAGGAATGGGCGCGCGAGCCCGAGGACGTGCTCTGGCGGCGGACCAAGCTTGGCCTGCGCGCCGGCAACGAGCTGGCCGTTCCGATCGGCGCCTGGCTCGCGGCGCACGCCGCCCCCGCGACGGAGCCGGTGTCGTGAGCCTGCGGCTCGACCGCGTCGGGCGGACCGTCGCCGGCGAGATCTGGCTCGAGGATGTCTCGCTCCAGCTTGCCCCAGGCTCGCTCAACGTACTCTTGGGTCCGACCCTGTCCGGCAAGACCTCGCTGATGCGCCTGATGGCCGGCCTCGACCGCCCGACCCGCGGCAAGGTGCTGCTCGACGACCAGGACATCCACGAGATCCCGCTGCAGCGCCGCAGCGTGGCCATGGTCTACCAGCAGTTCATCAACTATCCGAGCTTCACCGTCTTCGACAATATCGCATCGCCCCTGCGCCGGCAGGGCCTCGGCCGCGCCGAGGTCGACCGGCGCGTCCGCGAAACGGCGGCGATGCTGCACATCGACGGCCTGCTCGACCGCCTGCCGGCCGAGCTCTCCGGCGGCCAGCAGCAGCGCTGCGCCATTGCGCGCGCGCTTGTCAAGCAGGCGCGCCTGCTCCTCCTCGACGAGCCCCTTGTGAACCTCGACTACAAGCTGCGCGAGGAGCTGCGGGAGGAGCTGCAGTCACTGTTCGCCGCGCGTGACGCGATCGTGGTCTACGCCACCACCGAGCCGGCCGAGGCGCTGATCATGGGCGGCGACGTCGTGGTGCTGAGCGAGGGGCGCATGCTCCAGCACGGCCGGACCATCGACGTCTATCGCCATCCGGCGAGCGCCGAGGTGGCCCGCAACTTCAGCGACCCGCCGATGAACATGATCGACGGACGGGTCGATGACGGCGTCGCTGTCCTCGGTGCCGCGATCCACGTGCCGCTCACCCATCATCTGCGCGGCCTCCCGCCCGGCCGCTATCAGTTCGGCGTGCGTGCAGGGCATCTCTCGATCGAGCGGCGCACGGGCCACGACGTGGCGGTTCCGGGCGAGGTCGAGCTGGCGGAGATCTCCGGTTCGGAGACCTTCGTCCACGTCCACCACAGCGGCGTCTCCTGGGTCGTGCAGCAGGCGGGTGTGCACACCTACGCGCTGGGCGAGCCGGTCCGGATCCACATCGATCCGGCGCGCCTCTACGCCTTCGGCGAAGACGGCGCATTGCGCGCCGCGCCCGAGCGGTCGGGTTAGGGGGGCGGGCCGTGGCACGCGTCGAGATGGCTGAGCTCGCCCACAGCTACCGGCCGCGGCCAGCGAGCGATGCCGACTATGCGCTGAAAAAGATGACCTTTGTCTGGGAGGATGGCGGCGCCTACGCGCTGCTCGGGCCTTCGGGCTGCGGCAAGTCCACCCTGCTCAACATCATCTCCGGTCTGCTCCGACCGAGCGAGGGGCGGGTCCTGTTCGACGGCCGCGACGTCACCGCGCTGAGCCCGGCCGAGCGCAACATCGCCCAGGTCTTCCAGTTCCCGGTCGTCTACGACACCATGACGGTCGCCGAGAATCTCGGCTTTCCCCTGCGCAACCGGGGGGTCGCGGAGGCGGAGGTTCGCGCGCGCGTGGCCGAGGTCGGCGAGATGCTCGAGCTGACCCCGATGCTCGACCGGCGTGCGGCGGGACTCACGGCCGACCAGAAGCAGAAGATCTCCCTCGGTCGTGGCCTCGTGCGCAGCGACGTCGCGGCGATCCTGTTCGACGAGCCACTGACGGTGATCGATCCGCACCTGAAATGGCTGCTGCGGCGCAAGCTCAAGCAGGTCCACGAGCGGTTCCGGCGGACCCTGATCTACGTCACTCACGACCAGAACGAAGCGCTGACCTTCGCCGACAAGGTCGTCGTCATGCATGACGGGCGCGTGCTCCAGCTCGGGACGCCGCAGGAGCTGTTCGAGCGGCCCGAGCACCGTTTCGTCGGCTATTTCATCGGCTCGCCGGGCATGAACTTCCTGCCCTGCGTCGCGACCGACGGCGGCCTCGCCATCGCCGGGGTCGAGACACCGCTCGATCCGTCGCTTGCGGCGCGGGTGAACGGCAGCAACGGCACGCTGGAGCTGGGGATCCGCCCGGAGTTCATCGAGCTGCACGAAACACCGACGCCGGGCTCCTTGGCCGCGCAGGTCGAGCGCGTCGAGGATCTGGGCAACTTCCGCCTCGTGACGGCACGGCTCGCGAGCCATGAGCTGAAGATCAAGCTGCCGGAGGGGCAAGCACTGCCGGCGGGGACGGCACATCTCGTGCTGCCGCCGGCGTGGGCGCGGCTCTATCGCGACGGGCGCCTGGTGGGCTGAGGCGACGATGGACAAGACCGAGAACAACCGCGCCTGGCTTCTCGTCATCCCGGTCCTTCTGGTGGTCGCGTTCAGCGCCATCATCCCATTGATGACGGTGGTCAACTTCTCGGTGCAGGACATTTTCGGTCCGGGCGAGCGCGTCTGGGTCGGCACCGAGTGGTTCGAGGAGGTCCTCGCCGACACCCGCCTGCACGACGCGCTGTGGCGGCAGTTCCTGTTCTCCGGGCTCGTGCTGCTGATCGAGATCCCGTTGGGCGTCATGATCGCGCTCGCGATGCCGCGTGAGGGCTGGTCGGTGTCGCTCGTGCTCGTCGTTCTCGCCCTGCCGCTGCTCATCCCGTGGAACGTGATCGGCACGATCTGGATCATCTTCACCCGCCCCGACATCGGGCTGATGGGCAACACCATCAACCGGCTCGGGCTCGGCTTCGACCACACCGCCTCGCCGCTCGACGCCTGGGTGACGCTGATGCTGATGGAGGTGTGGCATTGGACGCCGCTCGTGGCGCTGCTCGCTTATGCCGGGCTCAAGGCGATCCCCGACGCCTATTTCCAGGCTGCGCAAATCGACGGGGCCAGCCGCTGGGCGGTGTTCCGTTACATTCAACTGCCCAAGATGCGCGGCGTCCTGACCATCGCCATCCTGCTCCGCTTCATGGACAGCTTCCTGATCTACGCGGAGCCGTTCGTACTGACCGGCGGCGGGCCCGGTAACGCCACGACCTTCCTCTCGATCTACCTGGTCAAGATCGCGGTCGGTCAGTTCGACCTCGGCCCGGCCGCGGCGTTCTCGATCATCTACTTCCTGATCGTCCTGCTGTTCTCCTGGATCTTCTACCAGGTGCTGCAGAACGTCGGGCGCGGGAGGGCCTGATGCGCGCGCGTCCCGCCACGGTCGGTCTGATCCTCTATCTGCTACTCTTACTGCTGCCCATCTACTGGATGGTCAACATGTCGCTGCGCACCAACGCCGACATCTTGACCAGCTTCCAGCTCGTCCCGACGGACCCGACCTTCGCCAACTACCTCAAGATCTTCACTGACGCGTCCTGGTATTCAGGATACGTCAACTCGATCATCTACGTGACCATGAACACCGTGATCTCGCTCACGGTGGCCCTGCCCGCGGCCTATGCCTTCTCGCGCTACCGCTTCCTCGGCGACAAGCACCTGTTCTTCTGGCTCCTGACCAACCGAATGGCACCACCGGCGGTGTTCCTGCTGCCGTTCTTCCAGCTCTATCAGACGATCGGGCTGATCGACACGCACATCGCCGTGGCGCTGGCGCATTGCCTGTTCAACGTGCCGCTCGCCGTCTGGGTGCTCGAGGGCTTCATGTCGGGCGTACCGCGCGAGATCGACGAGACCGCCTATCTCGACGGCTACAGCTTCCCGCGCTTCTTCTTCACTGTGTTCATGCCGCTGATCAAGACCGGCATCGGGGTGACGGCGTTCTTCTGCTTCATGTTCTCCTGGGTCGAACTGCTGATGGCGCGCACACTGACCACGACCAACGCCAAGCCGATCGCGGCCGTGATGACCCGCACGGTGAGCGCCACCGGGCTGGACTGGGGGCTGCTCGCCGCCGCCGGCGTGCTGACCATCGTGCCCGGTGCGTTGGTGATCTGGTTCGTGCGCAACTACATGGCCAAGGGCTTCGCCCTCGGCCGGGTGTGAGGAGGCCGGCGCGTGAGCCTCGAATGGATGGCATGGACCTGGCCGACGGCCGTGTTCTTCACCGGGATCGCGCTGATGCTCTTGGCGATGACCGGCCTCGAGCTGGTCTGGCCGACGGTCGAGCGACGGGGCTTCCTGCCGATCCGTACCACGCGTGGCGATCGCCTGTTCGTCGGGCTGCTCGGCAGCGCGTACATCCATCTCGGCTGGCTGGCGGTAGTGGACGCCCCGTTGTGGGGCGCCTCGATCGTCGCGTTGCTCTGGATGGCCGTCGTGCTGCGCTGGGGATGAAGGGTTTCTCGTCCGGGGCGGCGGGCCTTCCCGCCCCGGCGGTCACGGGCCCGGCGGCCCGGCCGTGGATGAAGGCGATCTGGGAGGTAGCACGTGCAGAACAGGTTCCATTCACGCCTGCTGGCGAGCGCGGCGCTGGTCGCCCTGCTTGGCAGCGGCGGTCCGGCACTGGCCGACATGGCCGCGGCCGAGCGCTGGGTCGACCAGGAGTTCCAGCCCTCCACGCTGTCGCGCGACGAGCAGCTCAAGGAGATGGAGTGGTTCATCAAGGCGGCGGAGCCGTTCCGCGGCATGGAGATCAAGGTGGTCTCGGAGACCATCCCGACCCACGAGTACGAGTCGAAGGTGCTGACCAAGGCCTTCGAGGAGATCACCGGGATCAAGGTCGTGCACGACCTGATCCAGGAGGGCGACGTCATCGAGAAGCTGCAGACGCAGTGGCAGTCGGGCGAGAACATCTACGACGCCTACGTCAACGACAGCGACCTGATCGGCACCCACAGCCGCTACGGCTTCGTCGTGCCACTCAGCGACTGGATGGAGGGCGACGGGAAGGACGTCACCCTGCCGACGCT
The DNA here is from genome assembly GCA_937995535.1 of uncultured Alphaproteobacteria bacterium. GTDB lineage: Bacteria > Pseudomonadota > Alphaproteobacteria > Geminicoccales > Geminicoccaceae > CALKJU01. The sequence goes on from CALKJU010000007.1 coordinate 33,152, forward strand.
CGATGTCGACGACTTCATCGGCAAGGAGTTCACCACCGGGCCGGACGGTAAGCTCTACCAGCTCCCCGACCAGCAGTTCGCGAACCTCTACTGGTTCCGCTACGACTGGTTCACGAATCCGGACATCAAGGCCAAGTTCAAGGAGAAGTACGGATACGAGCTGGGCGTCCCGGTCAACTGGTCGGCCTACGAGGACATCGCCGAGTTCTTCACCAACGACATTCGCGAGATCGACGGAAAGGCCATCTACGGTCACATGGACTACGGCAAGAAGGCGCCGGACCTCGGCTGGCGCTTCACCGACGCCTGGCTGTCCATGGCCGGCACCGGCGACCGCGGTCTGCCTAACGGCAAGCCGGTCGACGAGTGGGGCATCCGCATGGAGGGCTGCAACCCGGTCGGCGCCAGTGTCAGCCGGGGCGGCGAGACGAACGGCCCGTCGGCCAAGTACGCGCTGCGGAAGTACATGGAGTGGCTGCGCGCCTACGCGCCGCCGGGCGCTCTCGGCATGGATTTCTACCAGTCCCTGCCGAGCTTGGCGAAGGGCAACGTTGCGCAGCAGATCTTCTGGTACACCGCCTTCACCGCATCGATGGTGGCGCCGAAGAGCGAGGGCAACAACACCGTCGACGACGAGGGCCGGCCGCTGTGGCGCATGGCACCGTCGCCGCACGGGCCCTACTGGGTCGACGGCATGAAGCTCGGCTATCAGGACGCCGGTAGCTGGACGCTGATGAACTCGACCCCGGTCGATCGACGCAAGGCGGCTTGGCTCTACGCGCAGTTCACCGTCGCCAAGACCACGTCCCTGAAAAAGAGCCATGTCGGCCTGACCATCATCCGTGACAGCGACATCAACCACGAGTCCTTCACGGAGCGGGCGCCGATGCTGGGTGGGCTGGTCGAGTTCTACCGCAGCCCGGCGCGGGTGATGTGGACGCCGTCCGGCATCAACGTGCCCGACTACCCGAAGCTGGCCCAGCTCTGGTGGCAGAACATCGGCGAGGCGGTGGCCGGCGAGGTCACGGTCGACACGGCGATGGACAATCTCGCCCGCGAGATGGACCGGGTGATGGAGCGCATCCAGCGCGCCGGCGTCCAGGGCGAGTGCGGGCCGAGGCTCAACCCCGAGGTCGATCCCGAGGAGTGGTTCGCCAAGTCCGAGGGCGGGGTCAACGCGCCGAAGCCGAAGCTGGCCAACGAGAAGCCGCAAGGCGTCACGGTCGACTACGACACGCTGATCAACGCGTGGAAGGAAGGCAAGGCGATGCCGGAGGGCATCCGCGGCTGAGCGGAGCGCCGCCTGGCTCAGGGAACGGGGGCGTCGGCCCCCGTTCTCGTTTCCCCGCCATTCCGGATGCCGAGCAGGACCAGGTCCGCCTTGCCGATCAGCCCCAGCATCCAGGCGACGCCGAGATGAACGAGACCGAGAACGACGAGCTCGACAAGAACCAGAACACCGTGTGACGGGATCAGCCAGCCGAGGACACCGATACCGAGGCTGGCGAGCACCGCCAGCACGGCGACGCGGACCTCGACCAAGGCACCGACCGTCGCGCGGACGATGCCGCCGACGAGCACCGCCGCCACCGCGAACGCGAGAACCGCGCCCACCCCAGCACCGTCGGCACCGAAGCGCGGGATCAGGACTGCGTTCACGAGGAGCGCCACGGCGAGCCCACCATAGATCCGCCGCGCGCCCGCGGCCGCCTTGCCCGCGCCCACCAGAATCGACTGGAGGCTGGAGAGGCAGGTGAAGCCGAGCCCATGGGCAAAGATCAGCAGGGCCAGATAGGGAGCGCCGGGGGCGAAGGCCGAAGAGAAGAGCAGGGCCAGAATCGCCTCGGCATTGACGGCGATCAGCACGCAGGCCGGCAGGACGAGGACGGCCAGGAACCGGGTCGCCCCGCGGACGAGCCGCCGCACGCTGTCATCGTCGCGCTGCGCCAGCGCCTTGCTGACCGAGGGGATGAGCACGGTCGCCAGCACGAAGGCGAGCAGGTTCGGCACGCGGGCGAGGTTCAAGGCGGCCACGTAATGGCCCTTGACTTCGGCCGGCACCGCGCTGCCCAGCGCGTTGAGCATCCAGAGGTCGATCGCAAGCAGCGCCTGGACGCCGAAGTCAGCGAGCATGATCGGTGCGGCCAGCGCGAAGATCGCGGCTCGTTCGCCGAGTTCCGGCCGCAGCACCGCGGCACCAGCGGCCGGCAAGAGCACGAGCACCCCGACGATCGACGCCGCGATGTTCACCACCAGCGCCCCAGGGATGCCGAGACTGCCGCTTGCTATGAGCACGGCAACACCGACCACCTTGGTGGCGCCGTAAGCCATCGTCGCAACGCTGCCGCGCAGGAAGTTGCGCCGGCCGCCCATGATGTGCGCGAGTACCGTGTAGAGGCCGAAGAAGGGCAGGTCGATCGCCGCAATCCGGAACAGGCGCGTCCCGTCCTCCACCCGGAGGATCTGCGCCAGCAGCGGCGCCGCCATCCAGAAGACGGCGAACGCGACGATGTTGATGCAGAGGACGAGCGTGATGCCCGTCGCCTCCAGCGACCGCGCCGATCCGTCCGCTCCGGCGACGAGCTTGGTCAGTGACTGCGGCACCCCAAGGCGCAGCATCAGCTCCGTCGCAAGCAACGTGGAGTAGACGACGCCGTAGACGCTGTACGCCGCGGGCCCGAGATGGCGCGCGAGCAGCATCACCGCGACGTAGCTGCAGAGCGTCAGGGTGATGAACCCAGCCATCTGCAACACCGCGCCTCGCGCAGCGCGCGTCGTGATCGCCGCGGCCGAACTCATGCCGGCATCTGCCCGCCCTACCGTCGCTGAGTCGAGAATTTTCCTACAGACCGCGCACCGGCGCGGCGAACTTGAAGCGCCGCTGGTGAGACGTCGGCGTTCGTTCGTCCGGTGCCAGGGCGTGCACCGAGACGGGCGCGGTCGCCGGAGCCTGCCGGCCGACCTCGGCCGGAACCGCCTCCGGCCTTGCGACGCACTCCTCGAGCACCGCCAGCGTCTCCAGCGCGCAGCGATCCCAGCTGAAGTTCGCGGCGCGCGCCAGCCCGCGCCGAACATGCTCCTCGCGGCATGCCGGATCGGTCAGCAGCCGGCGCACGGCCGATGCGATCTCGTCGACCGCGTGCGGGTCGAACAACAGCGCCGAGCCGGCGGCGACCTCGGGGATCGCGCCGGCATTGGCAGCGGCCACGGGGCAGCCACAGGCCATTGCCTCGACCAGTGCCAGGCCGAACGCCTCGTAGAAGGACGGAAACACGAAGCAGGACGCCATATTGTAAAGATAAGGGAGATCGTCGTTCTCGACGAAGTAGAGGAACCGCACTCGATCCTTGAGGCCGAGCTCCTCGATCAGGGCGTAATCCTCAGCGAACTTCCAGCGAGGCTGACCCGCCACAACCAAATGATGGGGGAGGTCTGAGGCAATCATCTTGAATGCACGCAAGAGGTTGCCGAAGTTCTTCTGTGGGTAAACATGACCGACGAACAGAACGAACTGTTCGGGAAGGCGATACTCCGTGCGCATCCGCGCGAACGCCTCCGCGTCGTCGAGGACACGGAACTTCTCGTTGAGCCCATGGTAGACCGTGCGGATCTTCTCAAGCGGGATATGCATGTGCCGCTGCAGGTCCTCGGTCATCACGTTGGAGATCGAGATGATGCGGTCGGCGGCGCCGATCAGGACCGTCTCGCGGATACCCTGCTGGATCCGGCGCTTCAGATCGAACACCTTGCGCAGCGTGTGGCGCTCCACCGCGTGCATGATGATGACCTTCTTGTAGTCGCCGCGGATCGGGACGGACCAGTAGGGATTGAACAGTACGTCGACCTTGTGCTCGCGCAGTGTGCGCGGGAGGATGAACTGGTCCCAGATCGTCGCGATTGGGATCCGCGGGCCAGGCGCGATGACCTCCTCGACATTGTCGTAACGACGCTTGAACTGCCCGATGCGCGATCGCGCCGGGCCGAAGTTCGGGTAGACCAGCAGATAGGAGTTCTTCCGATCAAGCCGCAGAAGACTGCGCACGAGCTCGATCGTGTAGATACCGATCCCGCCCCAGGTCGGATCGAGGCTCTGCATCGTGATGGCGATCCGCATTCCCTCGGCCTTGCTCGTCATGGTTCCAGCGCCCCTCGTCTCCGACGCAGCCCGGGCTTGCGCGTGAGCAGGGCGGCGTCACCGCGATGCTCGTCGAGCGACGCCGCACGCCCAAGGCCGTGGCAACGGCCGATCTCGTATCTCCATCGACACCTCAGCGCTGCCCGTTATCCCTTTGCAGCGCCGTGATCTTTTTTGATTGGTTGTACTCTGCTCCAAGCCAGTCCGGTTTGCGCCAATACCTCACCCTATATTTCCTTACATCTTTGGTAGTCGGCGGCGGACCGGAATGCAACCCCAGTAACGCTGCGGGCACACTTGCGTGTGACCGGACACGCCGCCGCGCACCGTTCGGGTGCCGACGCGCGGCGAAGAAGGCGAAGAGCTAGGCGCGGCTCGTCGCGAGACCGGCGGACAGAATCGGCGCGCGGACCGTCTCCGCCAGGACATCTAATGTCGCCTCTGCGCAACGGTCCCAGGTGAACTGCGCCGCCCGGGCGCGACCGCGGTGGACATGCGCGGCGCGCAGGTCGGCATCGGTCAGCATCCGCACAAGGCAATCCGTCATCTCTTCAACGCTGTGGGGATCAGACAGCAGAGCGGCGTCGGCCGCGACCTCGGGAACGGCGCCCCCACACGAGGCCACAGTAGGACAGCCGCACGCCATCGCCTCCAGCAGCACGAGGCCGAAGCCCTCGTAGAATGACGGGAAGGCGAAGCAGGAGGCTAGGCTGTAGAGCGCCGGGAGATCCTTGTGCTCGACGTAGGACAGGAAGTGCACGCGGTCGGACAGCCCCAGTTCCTCGACGAGCGCGTGCTCGCCTTCGGAGTTCCAGCGCTGGCGGCCGGCGACGACCAGATGCTGGTCGAGGTCGGCGGCGATCCGGGCGAACGCCCGCACGAGGTTGCCGAAGTTCTTCTGAGGATAGATGTGTCCGACGAAGAGGACGAAGCGTTCGGGCAGCCGATAGTGCTCGCGGACCCGAGCGAGGACATCCACGGACTCCACAGGACGGAAGCGTTCGCTGACGCCATGCCAGACGGTGCGGATCCGGTCCTCGGGCATACGCATGTAGCGCATGAGGTCGGCGGTCATGGTGTGGGAGATCGAGATGACCCGGTCGATCGCGCCGAGCAGCAGATGGTTGCGCAGCCCCTGCTGCAGGCGACGCTTTAGATCGAAGGCTTGCGCCGGTGTGTTGGCGAGCAGCGCCGCTGTCACGTCGTGCATCGTGGTGACCTTCCGGTAGTCGCCGAACAAGGGCGCCGACCAGAACGGATTGAACACGACATCGACCTTCTGCGCACTGAGCGCGCGGGGCAGCACCACCTGATCCCACCAGGTCGCGTTCGGCACCGACCAACCGCTGGTGACGACCTCGCGCACGTTCTCGTATCGCGCCTCGAATCGCCCAGCCTGCCGCCGCGCCCGGCCGAAGCTCGGGTAGACGAGCAGGTAGCTGTTGGCGCGGTCGCCGCGGAGCAGGCTGCTCACCAGCTCCTTCGTGTAGACGCCGATGCCACCCTAGCTCGGGTCGAGGCTTTGCATCGTGATGGCGATCTTGAGATCGCCCGTGGACGCCAAGGACATGCGCGAGGTGCTCCCATGGGTCTGATCATGCAATGACCCTCCCCGCGCGATTCCCCCCTTCCGCGATTCCCCTCCTACGTCATGAGCGGCACGCTGTGCGCCACCCCCGAGCGTCTGGTCGCGGCCCATGCGACAGCGAAATCATACGTGAAACAGCCGCTCGAGAGACGATCCTTCGCCCCGAACCGGCGATATCCAGGTGCTCAGGACGGCGCTTGCGGCCGCCTGTGACCCCAGGGCAGCTCCCTGCCAATCAACCGCGCCAGCCGCGCGGTGTCCGCGGCGACCCGCTCCTCGATCAGCGCCCGCGAGGGCGGATCGAGATCCGGCTTCGCTCCCGTGTTCAGGGCCGTGGCCCGTGCGCCGACCTGGGCCACGAGCGAGCCGGGCAGGACAGTCCGGGCGATCCGTCGGAGGGTAGGGTTGTTGAGGAGCGCCGCCATCGCCCGGGACTTCGGAGCGCCGGAGCGGTTGGCGACGCTCCCGGTATCGATCGGCGCGGTCGGGTCGACCTCCAGGAAGGTCAGCAGATCACGCATCGTTCCCTGCGGATCACGGACGAGATCCTCGAAGAAGATCACACGCACGTGGTCGGTGCCGAAGCACTCGAGGAAGCGCTCCGTGGGCTCGGCGTAAAGCACGCTGCCGACGTATCGCCACAGGGCTCCGTAGCCTTGGCGGGTGCGGTCCTCCTCCGCGGCGAGCGCGTCGGCGAAGCTCAACGTCTCGCGCCCGTCCCGGACCAGATGCATGTATTGCGAGTAAGCCTTCTCTACCGGGTCGCGGAGCGCCAGGATGATCTTCGGGCGCCCGAGCCGATCGCGGATCGCATCGCGCGACGGCCACCACGCGAAATAGGACGGGGAGAGATCGCCGATCGCTCGGCGCCCGTGCGCCGCCGCGTAGTGGCTGCGATATGCGTCCCAATCGGCGGGAATGTCCTGCAAGGTCCGGGCGTCGCCTGGACCCTTGCAGTTCTCGCGTAACCATGGCGCGGCGAAGAAATGGAGCTCCTTCTGTCGCGGGACGAAGATGTCCGGGTGCTGGGCGAGCCAGCGGTGGAGCGACGTCGTGCCCGCCTTGGCGGCGCCGATCAGCACGAAGTTGGGGACCGGCGGGGCCATTCTCCGCAGCTCAGGCGGCAGCCCGCAACACCGCCTGCGATCGAGCGGGGACCGCCGCCGGCTCGACCGCGGCGATTCGCTCACTCACCGAGTCGACCGGCTCGCCCATAAGGAACATGCGCCCCCACAGCTCCAAGGTGATCAGCCCGAACGCACCGAAGGTCCAACGCCGCCAGCCCTCGAGCAGCCGCGCCGTGCCGCGGCGCCCGAGGCGAAGCGCGTCCTCGCAGAAACCGTTGGCGAAGAAGTCGGGCGTGGCGAGCGGCGCGATGTAGTCGGCCAACGGCAGGGGAAAGCCCATCTTCTTGCGCCAGATCAGGCCGTCCGGCAGGTGGCGCCGGGCGATCTGCTTGAGTACCCACTTGTCGGCCCGGCGGCCGACCTTCCATTCGAGCGGCAAGTTGATCGCGGTGTGGACGAGCCGGTGGTCGAGAAACGGCTCGCGGCACTCGATCGACGCCCCCATCGTCGTCCGATCGAGGCGGCGCAACAGCGGTGCCAGGAAGTCGCCGAGGTCGGCGAGCATCGCGCCGGACACGTCGCGCACGACAGGATCGCGCACGAACCCGTAGGCCTCGGCGCACCGCGCCTCGGCATCGGCCCGGGCGAAGCGGTCGAGCACGCCGATCGCCGGGGGCAGGAGTTCACGGAAGCGCCGCGCGGTCACCGGCAGCCCGGCATGCGCGTAGACGAGCAGCGCCGCGGTGTCGTGGACACTGGCGGGGAGACGCCGCAGCCACGGCTCGAGCCGCCGCAGTCGCATCCGTCGCCGGTAGTTCCAGGCATAGCCGCCGAACAGCTCGTCGGCACCCTCGCCGCTCAACACGACGATCGTGCCGTGCGCGCGGGCCACCTTGGCGATCAGATGGTAGGCGACGGAGTTGGCGTGGGTCAGTGGCAGGTCCTCGAGCCACGTGACGTGGGCGAGGTTGGCACGGAAGCCGGCCGCCGTGAGGTCCAAGGGGATGAACGGAATGCGATGGTGCGCGGTGAGCGTCTCGGCGAACCGCCGCTCGTCCATGTCCTCGTGACCGACCACGGAGACGTGAAACGCAGTGAGCTGCTGCGAGTGACGTGCGGCCAGCGCGGTGACGAGGCTCGAGTCCAGGCCGCCGGAAAGGAGCGTGCCCACCGGGACGTCGGCGACCAGCCGGAGGCGTACCGACTCGTCGAGCTGGCGCTCGACCTCGACGACGATCTGCTCGGCCGTGAGCGCTCCGAGGCGACGATGCTCGGCCTCGTCGACCCGGTCCACGGCATCGTACCAGGGCTCGACGGAGATCCGTCCGTCGCGCGCGCGCAGCAGCTGGCCCGGCATGAGCTGGCGCACGCCCTCGATCAGCGTCTCGGGAGCCAGCGCATCGACATTGCGATAGAGCCACCACTCGCCGAGCCGCTGATGATCGAGAGAAGCCGTCGGCCTCTGGGTCAACAGCGCCTTGATCTCCGACGCGAACAGCAGGCGGCCACCCGCGTCCATCCAATAGAGCGGCTTCACGCCGTAACGGTCGCGCGCCAGGGTCAGCTCGCCGGTCGCGCTGTCATACACCGCGAAGGCGAACATGCCGGCGAACCGGTCGAGGCAGGCCGGACCCCAGGCGATCCAGGCCTGGAGCAGAACCTCCGTGTCGGAATGAGAGCGGAAGCCGACCCCGCGCCGCTCCAGTTCGTCGCGGGTCTCCTGGAAGTTGTAGATCTCGCCGTTATAGGCGATCCACCAGCGGCGGGTCGGATCGGCCATTGGCATATGGCCGGCGGGCGAGAGGTCGATGATGGCGAGGCGCCGCGAGCCCAGGCAGGCGGCACCGATGGTCTCGACACCCTGGTCGTCGGGACCGCGATAAGCGGTCACCTCGCACATCGTCCGCACGGCCGCCAGGTCCCGCTCGTCCGCCGGCGAGCCATCGAGGCGCAGCAGCCCCGCCAGTCCACACATCGCCCCTACCCCGCCACCGTCGCAAGCTTGCGGCCGAGGACCTCGTCCCAGGCCCGGCCCTCGAACCAGGACGGCGCATCGACGCCGAGCAGCGCCAGCGTCGTCGCCGGAAGGTCCAGGATATGCGCGCCGCGAAGGGTAGCCCCAGCGCCAATACCGGGGCCGCGCCCGGCGACGAAGGCGAGGGCGCGATGGTTGCCCGTGTAGAACGGCGAGACCTGATGCGGCGCGCAACCGCACACCTCGCCACAGCTCGGCGCCTTGAGCCGCTCCGCGATCCGCGCGGCGTGGCGCCAGGACACGACGAGGTCGGGCAGGTGCGGTCGCTCGGGGCCGGGGAACGCGGCGTCGACATGCGTCACCCGCTCCGCCGCGTCGATGCCGTTGTCGGGGTTGACCAAATGGCCCAGCTCGTTGCCCAGCCGTTCCAGCAGCGCAGCGGCCTCGTCGCGGCCGACCCGGCCGAAGGGCTCGCGTTCAGCGAGGTTGAGCCGCACATAGGCCTCGTTCGAATTCGGAACCAGGAACGCCTTGGTCCGCTCCCAGTCGATGCCGCTGTTCATCCAGGCGGTGGCGAGCTCATGGCGGCGGCGGCGCGGCAGGCAGCGGGTGATCGCCTCCCGAGCCGCGAGCGGGAGCATCTGCCGCAAGCGCTTGAGGAGGCTAGGCCTGCCCCCCGCGCCGGAGGCATGCAGCAGGTCCATCCGCGACAGGATCGGGGTGACGAGGTGCGACCCGGTGTAGTTCGGTCCCATGCCGTCGCCGGAGAACACCAGCACCGTCACGTCGTCACCGACCGCGGCGAGGATCGTGCCGATCGCCTGGTCGACCGCCGCGTAGACGTCACGGACCGGATGCGGCAGGCCCGGTACGCCGCCGGGCGGGTGGCTCGGATAGTCGCGGTCCTCGACATGCCAGAGATAATGCCCGGCGCCGTGCGGCTCACCGAAGGTGACGAACGCCATGTCCCAGGGTTGCTCGCGCAGCAGCCAGGAGGTCACCCGGGCCTTCGTCGCGGCCCCCTGCACGAGGCGGTCACGGAAGCGGACGAGGTCGGCCGGCACCCGAGTCACGTCCATGTGTTCGGGCGCCGGATAGCGGCCGAAGCGCCGCTCGATCTCGGCGAGCATCGACGGCGGCGACGAGCCCCGCTCGCCGAACCAGGTCCAGGTGCCGTATTCGCGGATCTGGACGCCACGGAAGCCGTCGAGGGGACCGTCCATGAAGGCGTCGAGCACGATGCAGCGGCGCCCGGCGGCGTCGAGGTGCCGCCAGAACGGCGGCCGCGCCATCCAGCTCGGATCGGTGCGTTGGATGCGCTGATCGCCGGCCCGCACCTGGTAGGCGTGGTAGAGACCGTGCCGTCCTGGCGTGACGCCGGTGTAGATGGTTGGCCACGCGGAGACGTGCATCACTTCGGCGGTCGTGCCGAGCCGGCTCCACAGACCTTCGCGGCGCAGGTCAGCGAGGACCGGCAGGTGACCCTCGTCAGCCCAGCGCTCGACCAGCTCGGCATCGGCGCTGTCAAGGCCGATGAGCAGGACCCGGCGACTCATGAGGCGCGGTCCGGCTCGCGATAGATCTCTTCGACCCGGACCTCGCGGCGCTCGCGGTCGGCGCGCTTGCCGGCTTCGAGCATGGCGATGGACCAGATGTTGTCGGCCGCGTCCGTCTCGGCGAGCGCGTTGCGCTCGACTGCGGCGACCAGGCTGTCGAGCAACGAGGTCGTGCCACCCTTGGGGTAGGGCTGCTCGTCCCCCTTCGGAACGCGCACGTTGCGGACCGGGAAGAACCAACGCGCGCCGCGCTTGCGCAGCGCCACGTACTTGCGGTTCGTCCAGATCGCGCCCTGCTCACCCTCGATCCACAGCGAGGTGCCGAAGCGGTGCGAGGCGAGGGTGCCGAGATATTGGACCTGCACGTCACCGAAGCTCAGCAGCGCCTGGGTCGCGCACTTGCCCTGGTAGTCCGACCAAGGCGTGCGCCAACCGCTGGCGAACACCGCAGTCGGACGCCCGAACCACATCCGTAGCGAGTCGAAATGGTGGACCGCGATGTCCTGGAGGTGCGCGTACTCGAGAGCCGCGAACCACGGGCCCTCGCCCTTGGCCGGCTGGTTCCGCCGGTCGATCAGTGTGGCGTGATCCACCCGGCCGACGGCGCCCTCCTGCAAAAGCTTCAACACGGTCCGCTCGGCCGGCCAGAAGCGGTACTGTTCGCCGACGATGACGCGGCGTCCGACGCTCGCCGCCCGGTCCACGATCGCCCGCGCCTCCTCGAGCGTCGGCGCCAGCGGCTTCTCGAGAAGTACGGTCAGCCCCGCGTCGAGGCAGCGCAGCGTGTGCTCCGCGTGCAGCCGGTCCGGGCTGACGATCAGCGCTGCGTCGGCCTGGATCGCCGCAAGGGCCGCGTCGATCGTGGGAAACGCCGGTATGGCATCGCCGACGATGCGCCGGGCCTGGGCGAGGTTGTCGGCGTCGGGCTCGACCAGGGCGGCATGCTCAATACCAGCCCGCTCCTTGACGATCTGCGCCCACTGGCGACCGCGAATGCCGGTGCCGATCTGCAACAGGCGGATGGCCAAAACAGCGGTCCTCCGGTGATCAGCCCACGAGCGGTGCCCAGGGCCGCCCGGCCATGTGGCCCGGGGTGGCGACACCATGGCGGGCGAGCAGGGTCGGTGCGAGGCCGAGGATGTCAGCGCCCTCGAGGATCTGCCCGGCGGGCACGCCCGGGCCGGCGGCGATGACGAAGCCTGGCCCCTTGTGGGTGCCCGGACGGCCGTCGGGCGAGGCCGCCGCCACCGTGCCGATGGCCGGCGAGGTGACCGCCTCGATCGGCGTTGGGCTGCTGTTCCACAGGACCACAAGGTCGGGCAGATGGTCGCGGCGGCCACCCGGGAAAGCGGCGTCCGTCCGCAGCACGTCGGCGACCACCGGGCGGTCGTTGGCCGGGTCACGCAACTGGCGGAGCTGCGCGGTCAGATCGTCCAGCAGGCGCTCGAAGGCTTCGCCGGGCTCGACGATGCCGAGCGGCTCACGGCCCTTGAGGTTGACCCGGATCAGCCCCTCGAGGTCGCTCGGCAGGCAGAAGGCCTGGGTGCGCGCCCAATCGACCGCCGCGGTGTCGACCCGCTTGGCCAGCTTGTCGCGCATCTCGGTCGGCAGCAGGCGCGCCAGCGACTTGCGGAAGCCCTTGGGCAGCAGGTCGCGGACCGCCTTGACCGGATCGAAGCTGGCCGGCGCAGGCGGTGGCTGGTCGTCGCTCGGCCGGTGCTCGGCGCTCGTGAAGACCCCCAGCTTGGCCAGGACCTCAGGCATAAGGTGCCAGCCGGCATGGTTGGGACCGACGGCGTCGCCCGAGACGACGAGCACGGTAGTGTCCTCCCCCGCGGCGTCGACGAGCTGGCCGATCGCCTGGTCGAGCGTCTCGAACACGCGCATCAGGCGGGCCTGCGCCGGGTCACGCGCCGACCAACAATAGTGCGCTGCGCAGTGCGTCTCGCCGAACACGGTGAAGAGCACATCCCACTCGCCGCGCTGCATCAGCCACTGCGCCGCCCGCGCCTTGACCGGCAGGGCACGCAGGACACGGCGCTCGATGTCGTCGGGATCCTGTGCCGCGAGACCGATGTCGTGCGCCTCCATGCCGAGCGGGTACGCGCCGACGGCGCGCTCCAGCTCGCCCAGCAGATCGGCCGGCGTGGAGCGCTTCTTCAGGTACTGCGCCCAGGCACCCCAGTCGATGATCTGCGCGCCGCGATGCCCAGGCTCGGGATGGGTGTAGGGCGCATCGAGCACCACGGCACGACGGCCGGCCTCGTCGAGCAGCCGCCAGAAGGTCGGCCGACCATAGAGCCCCTCGTGGAACCGCTGATGTCCCTGGACGCCGGGTGCGGGCTGGAACGTGTAGTAGACGCCATGCTCGCCCGGACCGACCCCGGTGTAGAGCGACGGCCAAGCGGATACGTGGAGCTGCTCGGCCGTGGTACCGAGCAGCCCGTGGAGGCCGCGATCGAGGAGCGCCCGCAGTCGTGGCAGGCGACCGCTGCGCGCGCCCTCGAGCAGCAGTGGCCCGTCGCCGAGTTCGAGACCGATGACCAGCGTCCGCGCCATCATCCCCCCCGCACCAGGACCGTCGAGCAGGCGAGAACCAACAGGGCGAGAGCGATGTTGGCGTAGATCGCCAGACTCGCCTGCCGGTGTCCCACCAGTGCCTGATAGCCGATCATGCCGAGCACGCACCAGAGCTTGAGCGCGAGCGGCCAGCCGGCCTCGCCGAGAAAGCCGTCGACAAGCCCGGTCCCGCGCATGTCGAGTAGGTAAAGCCCGGTGACGACGAGAATGGCCAGCGCCGGCCAGCCAAGCCCGCCCAACTCCAGGCTGCGCGCACGAAGCAGCTCGGCCGTGGCCGCCGGCTCGACCGCCTTGAGCGCGGGCCCGGTGACCAGCGACCAGATCAGCATGTGGCCGATCCACAGCGCCATCGCGAGCACGTGGAGGATCACGGCGGCTTGGTAAAGCAGCATCCCGCTCACCGTGCCATCAGGGTGGACAGCGCCATGATGAGCAGCGCCAGCACGAGCGCGGCGTAGCCGAGTGCCGCGGTCGGCTGCTTGCCGATCTGACGGAAGCAGACCAGCAGCGCCACCACCGCCACGACCTTGAGACCGCTCACCAAGGTGCCGGGCGTGCCCAGCGCCACGCCGGTCACCGCCGCCGCGACGAGGACGAAGATACCGAGGAGCGGCAACGGCAGCCGTGCCGACCACGGAACCGCGACATGCGGCCAGCGGGCACCCGCGGCCACTGCGAGCAGCCGTGGCGCGTCGGCGGCCTCGGCGCCGCGGGTCAAGGCGCGCCCCATGATCGCCCAGAAGAGCGCCAGCCCGGTGACGGCCACGCCGAGCACGAGGTGCAGCCAAGCGAGAAAGGCGCCGCCGCTCACGGGCTGGCCTCGCCGCCGAGCGCGCCCTCGATGGCGGCGAGATAGCCGCGCGCGGTGTCGTCCCACGACGGCAATGGCCGATCCAGTGCGCGGCGACCCATCCGGGCGAGCTCGCCGCGTGCCGGCAGCGCCGCCAGGAACGCCCGCCAATGGTCCGGCTCGTTCGGCAGAAGAAAGCCTGTCACCCCGTCCTCGATCAGCTCTTTGGCGCGCTCCGCCGGGGCCGCGACGACCGGCCGGCCGACGCACAGATACTCGGGAATCTTCATGGTTGAGTAACCGAGCGCACCGCTCGCGAAGGCGCGACTGTCGTAAGGGGCCAGGCACAGATCGGCAACCGCGATCTGCTGCGGCACCTCGTGATGGGGCACCCGGCCACGGAACAGCACCCTCGGCGAGCCGGCGGCGCGCGCCTCGCACGCTGGCCGCGCCGGTCCATCCCCGACGAGGTGCAGCTCTAGGTCCGCCCGCTCGGCGGTCACGACCGCCTCGATCGCCGGCAGCAGGTTGTGCGTCTCGTCGAGCAGCCCGACGTAGGTCAGCACGGTCCGCTCGGGGGCGACGCCCAGCGCCGCCCGGGCGGACGCCTGCTCGATCGGGCGGAACAACGTCCGATCCACGCCCAGGCCGACCACAGCGATCCGCGCATCGGGCACCCGCCAAACCCGCTGGATGTCGTCGCGGAGCTGGCGCGTCTCCGCGATCACCAGCCGGGAGCGGCGCAGGCAGCGCCCGGCCCACCAGCGCCCGGCCAGGACACGCGCCTGCTTGGCGAGGCCCGCCTCCGCGTGGCGTCGCGAGCTGGGTACGACGTTCTCCACCGCGACGCCCAGCATGCCGTGCCGCTCGGCGTGCACGGACAGCCAGCCGGAAAGGAGCCAGCTCTTCTCGAGGACCACGTCATAGCGCCCGGCTAGGCCGGCGGTGAAGCGCCGCAGGCGGGCCAGATAGCGCAGGAACTCGCCGTAGCCGAGGCCGCGCATGGCCGCGTCGTCGAGGATCGGACCCGACGCAGCGCCGGGATCGATCTCGACCACGTCGAGCCCTTCCGGTGGGCGGGCGTCGAGCGTCCGTCGAAAGGCCACGGTCACGTCGGCATAGGGCTGCAGAGCTTGCGCGAGGCTGAGCACGTTGCGCGTCGGGCCGGCGGTCGCGAGCAGGCCGTGGCCGGCAACGAGATAACAGATCCGCAGGCGCCGGCTCATGCGCGCGCGCCCAGCAGGTCGCGATAGATGGCCTCCAGGGTCGCCGCGGCGGCCGGCCATCGGTAGCGCTGCGCGACATGCGCTCGCCCACGCACACCGAGCTCGCGGGCTTTGTCGGGCTCGTCGATCAGCGATCGCAAGCCGTCGGCGAAGGCGGCGACGTCGGCGTCGGGAGCGATCATGGCGGCGTCCCCGGGCTCGATGCCCGGCGCGCTCCCGGCGAACGACACGACAGGTCGCGCGGCGGCCAGATAGTTGAGCAGCTTGACCGGCATGCCGTCGCAGTCGGTGCGCGGGTTGGCGCACACGTCAGCGGTGGCGAGCAATGCTGGGAGCTCGGCGAAGGGTGGCGCCGGAACGAGGTCGATCGCGCCGCGCACTCCGAGCTCGGTGGCTAACCCCTCGTAGGGCGCGAAGCTGCCGTCGGTAACGACGACGAGGCGCGCATCCGCACGGCTCCGGCGCAGCTGGGCAAAGGCCTGCAGGAGCAGGTCGATGCGCTGGTAGGCCGCGAGGTTACCGGTGAACATGACCACCGGCGGGCGCCCGTCGCGGGCCGGCGCGCCGGGCGCGACGGCGGCGAAGTGCTCGAGCTCGACCCCGTTGGGAACGAAGGTCGCCTTGCTCGCCGGAAGTCCCAGCTCGTCGACCATGCGCGCACGGATCGTCTCGGTCACAGTCACGACGTGGTCGGCGCGCGGCGGCAAGGCACGGTCGATCAGAAGGCCGACGCGCCGGACGGGCTCCTGCAGCGCGCGCGGCAGGAAGCTCGGCAGCTCGGAGGCCAGCATGGTGTGGGCGTCGTAGACAATGGGCGGGCGACTCGGCAGCCGCGCCGCCAAGGCAACCGCCAGCCCCTCGTAATGGTGGGCGTGGATCACGTCGAACGGGGCGGCGGCGTGCAAACGGCGGATCAGCGTCCTGAGCTGCGGGTCGAGGACCACGAGCTTCGCCGGGCTCGGCCCAGGCGTGACCTTGGTGTAGCGGATAGCCGGGCGGATCCGATGCACCGCGACGCCGCGCAACGGTGCGTCGCTGCCCAGATGGTAGGTCGCCACCTCGACGTGCAGCCCGCGGTCGGCGAGCGCCTCGGCCTCGCGTTGCACGCGCACGGGCGTGCCGCGCGGGTAGGGAAACGGGCAGGCGGCGACCACGAGGACGCGCAGGGCGGCCATCCGCGACGGTTGCCGGTTCGAGCCTAGATGAGCCGCGACGCGCCGCGCCAGTAGAGCGCGGCGAGGCCGTCGAGGGCGGCGCGCAGGGCGCGCTCGACGGTGTTCGTGGTCAGCTCGGCGCGCAGCGGCAGCGAGCCGCCGGCGAGCAGCTCGCGGTCCGGCCGCACCCGGCGGCGCTGGACGCTGCGCCGCTTCCCCATCACGTCATGCCAGTTGGCGGCCACCCAGGCGACCGCCTCGCGCCATTCCCTGAGCCAGCCCTTGCGCAGGACGATGGCGAGCTGCGCCAGCTCGTAGACGAGCAGCATCGGCAGCAGGACGAGCAGCGAGCGCGGCTGGTAGGTCTTGAGGATGAACAACCAGCGGTTGCGGATGTTCCAGAACACGCGGCGCGACGAATAGCTCCCGGTGGCGCGGATCGAGATCCCCGCGGTGCCCTCGCCGTGCAGGCAAAGTGCGCGCGGGACGGAGATGATGTCGACGCCGAGCGCGCGCATGCGCACGCCGAAATCGTGATCGTCCTGGTAGATGAAGAATGACTCGTCGAACGGCGCCGCCTCCGGCAGGCGGCGGCGGTCGACCATGAAGGCACAGGTCACCACGGACAGCGTCGTGCGCACCGCCTGGTCCGCGGCGGCGAGCGGCCGGTCCGGATTCTCGAGTGTCATGATGCCGAGGAAGTGGCTCGACGCGCCGTCATATTGGATGGTGTCCGGGCGGTCGGCGTAGAGCACCCGGGCGGCCGCCACCGCCGCCGTCGGGCGCTCCAGCAGCGCCTGTGCCAGCGCCGGCCCGCAGTCGGCGGTCACCGCGACGTCGTTGTCGATGAACAGGACGAGATCGCTGACGGCGAGCGCGAGCCCGGCATTGCGCATCGCGCCCGGCCCGCGGTTGTCGGGCATGCGATGGATGCGGACCTGCGGGAAGTCGCGTTCGGCCAGCGCCACGCTGTTGTCCGTCGAGGCGTTGTCGATCAGCAGGATCTCGGCGAAGCCGTCGGCCGCGGCCGTCGCGGCGGCGAGCGTCGTCGGCAGAAAGCGCTCGCCATTGTAGTTGACGATGCACAGCGTCGGCTTGGCCGGCGGCACGGTGGCTCCTCGAGAAGCGAGCGGGATGCGCTCGGCGGCCCGCCCGGTCGGCACGAAGCTCATGACGGCTCGGTCGCCGGTCCGGGCACGCCCTCGCCAGGGCGCGTCTCTACCGCGCCGGCATGCCGAAGTCAGCCGCGATCAGGCAACAGGGCACCGACGGCGTACGTGAGGATGCGCCATCGCCGCTTGGCCGGAACGTGCCGGGGCTTTAGAGCTACGGCCCGTCCGCCGGCCCGGGTGCCGCCAGCGTCGCGAGGTGTCGATCGTGATCCGCAAACGCGTCTTGGTGACCGGCGGGGCTGGTTTCCTCGGCTCGCATCTGTGCGAGAGGCTCCTCGGCGACGGCTGCGACGTGCTGTGCGTCGACAACTTCTACACCGGGCGCCGCGACAACATCACGCATCTCCTCGGAAATCCCCACTTCGAGGTGATGCGCCACGACATCACCTTCCCCCTCTACGTCGAGGTCGACGAGATCTACAACCTGGCCTGCCCGGCCTCGCCGATCCACTACCAGTTCGATCCCGTCCAGACGACCAAGACCTCGGTGATCGGCTCGATCAACATGCTGGGTCTAGCGAAGCGGGTGAAGGCCCGGATCCTGCAGGCGAGCACCAGCGAGATCTACGGCGATCCGGAGATCCACCCGCAGCCCGAGACCTACAGCGGCAACGTCAACATCATCGGGCCGCGGGCCTGCTACGACGAGGGCAAGCGCTGCGCCGAGACCCTGTTCTTCGACTACCACCGGCAGCACAAGGTGCGCATCAAGGTGGCGCGGATCTTCAACACCTATGGGCCGCGCATGCACCCCAAGGATGGCCGCGTCGTCTCCAACTTCATCGTCCAGGCGCTGTCGGGCCAGCCGATCTCGATCTACGGCCGCGGCAGCCAGACACGCTCCTTCCTCTATGTCGACGACCTGATCGAGGGGCTGGTTCGGCTGATGGCGACGCCGGACGAGGTGACCGGCCCGATCAATCTCGGCAGCGACGTCGAGATGCCGATCGAGGCGCTGGCCAAGAAGATCATCGGGCTCGCCGAATCGCGCTCGACCATCGAGTACCATCCGCTGCCGCAGGACGACCCGACCCGACGCCAAGCCGACACGACCCGCGCGCGCAGCATCCTCGGCTGGCAGCCGACGGTCGACGTCGACACCGGTCTGCGCCGGACAATCACCTATTTCCGCGAGCTACTCGCAGCCTACCCCGACGCCGCCCGCTGACCCGCGGGGCGGGCCGCCACGGCACAGCATACGTTCGTCGCCGATTGCCGCGACCGGGTCGCCCCGACGGGGGCCGGTCGCGCAGCGGCGGATCGCGCCCTCAAGGGCTCAGCGCCGCGGCGAGCAGCAGGCTCGCGACGACGACAGCGGTGAGCGGCACGCGCAGTGCCGGATACCAGGAGGGCGCGACGCCGCGTCGGGTCGTGGCCAGGTCGAGCGCGAGCAGGCCGAGGAACGCGGCAGCGAGGAGCAGCAGGCCGGGACGACCACCGAGCAGCAGCGCTGCCCAGGCAAGCAGAGCCGGCACCACGCTCAGGCCGAGGCGGCGGCCATCCGGGGCCGAGCCCGGCATGCCGAGCCCCCAATGGATCCCGCCCATGAAGGCGAGGATCACCGCTCCATAGGCGAGCAACGGCGTGGGTGGCAGAAGCGCCAGAGCGACGGCCGCGGCACCGGCGAGGAAGGGAATGGCCCCGGCATAGCCGAGGGCAGCGGCGACGGGCGGCACGGCAGCGGCCATGGTGCGCGGGCTCCTTCTCAAACGCCGGTGTTCTACGCCCGAGCCGGGCAGGCCGTTCATGGCGATGATCGAGCAACCCGACCCAAGCGACGAGCGCGCGATCGCAGATCCCGTCGCGGCGCGCTTCGGCCAGCCTCACGAGCCGGTCCTCGTGGACCGTCTGCGTGCGGCCAGGCGGCTGACTCTCGAGCTGGTCGCGCGAGACGGGAATGCGCTCGTCGGCGATGTCGCTTTCACTGCCGTCGAGATCGGCGTGACGCTAGGAGACGGGCACGGGTGGGCTCTCGGCCCCCCGTGCTTCATGGCGCCACATCGCGGCCGGCTGCTGCCGGCCGGCACCCGTGGCCCGCTTTCCGGGGTTGTCCGCGCCCCGACCGTCACGGCTCGAAAGGCAGTGCCTCCAGACCCGCCTCGAGCGCGAACACCGGGGTCGGCCCGAAGCCGCGCAGGTCCTGCAGGCCGCGCTCGGCGGTGCGGAACTCCGCCGCGATGAGGCGCCGCGTCGCGTCGCTCAGCAGGATCTCCATCGGCCCGCACAATGTCTCCAGCCGGGCGGCGAGGTTCACGCCAGGGCCGAAGATGTCGTAAACATATTTCTGGATCCCGACGATCGAGCCGACGACCGGGCCCGTGCCGATGCCGATCCGGCACAGCCAGCGCGGCTCGCGGCTCTGGTTGCGCTTCTCCAGATAGCGCCGGAACAGGAGCGCCGCCTTGGCGATGTTCTGGGCGTGGTCGGGAGTCGGCTCGGGCACCCCGGAGACCGCCATGTAGGCGTCGCCGGCAGTCTTGATCCGCTCGCAGCCGAACTGCTCAGCGATCCGGTCGAAAGCGGTGAAAATGTCGTTGAGCTCGGAGACCAATGCGGTCGGCTCGCGTGACACGGCCATCGGGGTGAAGCCGACGAAGTCGAGGAGCAGGATCGTGGCCGTCTCGTAGCGCTGCGGCGCCGCCACCCCGAACGCCTTGATCTCCTCATAAACCGTGCGTGGCATGATGTTGAGGAGCAGCTTCTCGGCCCGCTCTTTCTCACGGCGCAGGGTACGATTCTGCTTCTCGACCATCTGCGCGTACGACTCGACCATGTACTCCAGCTCGCGCAGCTTCGAGACGTTCTGCGCCTCGACGATCACGACGGCGGTGTCGCCCTGCTCGGCACAGGAGAGCTGCAGGCCCAGTGCGATCGCGCGGCGGGCCGGTTTGACCTCATGCTGGAGCGCCACACTGCCGCCTGCGGTAAGCCGGCCACGGGCATCGTCGTCGATCGCCGGAACGAGCTCCGCTAGAGAGCGGCCGATCACACTGCCGAACCATTCCTGGAAGCGACGGTTGGCGAAGCGCACGGTGAGCGTGTCAGGCTCGAGGACCGCGAGCCCGACCCCGACCGACTCCAGCAGCAGCGCGTTGAACCGCGCGAGGTCCATCATGCGGCGCCGGCGACGATATGCGGGCGGCGTGCCGCCAAGTCGGCCACGAGCTGAGCGACATCGGCGGGGTCGATGGCCGCCTCTTCCAGCGTCGCCCGGAACAGCGCCATCATCTCACCGTAGGCCTCGGGCGTGATGGCGAGATGGGCGTGGACCTGCCGGAGCTGCTCGTTCGAGTAGGTCGCCGGCCCGCCGAAGAGCTGCACCATGAACTTCGTCTGGTGGTCGATCAGCCGGCGCATGTCGACGGTCTCAAAGTACGGTGCCAGCAGGTCGGAATCGAGGACGCGGTCGTAGAAGGCGGACACGATGCGGCTGACGCCCAGGAAACCGCCATAACGTTCGAACATCGATCTCGGCATCGGCGTCCCCGTCCACGGCCGGCGGCGTTGCCCCGTCTCCCATTCAGCATGCGGGAGCGGACCGCGTACGGCAACCGCGCCTCGCATCGGGACGTTGCAGCTCTATGTCATGTTTCAGGTGGTCGAACCCCGGAAGCCTGCCATGACCCGAGCCCTGACCCTGCTGCCGGCCTTGCTGGCGCTCGCCGGCTGCGCCATGGCCACCGCCGCCCCGCCGCCGGACCGGGTGTTCGACACCGAGCAGGCGAGCTTCCGCGTCGTCGAGGTCGTCGGCGGGCTGGAGCATCCCTGGGCGGTCGCGTTTCTCCCCGACGGCCGGATGCTCGTCACCGAGCGGCCCGGCCGTCTGCGTCTCGTCGTCGACGGCCAGCTCGTGCCCGAGCCCGTGGCGGGCGTTCCGGAGGTTTTCGCGCGCGGGCAGGGCGGCCTGCTCGACGTCGTTGCCGATCCGGACTTCGCCGGCAACGGGCTGATCTACCTGTCCTACGCGCACGACGACGGGACCGGCCGCACCACGCGCGTGCTCCGCGGACGGCTCGACGGCACGGCCCTGGTCGACAGCGAGGTGATCTTCGACGGCCGCCCGCGCACCAGCGGCAGCAACCATTTCGGGTCGCGCCTCGCCTTCGGGCCGGACGGCATGCTCTATGTCGCGATGGGCGAGCGGCAGGATCCCGACCGCTCGCAGGATCTCGCGCAGCATCCAGGCAAACTGATGCGCATCGCGCCCGATGGCTCGGTTCCGGCAGACAACCCGTTCGTCGGCCGCGCCGACGCGCGCCCGGAGATCTGGTCCTACGGGCATCGCAATCCGCAAGGGCTCGCGGTGCGCCCGGGCACCGGGCAGATCTGGCTGCATGAGCATGGCCCGCGTGGCGGCGACGAGGTCAACCTGATCCGCGCCGGGGCGAACTATGGCTGGCCGGTGATCACGCATGGTCGCGCCTATTCCGGCCTGCCGATCGGCGAGGGAAGCGCCAAGCCCGGCATGGAGCAGCCCGTCCATTACTGGGTGCCGTCGATCGCGCCGTCCGGCATGGCGTTCTACGACGGTGACGCGTTTCCGGAATGGCGCGGCGATCTGCTCGTCGGCGCGCTGCGCAGCGAGCTCCTCGCCCGCCTCGAGCTCGACGGCGATGCGATCGTGGCCGAGGAGCGCATGCTCCAGGGGGAGCTCGGGCGGATCCGCGACGTCCGGGTCGGCCCGGACGGACTGGTCTATCTGCTCACCGACGAGAATCCGGGCTCACTCTACCGGCTGGAGCCGGCCGCAAGGGACTGACGCTCAACCCTTCACCGCACCCAGCGTCAGCCCCTTGACGATCCAGCGCTGGGCGAGGAAGGCGAGCGCCAGCATCGGCAGGATGGCGAGGATCGAGGCCGCGGTCATCGGCCCCCACTCGATCGAGGCGTAGCCGCGGTAGGAGGTGACCGCGACGGTCACGGTCTGGGCGTGGCGGAAGGTGAGACCCAGCGCGATCGCCAGCTCGTTCCAGATCCAGATCGCGTTGAGCACGGCGGTGGCGGCGATGCCGGGCAGGGTCAGCGGCAGGTAGACCCGCCACAGCACCGCGAGGGACCCGCAGCCGTCGATCCGCGCCGCCTCCTCCAGCTCGTCCGGCACCTCGGCGAAGAAGCTGCGCAGCAGCCAGACCGCGAAGGGGAGCACGTGGATCTGGTAGGCGAGCGCGAGGCCGGTCGTGGTGTCGTAGAGGCCGATCGCCTGATACAGTACGTACATCGGGATGATGAACAGGAACTCGGGCAGCATGTAGGCCAGCAGCAGCCAGACGGCGAGGACGCGGCGCCCACGGACGCGCTGCCGGTTCAGCGCATAGGCGGCCGGGATCGCCAGCAGCAGGGAGAGCGCGACGCCCAGCAGCGTGACCAGTACCGAGTTGCCGATCGCCTCGCGGAAGCCGGGGCTCTCGAGCACCCGGACGTAGTTCTCCCACACCGGCTCGAACCGCCAGACCGGGGGGATCGCGAACGCGTCGCGCTTGGTCTTGAGCGAGATGCCGAGGATCCAGAGGAGCGGGAAGACGGTCAGCGCGAGGGCGAGGAGCGCGATCAGGTAATGCGGTGCCAGCGCCACGGCCCTGGCGAGCCGACCGCGCGGCTCCACGGGCTCAGGCCTCGCGCCGACCAACGCGCAGGAAGACCAGGCACAACGCCGTCACCAGCACCGAGAACACCAGCATGATGGTCATCGCCTTGCTGATCTGCAGGACGGAGAAGGCGGTGCGGTAGGCGTAGGTCTGCACGACCTCGGTGGCCAAGCGCGGGCCTCCGCCGGTCGTCCCGAAGACGATGTCGAACACCTTGAGCGTGTCGATGGTCCGGATCACGAGCACGGTGAGGAGCAGCGGGCGGAGCATCGGCAAGGTGACGTGGCGGAGGATCTGCGCACCCGTGGCGCCGTCGAGCCGCGCCGCCTCGACCGGCTCCTTGGGCAAGGACTGCAGACCGGCGAGCAGGATGATGAAGACGAAGGCGGTCTGCCACCAGGCATCGACCGCGACGATGGTCGCCATGGCGCTGTGCTCCGCGCCGAAGAAGGCGAACGGCCCGAGGCCCAGGAGCGACAGGAGCCAGTTGAACACGCCGAGGAACGCGTCGAGCAGGACCTTGGCCATGAGCGCGACGACGATGCCGGCCATCATCAGCGGCGTCAGCAGCAGCGTGCGCACGAGGCTGGCGCCGAATCCGAGCCGGTCGACGACGAGAGCGAGACCGAGGCCGAGCGCCATCTCGACCAGGGTCGCCGATGCGGCGAAGACCACGGTGTTGCGAAGAATCAGCCAGAACTCGGGGTCGGTCAGCAGCCGGACGTAGTTGGCGAGACCGACGAAGTCGCGCTCGGTACCCCAATTCCAATTGTAGAGGCTGATCCATGCGGCCCACAGCACCGGCCAGAGCGTGGTCGCGGCGAGCACCAGCAGCATCGGCAGGAGGAGCCAACCTCCGCCCTGCCGCACGACCGCCGCTCGCGCGCCGCTCAGCCGCGCAGCATGGCCAAGAACTTGGCCTCAAGCGCCTGGGCCGCCTGCTCGGGAGCAGTCCCGGCGTGGATCTCGTGGATCGCGCCCACGATCTCGGTGGCGAACGCCGCCCAGCCCTCGCGGAACACGACCGAGGAGCGGGTGGTGCGCATCACCTCCTCGACGGTCGCCACGTAGTCCGGGTTGAGCGCGCTCGTGTAGTCGGGGTTGCGCCAGGTCGTGAGCCGCGCCGCGCCGCCGTGCAGCTTGCCGATCAACGGCTCGGACTCGCGGTTGGTCATGAACTGGATGAACAGCCAGCCGGCCTCGGGCTCGCGCGCATTGGCCGGGATGCCCAGACCCCACATCCAGTGGGCCGACCAGGACCGGCCGCCGGGCTCCTGCGGCGGGATCGGCGCATAGCCCGTCCTGCCCGCGACCTGCGAGGCCGACGGGTCCTCGAAGCCGGGACCGAACAGGCTGGCGTCGATGAAGAACGCCGCGCGCCCCTGCTGGAACAAGAGGCTCGCCTCCGGCCAGTCGATCGCCAGGATGTTGGGCGGGCCCGCGCGCAGCAGGCCGGCATAGTCAGCGAGCCCGCGGACGATGCGCGGGTCGGTCAGGCGAGGCCGCGACCAGTCGCCGTCGAACCAGACATTGTAGGGCGCCGGCGTCGGCTCCTCGCCCCAGGCGTTGTAGACGATCCCGGTCACCGTATCGATCGGCGTGTCCGAGCGGATACCACGCATCACTGCACCGGCGACGCTGCCGCCGCTCCGCTCCTTGACCGTCTCGGCCGCCGCCAGCAGCTCCGGCATGGTCGCCGGCACCTTGCCGTCGAGATAGGTCGCGACGTGGTCCTTGTTGTAGAAGAGGATGTAGCACTCGAACGAGACCGGGATGCCGTAGTGCTCGGCCGCGGCCTCGCCGGGCGGGTAGGTCGTCGCGACGAGGAAGCCCTCGGGGAAATCAGCGAGATCGTAGTCGGCGGCAGTCAGGGCCGGGTCGGCGAGGAACGGTGACAGCGGCCGGATCAGCCCCGCCTTCCACTGGGTGAACGCCGTCGAGTCCATCGGCTGGAAATAGACGTCGGCGACCCCGTCGCGAGCCCGCAGCGCCAGCTCCATGCGGTCGAAGTAGAGGTCCTCGGCGAGTGCCTGGAGCTCGACCTTGATGCCGGTCGCGGCCTCGAACGCGGGCAGCCGCTCGCGCATCCCCTGCGCGACCGGATGCTCGGCGATCAGCACGGTGATGGTCTTCCCGGCATGGCGCTGCCACTCGACCGCGCGTGCCGGGCGCAGCCCGGCGGCGGCGCCAACTCCGACCAGCGCCCCGGTCGCCAACAGCTCGCGTCGACGCATGCTCGCCTCCCTCCGCGCTACTCCAGCACCCTGCCGTCCCACGGCCCGAACGCCGCCTCGATCCCGGCCCGCACCTCGGCGACGAAGGCATCGTCCGGCCGGGCGTCGTGGGCGATGCCGTACCAGAGCCCGGCGCGGCGGACGAACTCGGGCATGGTCTTGATGACGTGGGCGACGTCGTCCCAGGTGATGCCCATCGCCTCGGGCCGGATGTCGACGCCGACGCGGCGGATCGCCGCCAGCATCGCCTCGGCGCCCTGGCGATGCAGGAGCGAGCCGACATAGACGCCGAGGCAGACCGGCTGGCCGTGCAGGAACGGGCGCCGGCAGTGGTGCTCCAGCGCGTAGAACAGGAAGTGATCGTAGCCCTCGATATGGCGCGGGTTCCAGCCGGCATTGTGGTAGGTCGCACCGCCATAGCGGTTCGCCTCCATCAGCACGCGGATCCCGGTCTCGTCGACCTCGCGGATATGGTCGAGATGGGCCAGGACCCCGTCGAGCACCGCCCGGGATTCGTCGACCAACCGCTGGTCATAGGGCCACTTCGGCTCGCACCGGCCGCGGTCGCGAGCGTACGCCCAGTCGAGATGGCCGGTGTGGTAGCAGAAGATCTCGCACACGCCGGAGCGGTTGATCAGCTTCGGCGCCGATCGGACGACATCAAGGTCGACGTAGACCGCCTCGGGCACGGCGTAGCCCAGGTAGCGCACGTCGCCGGCGACCCGCACGCCGGCGCGATGGCCGAACACCGCGTTGACCGACATCGAGGTCGGCACCTGGAACAGGGGTAGGCGGCGGCGCCAGGCGATCCATTTCGCGGTGTCGACGGCGCGGCCGCCGCCGATGCCGACGACGGCGGCTGCTGCGGGCAGATCGCGGCATGCCGCGTCGAGATCCTCGATCGCCATCGAGCCGGCGAAGTGGACGCCGGCGAGCCCGTCGTCGAACGCCTCGCGAAACCGCGGCCACAGTTCCTCCATCGTCACGACGAGATGCGGGCGATGGACGAACGCCTTGAGCTCGCCGACGAGGTTGCGGCCGTAGACCGTGTGAAAGGTGCCCCCTGCCATCCCGCCTCGCCCGCGACGCGATGGTCAGACTAGCCGCCCGTCCGCCCGGGCGGCAAGCCGGCCACCGCGCCCTTGTCAGGTCCCGCTGGGGTGTGGCGCAGCCATGAGGCGCAGCGCTGCTCGGAATGGCCCCAGGGCCAACACCGCGAGCGCGAGCTTCACCGCGAGATCGCCCAGCGCCAGAGTCACCCAGGGCAGCTCCGTACCGGCGAAGGCGAGGCTGAAGAACAGGCCCGTGTCGACGATCGAGCCGACGGTCGAGCTGACCAGCGGCGCGCGCCACCAGGAGCCCGCGCGCAGGCGCTGGAAGACGGCGATGTCGAGGAGCTGGCCGGCGAGGAAGGCGGTACCAGAGGCCAGCGCGATCCGCGGCGTGGCGAGCCAGATCGAGAGCAGGACGGCGAGGACGAACCCGACCAGCACGACACGGCGAGCGCGGGTCGGGCCCTGCAGCCGGGTGGTGAGGTCGGTCACGAGAAAGCTCACCGGATAGGTCAGCGCGCCCCAGGTGAGCCAGTCGTTGATGGGGAACTGCACGAGCACGTTGGAGACGGCGACGACCACCACCATCGCACCGACGGGCAGGGCGATTGAGCGTAGCGACATCTTGCGCACCACCGGGAGATCGACGCGGGCGAGCACCCTACACGCGGCCGCCCATCGCTATGCCCTGACAGCCGGTGGAACGCCAGCGGGAGGCGTCGAGGCGTAGTGCCGCGAATATAATCATTGACGGGTTTAAGTGGGCGGGTATGGTTAAGAATTGCAGTGAGCGCTTCAGCGGGGGGGACATGCATCGCTTGGCTAGGCGACTTCAAGGCGTTGGCTTGGCTGGCCTATGCGCTCTTGGCTTACTACCGGTTCCGGCGTCAGCATGGGCGGCGCCACTCGCACCGAGCTTCGTCCTGGTCGTCGCGGACGATCTCAGTGTCGAGCAGAGCGCGGCCCTTCAGCGCACGCGGACCCATGTCGGCGCCGCGGGGACGAGCTTCAGCCGGGCCTATGTCGAAGCACCGGTATGCGCGCCCAGCCGCGCAACGCTGCTCACTGGGCGGTTTGCGCACAATCACGGTGTCCTTTCCACGACTGGCACACGCCCACGCATGATGGCCGTGGATCACGACACTATCGCATCGCGGCTTGCTGCGTCTGGTTATGTCACAGCGTATCTCGGGAAGTACAATAACGGATATGATTGCAGTTACGTTCCGGACGGCTGGTCGATCTGGCGTGCCTTCTGCCGCCTCACCCCGACCAAACCAGTCACTCTAATTGATGGAGTCCGCACACAGTTTCTGGGCCACTCCGACGACTGGATGGCGCGGGAGGCCGCCACCATCATTCACCGTACACCGATCGACGTGCCGCTCTTCCTGATGGTCAGCTCCGTGCAGCCCCATACGCCGCATGATCCGCATCGTCGCCATCGGGGATTGTTCACGGGTGCGATGGTGCCTCGGACACCGGCGTTCAACGAGCTCGACGTCAGCGATCTGCCACCGTTTCTGCAGAAGCCGCTCTTGACGCCGACACAGATCGCCACCCTCGACCTCGCCTGGGCCCGCTCACTTGAGGAGATGCAAACGATCGACGAACTTGTCGAGGGAATCTACAGCGCGCTCCGCGACAGTGGCCGCTTAGATAATACTTACCTAATCTTCACAAGTGACAACGGGGCGCACTTCGGGGAGCACCGCTTCCGGGAAGGGAAGTGGATGCCGTGGGAGACGGACATAAGGGTTCCGTTCCTGATGCGCGGCCCCGGCGTCGACGCGGGTCGCGAAGAGGCCGCAATGATCGGTCTCGTCGACGTGGCGCCAACGCTGCTCGAGCTGGCCGGGGTTGGGGCGGAAGGGATGGACGGCGTGAGTTTTGTCGACGTCCTCAGTGGCGGGCATGGTCGGCGCAGCGCCATGCCAATCGCCTTTTGGACCGTGCAATACGCGCTGCACTGGCGGGGTGTTCGCACTGAGTCCCACACCTATGCGGAGTGGTCACCACAGACACGCGTCCTCTTCGACAACGATGCCGATCCGTATCAACTCGACAATCTCGCCTTCCTACCAGACGCTCAGGAACTCCTGGAGAAGCTCCGTGCCCAGACCATCCGTCTCTTCACCTGCCGAGGGCCCAATGAATGTCGAGAGTAGCGACGCGCATCTCGTCGGCACGTGCGGTCGGACTTTTGGGGCGGAGCACTCGGCCACCCCGGACGACATACGGGCCAGCGCCGAGACCCTGACGCCCGGGGCCTTCATCCGCCACCCGCAGCAGCCCGACTGGGGCCTGGGCCAGGTCCAGTCGATCATCGGGCATCGCGCGACGGTCGGTTTCGAGCACCGCGGCAAGGTTCTCATCGACCTCCGTGTGGTGCACCTGGAACCCGTCGCACCCGATCGCCGCCAGCCAGGCCCGCCCGCGGCGTAGCGCAAGGTCGAGCGGCGACTGGTCGCTCAGCCGGCCAGAGCCCGCTCGACGGCGGCGAGCGCCGCCGCGGCGCGGCCTCCGTCCGGGCCGCCGCCCTGGGCGAAGTCGGGACGCCCGCCGCCGCCGCTGCCTCCGAGCTCGGCCACGCCGCGGCGGAGCAGGTCCACGGCGTCGTAGCGCCCGGTCAGATCCGGGCTCACGCCCACCACCATGGCGGCCTTGCCGTCGTTGACCGCGACCAGCGCCACGACGCCGGAGCCGATCTCCTGGCGGAGCGTGTCGACGAGGCCGCGGAGCTCACGCGGCGGCACGCCTTCGAGGCGGCGCGCGGCGAGCTGCACGTCGCCGACCCGCCGCACACCGCCGTTGGCGCTGCCGCCACCGCTCGCGAGCTTGTGGCGCAGCTCGGCCAGCTCGCGCTCGAGCCGTCGGCGCTCCTCGAGCAGCCCGAGCAGCCGCACCGGCAGCTCCGCGGGGCTCGCCTTCAGCGCGCTCGCCGCGTCGGCGAGCAGCCGCTCCTCGCGGCGGACCTCCTCGAGCGCCGCCTCCCCGGTCAGCGCCTCGATGCGGCGGACGCCCGAGGCGACCGCGGTCTCGGCGACGAGCTTGCAGAAGCCGATATCGCCGGTCCGCTGGACATGGGTACCGCCGCACAGCTCGACCGAGTAGGGCTGTCCGTCGTCGGTGGCGCCCATCGTGACGACGCGCACCTCGTCGCCATACTTCTCGCCGAACAGAGCCATCGCACCGCTGCGGATCGCCGCCTCCCGGTCCATCAGCCGCACCGCCACTTCGCCGTTCTGGCGGACGAAGCGGTTGACCTCGTCCTCGATCACCACGAGTTCCTCGCCGGCAACCGGCCGGGTGTGGCTGAAGTCGAAGCGCAGCCGGTCGGGGGCGACAAGCGAGCCCTTCTGGGCGACGTGGCCGCCGAGATGGCGACGGAGCGCGGCGTGGAGCAGGTGCGTCGCGGAATGGGCGCGGCGCAGCCGGGCGCGGCGGACCTCGTCGACCTGCAGTTCGATCAGGGCCCCCTTGCGTAGCGGGCCGCCCTCGAGCCGTCCGACGTGGACGTGCAGGTCGCCGAAGAGCTTGCGGGTATCGCGCACCAGCATGACGACGTTGCCGCTGCGGATCGTGCCGGTGTCACCCTGCTGCCCGCCGGACTCGCCGTAGAACGGCGTCTGGTTGGCGACGAGCATCAGCTCGGCGCCGGGCTCGGCCTGCTCGACGCTCCGCCCGTCGACCACCAGCGCCACCGCCTGGCCCTCCGCGCGGGTCGTCGCGTAACCGAGGAACTCCGTGGCGCCGACCGCCTCACGGATCTCGAACCAGACCGGCTCGACAGCCGCCGCGCCGGAGCCGCGCCAGCTCGCCCGAGCGGCCTCGCGCTGCCGCTCCATCGCCCGCTCGAAGCCCTCGACGTCGACGCCGCGGCCCTGCGCGCGCAGCGCATCCTGGGTCAGGTCGAGCGGAAAGCCGTAGGTGTCGTAGAGCCGGAACGCGGTCTCCCCGGGCAGCGACGCGCCCGGCGGCAGCTCGGCCACGGCCTCGTCCAGCAGGCGCAGGCCACGCTCCAGCGTGCGCCGGAAGTTGCTCTCCTCGAGCCGCAGCACCTCGGTGACGAGGGGCTCGGCGCGGCGCAGTTCGGGGTAAGCGTCGCCCATTTCGGCGACCAGGGTCGGCACCATGCGCCACAGCAGCGGCTCCGCGGCCCCCAGCAGGTGGCCGTGGCGCATGCCGCGGCGCATGATCCGCCGCAGGACGTAGCCGCGTCCCTCGTTGGCCGGCATGACCCCGTCGGCGAGCAGGAAGGCGCTGGCGCGCAGGTGATCGGCGATCACCTTGTGCGACGGCCGCGCGGTGCCGGCGAACGGCGCCCCGGTCAGCTCGACGCTGCGGCCGATGAGGCGCTGGAACAGGTCGATCTCGTAATTGTCGTGCCGACCCTGGAGTACCGCCGCGATCCGCTCGATGCCCATGCCGGTGTCGATCGACGGCCGTGGCAACGGCACCCGGTCGCCCGGGGCGCGCTGCTCGTACTGCATGAAGACGAGGTTCCAGATCTCGATGAAGCGGTCGCCGTCGGCGTCGGCGCTGCCGGGTGGCCCGCCGGCGATCTCCGGACCGTGATCGTAGAAGATCTCCGAGCAGGGCCCACAGGGGCCAGTGTCACCCATCTGCCAGAAATTGTCCGATGTCGCGATCCGGATGATCCGCGCCTCCGGCAGCCCGGCGATCTTCCGCCACAAGACGAAGGCCTCGTCGTCCTCCGAATAGACGGTGACGAGGAGCCGCTCCGCGGGCAGGCCGTAGACCTCCGTGACGAGCTTCCAGGCCAGCTCGATCGCCGTATCCTTGAAGTAGTCGCCGAACGAGAAGTTGCCGAGCATCTCGAAGAAGGTGTGATGCCGTGCAGTGTAGCCGACATTGTCGAGGTCGTTATGCTTGCCGCCGGCGCGGACGCACTTCTGCGCCGTCACCGCCCGGCGGTAGGCGCGCTGCTCCAGCCCGGTGAAGACGTTCTTGAACTGCACCATCCCGGAGTTGGTGAACAGCAGGGTCGGGTCGTTGTGTGGGACGAGCGGCGAGGACGGCACCGGCTCATGCCCATGGCGCTGGAAATAGTCGATGAAGGTCGAGCGGATCTCGTTGACGGTCGGCATGTCTCTGGTCACGGGCTGAGGCGGACCCGGTTTCACGTGAAACGTCCCGGCGCGGCGTTATAGGGGTCGGTCGGACGCCGCGCCAGCGCCGGGCAGGCTCGGGTGGCGTGCCGTGCGCGCCACACCTATATGGGGAGGCATAGGGCGCAGCCCAGCCGAGGAGAGCCGATGACGACCTTCGAGGACCGCAAGCGCACCGAGGAGAGCAAGTACAAGCACGACGAGGAGCTGCGCTTCAAGATCCGCAACCGACGTAACCGGCTGTTCGGGCAGTGGATCGCCGAGACCTATCTCGGGATGAGCGGTGAGGCCGCGGCGGCCTACGCCAAGGATGTCGTCCTGGCCGACTTCGAGGCCCCTGGCGACGACGACATGATGGGCAAGGTGAAGGCCGATCTCGCTGCAGCGAGCCAGGAGGTGAGCGATCACCTGCTGAAGAAGCACCTCGACGAATTCGGCGAGATCGCGAAGCAGCAGGTGATGGCGGAGTGACGCGGCGGACCGCCACCGCACCACCGAAGCGCCCGGAAGCGAAGCGCTCGGAGCCGGCTCGACGCGACGCGCCCCGACCAAGCGGGCAGCCCCCGGGCGAGGTTGGCGGACCGCCCGGTCTCGAGCCGACGCGTTACGGCGACTGGGAGAGGAACGGTCGCGTCACCGATTTCTGAACCGCGGGTTGCCGCGCGTCCGCCCGCACTGGCGCTGGTGCTGATCGCGGCGATCTCGGTCCTGTGGGGACTCAACTGGCCCGCGATGCGCGTCGCCTCGGTCGAGCTGGGGCCGTGGACCTTTCGGGCAGTGTGCGTGGCGATCGCCGGCCCGGGGCTGCTTCTGATCGCCGCCATCGGCAAGGAGCCCTGGTGGCCGCGGCGCGCGGCTTGGCCGCGCATCGTGATCCTGGCCCTCTCCGGCGTGACCGGCTGGCAGCTCCTCTCGGCAATGGCGCTGACGCGGATCGGCGGCGGCGCCGCGGCGATCGTCGGCTACACCATGCCGCTCTGGGCGGCGCTGATCTCGGCGCTGTGGCTCGGCGAGCGGCTCGACCGGCCGCGCGCCGCGGCGTTGTTGCTCGGCGCCGGCGGCATGCTGGTGCTCTTCCGCGGCGGCCTCGCCGGGCTCGCCGAAGCGCCACTCGGCGTGCTGCTGATGCTCGGCGCCGCCCTGTGCTGGGCGATCAACACCGTCGCCACGAAGGCTTTCTCCTGGGGGATCGGGGTTGTCGCTCTGTCCGGCTGGCAGCTCGTCCTGGGTGGTCTCCCGATCCTGCTCGCCTGGCGAATTGCCGAACCGCAGCCCGACCTGTCGGACCTCACAGCGGCCGGCCTGATCGGGACGCTGTACGCGGCCACGGTCGCCCTGATCTTCTGTTACACCGCGTACATCAAGGTCGTGACGCTCCTGCCCGCGACGGTGGCGGCGATCGCGACCCTGGCCATTCCGGTGGTCGGCGTTCTCAGCTCGGGGTGGCTGCTCGACGAGACCGTAGGACCCGCCGAGCTCGGTGCCCTTGTCCTCGTGCTGGGCGCCTTGCTGCTGGCCTTGCTGCCCATGGCGCCATCACGCCCGCATCACGGGTAGGCACAGCTCTGCATCGACAGCTCGAGGCGTCCGGGCGCCTTGTCACTGGAGCGAGCGAGAAAGCGCAGCTCACGTCCGCCCAGGACGAGAGCATGACCGAGGGGCAGCACGCCGCGGGCCGTCTCGATTGCACCACCGATGGCCGTGAATCGCAGCTCGACCGGCTGCGTCGGATCGAATCCCGGTCGCAAGGTGCCGTCCTCATCCCGCAGGGCAGCCGCCTGCGCCGTCACCGTGATCTTGTCGCCGAGGAACGTGGCCGTCTCCAGCGTGCTCGTGCTGAGCGGCGTCCGTGGCTGGAAGCGCTTGATCTCGAGCCTGTCCTCACAGGGTGGCGCGAGCCGCGCCGCGTCGATCACGAAGGCCAGCCGATCCGGCCCGACGCCGTCGGCGAGCCGTTGCTCGACCAGCCCGAGCAGCCGTGCGGCGTCCCCGCGCAGCACCGCCGAGTCCCGTTCCTGCTTCGCCCGCGCGGAGCGCGCCACCGCCATTGCGGCGCGCTGCTCGGCCGCCGCCGCCTGCTCAACGGCACGGCGGCTCGCCTCGCGTGCCACGGCGAGATCGCGGCGCAGTCGTTCGGCCTCCATCGCGTAGCGCGAGGCGGCCACCTGATAGGCCAAGGCGGCACTGGCCGCGGCGACCGCCGCGAACGCCGCCGCGACGAGTAGCCAACGCATGCCGCGAGCCGGTCCGCGGCGCATCCGGCGCCCGGCCAACGACGCCATCGGTAAACCTCCTGCCGCGCTCAGCCCGCGTCGTCGGCGTGGGCGGCAAGCGGCAAGCCAGCGCCCAGCGCGCCGAGCTCCGGGTGCCGACGGGCTTGAAGCTTCTGATAGATCGCGGCCGCCGTTTCCTCAACCGATCGTTTCGTCACGTCGATCTCGTCCCAGCCCTTTCGCGCGAACAGCCGCCTCGCGAACAGCAGCTCCTGGCGGATGCGCTCGATATCCGCATAGTCGCCGCCATAACGTGCTCCCTCACCGTCGCCTTCGTCAGCCCCGAGGCCGAGCATCTTCTGCCGGTTCCGGCGGATCTGGACCAGCGCCTCGGGATTGATGGTCAGCCCCACCACGAGCGGCTTCGAGAGGCGCTCCAGGTGGGGAAGCTGCGGCATGTCCGGGACGATCGGCACGTTGCCGGCGCGGACGCCGCGATTGGCGAGGTAGACGCAGGTCGGCGTCTTCGACGTTCGTGACACACCGACCAGCACCACATCGGCCTCTTCGAGCTCCTCGACGAACTGCCCGTCGTCGTGGCGCATTGCGAAGTTCATCGCCGCGATGCGCGAGAAATACTCGTCGTCCATGGCGTGCTGACGGCCGATCTTGGGCCGTCCGGCGGAGCCCACCAAGGTCGTCAGTGCCTGCATGACGCTGTCCAGCACGGGAACGCAGGGCACGTTGAGAGCCCGGCAGCGTTCCTGCAGAAGATGGCGCAGCTCCGGGGACATCAGAGTGTACACGACCAGTCCCGGCAGCGCCTCCACGATGCCGACGATCTTCTCCAGCTGCGCCGCGGTCCGGACGAAGAACCAGACATGCTCGACCGGGACCACGTCATCGAACTGCGATACCGCGGCGCGCGCCACCGTCGTCACGGTCTCGCCGGTCGAGTCCGAGATCAGGTGCATGTGCAGCCGCAACGGCATCGGTTCCGCCGAACTCTGGGGAAAGCCACGGTCGAGCGCTGGGGAGATCGGCTTTCGAGTGATCAGCCCGCCAGCGCTCCCATGTTTTCCCGCCGCCACCCGTCGCGCAAGCGCCTTCACCAGCCAACGGTCCCGAGACCCTTGCCCGACCGCGATCGACCCTCCTCCGTCCCCGCTCGCTCCACACCGACCGCTGCTGGGTGGCGCGAGGTCACGACGCTGCGATCCTGCCTTTCCCCAGGGGGTCACGGGTGACCCGATCGGACAAGCCGGCACCTAGCTCGGCAGGGGACAGCCGGTGGACAACCGATGATCCCCGCTCTTCACGGCGCTACATCCTTCCTCATCCTTCTTTTCGTTCTCTCCGGACGAGGAAGAGGATATGGGCGGAGCGAGCCGGTCGCTGGAACGGAACGGATGACCAAGCCGCTGCTGCGTGCCCTTGCCGGGGAAGTGGTGCCCCGACCACCTGTCTGGCTGATGCGGCAGGCCGGCCGCTACCTGCCAGAGTACCGTGAGGTTCGCGCCTCAGCGCGCGACTTCCTGGAGTTCTGCTACAGCCCCGAGCTTGCGGTGGAGGTGACGCTGCAACCGCTCCGTCGCTTCCGCCTGGATGCGGCGATCCTCTTCTCCGACATCCTGGTCGTGCCAGACGCACTTGGCGTGCCGGTGCGCTTCGTCGAGGGCGAGGGACCGCGTCTGGAGCCGGTCCGAGATGCTGGGAGTCTCGAGCGTCTCGACGATGCGAGGTTTCACCACCATCTGCAGCCGGTCTATGAGACCATCCGGCGTTTGCGGGCAGCTTTGTCGCCGCACGTGGCGTTGATCGGCTTCGCCGGCGCGCCCTGGACCCTCGCGGCCTATGTGGTCGAGGGACAGGGGTCGAAGGAGTTCCTTGCCGCCCGCACACTCGCGCGACAGCGGCCGGACCTGTTTGCGCGCTTGATCGAGCGGTTGACCCAGGCGGTGATCGCGTTCCTCGACGGGCAGATCCAAGCTGGCGTCGAGGTCGTGCAGCTGTTCGACAGTTGGGCCGGGGTGCTGCCACCGGCGGAACGGCGACTGTGGTGCACCGAGCCCACCGCGCGAATCGTGCGCGAACTGCGGCGGCGTCACCCGTCGATCCCGATCATCTGCTTCCCGCGTGGCATCGGTGCGGCCTATGCCGAGTACACGGCGATGGTCTCGCCGGATGGGCTCGGGCTGGACACCGCCGTGCCGATCGAGTGGGCAACCGCCGCGCTGCCTGCCCGCGTTTGCCTGCAGGGCAATCTCGACCCGGTGGTGCTGCTCGAGGGCGGGACGGCG
Source organism: uncultured Alphaproteobacteria bacterium (assembly GCA_937995535.1). Lineage (GTDB taxonomy): Bacteria > Pseudomonadota > Alphaproteobacteria > Geminicoccales > Geminicoccaceae > CALKJU01. The sequence goes on from CALKJU010000007.1 coordinate 68,911, forward strand.
ATGCTGGCCGAGGCCGACGCGATCCTCACCGCCCGACGCGACCGGCCGCACATCTTCAACCTCGGGCACGGCGTCCTGCCGATGACCGATCCGGCGGCCGTCGGCCGCTTGGTCGACCACTTGCAAACACGCGAGTGATGCGCCAAATAGTGGGTGTCGGGGTTAAGCGCCCTGCAGCCCGTTCATTCCCAAGCCTGTCGATCCTCGGTCGGCGACGGCGCGAGCGCCGGCCCGCTACTCCGGCGATCCGACCCGGCTTGGTGCTCCGTCGTCGCGGACATGCGGTTTGACCGATTGGGCTCTCTGGCTGAAAGCCTTCCATGTGATGGCATTCGCTGCCTGGATGGCGGCAATGTGGTATCTTCCCCGACTGCTCGTCTATCACAGCGATGCGCCGGTCGGCGGCGAGGCATCGGAACGGTTCAAGCTGATGGAGCGCCGTCTGTTGCGGGCAATCGGTACGCCGGCGATGGTCGCGACCTTCGTGTTCGGTGTATTGGCTGCGACAGCGCTTGGTCAGTGGCGCGACGGATGGCTGCACGCAAAGCTCGTGCTGGTGCTGGCCATGGCAGCGTGTCACGGGGTCCTTGCGGCCGACGTCCGACGGTTCGCGGGCGACGCACGTCCGCACAGCGCCCGATGGTACCGGGTGTTCAACGAGGTGCCGACCGTGCTGTTCATTGCCATCGTTCTCCTGGCGGTGCTCAAGCCGTTCTGAGGCGGGGCCACGGCACAAGTCGGGTCAGCAGAAAGTGAGCGCGACGTGAGCGACGTCACCGATATTCCCGAGCCAGGTGCTGAGCTGGACACCGATCAGCCACCGATCGGCTATCCGCCGCGTCGGCGGCGTTCGCGCCTGCGCGGAGCACGGGGGGAGTTGGCGCGCAGCGAGAGCGCACGTGCGGAGCCCGGCGCCGCGGAGGGCGGTCGTGTGCCGGCGCCGCGTCCCGATCCCTCTGCTGAGCTGTTTCTCTTCGAGCCTGGGCAGCCCGACGGTGAGCCGGCCGCCCCGAGCGGACCCCCGCTGCCGGCGATCAACCTCACCGAGCTCAAGCGTCGCTCACCCGCCGAGCTATTGAAGCTCGCCGAGGATCTCGGCATCGACGCGCCGAGCTCGCTGAAGAAGGGCGACCTCGTTTTCGCCATCCTGAAACGGCTGTCCGAGACCGACGTACCGATCAGCTGCGACGGGGTGCTGGAGATCCTCCAGGACGGTTTCGGGTTCCTCCGCTCGCCGGACGTGAACTATGTCGCGGGACCGGACGACATCTATGTCAGCCCGTCACAGATCCGCCGCTTCGGACTCCGCACCGGCGACGTCGTGCATGGGCAAGTCCGGCCGCCGAAGGAAGGCGAGCGCTATTTCGCCTTGCTGCGCGCCAACACGATCAACTTCGACCCGCCGGAGGTCGCCCGGCATCGCGTCCACTTCGACAACCTGACGCCCTACTATCCGACCCAGAAGCTCAATCTCGAGGTCGTCGGACAGAAAGATCCGAGCACCCGCATCATCGAAATCGTGGCACCGCTCGGGAAGGGCCAGCGGGCGCTGATCGTGGCCCAGCCGCGGACCGGCAAGACCGTGCTGATGCAGAACATCGCGCACAGCATCATGGCCAATCATCCCGAGGTGTTCCTCATTGTGCTGCTCATCGACGAGCGGCCGGAAGAGGTCACCGACATGCAGCGCACGGTGCGCGGTGAAGTGGTGAGCTCGACTTTCGACGAGCCGGCGACACGCCATGTCCAGGTCGCCGAGATGGTCATCGAGAAGGCCAAGCGGCTCGTCGAGCACGGCAAGGACGTAGTCATCCTGCTGGATTCGATCACGCGGCTCGCGCGCGCCTACAATACGGTCGTGCCGAGCTCGGGCAAGGTCCTGACCGGCGGCGTCGACGCCAACGCCCTGCAGCGTCCGAAGCGGTTCTTCGGTGCCGCGCGGAATATCGAGGACGGTGGCTCGCTGACGATCATCGCCACTGCGCTGATCGACACCGGCTCGCGGATGGACGAGGTGATCTTCGAGGAGTTCAAGGGGACCGGCAACTCGGAGATCGTGCTCGACCGCCGGGTCGCCGACAAGCGCGTCTTCCCCGCGATCGACATCAACAAGTCCGGAACGCGCAAGGAGGAGCTTCTGGTCGACAAGGCGACCCTGTCGCGGATGTGGGTGCTGCGGCGCATCCTCAACCCGATGGGCACCATCGACGCGATGGAGTTTCTCCTCGACAAGATGAAGTATGCGAAGACCAATGACGATTTCTGGGGCTCGATGAACAGCTAGCCGATCCGCTCGCCGCCGGCGGCGGGCGATGCGCCCGGTCGAACCGGACTCGATCGCTTTCATTCTGCTCATGGCTGGGCTCATGACGATGTCCGCCATGACCATCGACATCAACCTGCCGGCAATTCCGGCCACGGCCGCGGATCTGGGCGCACCAACTGCGCAGATCGGCCTGACCGTGACCATCTTCTTCGTCGGGTTCGCGCTCGGGCAGGCTGTGTATGGCCCGGTCTCCGACCGCTTCGGCCGGCGGCCGGTCCTGATCGTGGGGATCGTGCTGTTCGTTGTGGCGAGCCTTGCATGCGCCGCCGCGCCCGACGCCGCGACGCTGCTGGCGATGCGGTTGTTCCAGGGACTGGGTGCCGGCGCCGGACCCATCCTCGGCCGGGCGATCATCCGGGACCTCTTCCACGGTCCACAGATGGCCCGCGTGATGTCCTACGCGATGGCCGCGTTCATCACCGCGCCGATCCTCGCCCCGTCGATCGGGGCGGTGATCCTGCAGGTTGCATCCTGGCGGTGGATTTTCCTGTTCCTCGCCGGTTACGGGGTCGTCCTGCTGATCGTGGCGGCCGGGCTGGTCCGCGAGACATTGGCCCACCCGGATCCCCACGCGCTGCGCCCGGGGCGGATCGCCTCGGCATGGCGGCTCGTCCTCCGCGATCCGGATTCACGGCTGTTCGGCGCCATCGCGACGCTCGCGCTCTCGGGGCTCGTGATCTATCTCGCCAATGCGTCAGCAGTGTTCATGACGACCTTCGGTCTGACGCCGGGCCAGTTCGGCGCCACCTTCGCGGCGATCGCCCTGTGCGCTGCGATCGGCAATCTCGTCAATGCGCGTCTGGTCCGTCGGCTGCCGCTCGCGCGCCTGATCGGCCTCGGGGTGGCGGTCGGCGCTGCGGCGCTTGCGACGAGCCTCGCGCTTTGGTGGTCCGGAAGCTCCGGGCCCTGGGCGATAGTGCCCGGCTTCGCCGGGTTCTTCCTCGCTTTCGGGCTGATCGTCTCGAACAGCACGACGCTGGCGCTCGCGCCGCATGGGAGCATCGTCGGCGCGGCGACATCGGTGCTCGGCGTGATCCAGTCGGTCGTACCGGCGACGCTCGGGAGCGTGGTCGCGGCCGGGTATGACGGCACGCCGGTGCCCGCTTTGGCAGCCATGTTCGCCGTCACCCTCGGCGCTGGCGTGCTCGCCGCGAGTCGCCGCCGCACGACCCAGGACGCCTGACCAGGGCGGGCGTCCGAATGCATCAGCCGTCGGCGAAGGGGTGCAGCGGCCCGGGGTCGGCGATCGGTACCTCGTGTGTCACCATGCCGACCTCGCCACGCCACAGATGGAGGTGCATGGCGGGCGCCTCGAGCGTGAACGCGGCAGGCCCGTCTGGCCGCAGGTCGAGCGCGACCTGGTGCGCGGTACTGGGTGCCACGCTGACCAGGGTTCCTGCCCAGCGCCACAGGATCGCACGGTGGACATGCCCGCAAAGCAGGCGCTCGACCTGGGAATGACGCCCCAGCACGGCACCCAGGGCTGCGGGGTCCCGCAGGCCAATCCGGTCCATGTGTGCGATCCCCGTAGGCAGGGGCGGATGATGCAGCAGGACCAGAGTCGGCCGGCGTGGTGCCTCGGACAGGCGAGCATCGAGCCAGGCGAGCTGCGCCGCGTCGAGTTGGCCGTGACTTTCACCCTCGACCAGGCTGTCGAGCGCGACGACGCGCAGCGGTCCATGATCCTCGTACCAGGCCAGGCGGTCGGCGACGCCGCCGGCGGGGCAGTGTTGCGCCGGCAGGGTCGCGCGCAGCGTTGCTCGGCGGTCATGGTTGCCTGGGATCACACGCCACGGCATCGGCAGTGGCCGGAGCAGGTCGTGCAGGTGGCGATACTCGGACTCGGCACCGTCGTAGGTGAGATCACCGGTCAGGAGGACGAGATCGGGTCGCGGGTCGAGCGTGAGCAGGCGGCGGACGGCGGCGGCGAGGCAAGCCGCGCTGTCGACGACGCCGTAGGCGCGCCGCCCTGGCGCCACGACGTGCAGGTCGGTGAGCTGCGCGACGAGCACTCGCGTCTCAGGGCTCGAGGATCGTCGAGCCGGTCGTGGCGCGGCTCTCGAGAGCCCGATGTGCCTCCGCCGCGTCGGCAAGCTTGTAGCGCTGGTGGATCTCCACCCGAACGGCACCTTTTGCGACGATGTCGAGCAGCTCGCCGGCACAAGCGAGCAGATCGGCTCGTGTGGCGGTGTAGGTGAACAGCGTCGGCCGTGTCACGTAGAGCGAGCCTTTCTGGCTCAGGATGCCGAGGTTGAAGGGCTCGACGGCGCCGCTCGCATTGCCGAAGCTGACCATCAGCCCACGTGGTCGCAGGCAGTCGAGCGAGGCCAGGAAGGTCGCCTTGCCGACACCGTCGTAGACCACCGGCACGCCCTTGCCGCCGGTGATCTCCTTCACCCGGGCGACGAAGTCTTCGTTCGTGTAGTCGATCACATGGGCGCAGCCATGGGCGAGCGCCAGCTCCGCCTTGGCCGCCGAGCCGACGGTACCGATCACCGTGGCACCGAGATGCCGTGCCCACTGGCAGGCGATCAATCCGACGCCGCCCGCGGCGGCATGGAAGAGGATCGTGTCACCGGGCTGGACCCGGTAGGTCTGGCGCAACAGATATTGCGCGGTCATGCCCTTGAGCATCATCGCCGCGGCGGTGGCATCGTCGACGCTGTCGGGGAGGGGCACGAGGCGGTCCGCGGCGATCGTGCGCAGCTCGGCATAAGCGCCGAGGCCGGCCGCGTAGGCGACGCGCTGACCGGGCTCGACCTCCGTCACGCCGGGCCCGACCGCCTCGACGACCCCGGCACCCTCGTTCCCGGGGACGAAGGGTAGGCCCGTCGGCGGCGGGTAGAGCCCGGTGCGGAAGTACGTATCGATGTAGTTGAGACCGATCGCCCGGTGGCGGACGAGCGCCTCGCCCGGACCGGGAACCGGGGCGGCCACGGACTCCAGCTCGAGCACCTCGGGACCGCCATGAGCACGAACGACGATGCGATGGGGCAACGGGTCCTCCCTTGCGCTTGATGCGACCGCCGGAGGCCGGCGCAGCGCTGGGTCGCAGTCGCCGACGCCTCCGGCCGCGTAGCTATACGCCGCGCGCGGCTCCCTGACCAAGCCCGGAGGCTACAGGGCAGCGATGGGGCGGCTGTTTCAGTGCCACCGCTGCGAGCCCCATTGTCCTGTCGAGTCGCGCACGGCCCGGTATAGTGGCGTCGATCGTGGACGAGGCGGGCGGGGTCGCATGAAGGTGAACATCAGTGTCGACTGCACGCCCGAGGAGGCACGGCGGTTCCTCGGTCTGCCCGAGGTGGCCGGGATGCAGGACCGGTTGATGGAGGTTCTCGAGCGCCGGCTCGCCGAGGCGATCGACAGCAGTGACGCCGCGACGCTCATGCAGACCTGGCTGCCACTCGCGGCCAAGGGTCTGGAGCAGTGGCAGGCGGTCTGGGGTCAGCTCGCGGGAATGGGCACACGCCGTCCCGCGAGCAGCCGGCGCAAGGGCCCGGCGGAGTCCTGAGTCGGTCTCCGTTTCACGTGAAACATCGCCTCACAGGCTCGGGCCGAGGGCGCGGCCGGCGCGCTCGGAGGCAACCTGACGCATGACCGCGACGAGTTCCGGATGGGCACGCAGGAAGCGCCGAAAGTCCTCGCGGCGCAGCGCCAGCAGCTGGCAATAGCCGAGCGCGATCACGTCGGCGACCCGTGGGCGGCGGGTGAGCAAAGCCAGCTCGCCGAAGAAGTCGCCCGAGCCGAGCCGCACGCGACGGGTGTCGAGGAGCACCTCGACGGCGCCGCTGGCGATGAAGTACATCGCATCCCCCGGTGAGCCCTTGGCCAGGATCCGCTCGCCCGGTAAGGCAAGGCGCGGGCGAAGCAGCGCGGCGAGTTCCTCGAGACGCTCCGCCGCCAAGCCGCCAAGCAACGGCAGCTTGGCCATCAGGCGGTGAACATCGAGGCCCAGGTCGAGGTCGGGTACGGCTTCGGCATCGCGCTCGCGGGCGGCCAGTTCTCCCAGGAGGCTGCGATGCAGGCTGGGCGAGAGCAGACCCTCGGCGGCCATCGCGTGCAGCGCCTGCCGCTCCAGCTGTAGAGCCACGACCTGCAGGTAGCGGGTGGTCAGGGCCTGCCAGTAGTCAGGATACTGCAAGCGCACCGCGTCGAGCCCGCGTTCGGTATCCTCGAGCCGAGCCTGGACGACCCGTCCGGCGAGTTCCGCGATACGTGCGCCAAACAGGGCTTCGATCCGGCGATCGATGAACGCGATGATCTGCTCGAGCACGTCGCGCCGGACCAGCAGCCGAACGACACGGTCGGCCAAGCGCCGGCGCAGCGGGCCGGGCCGGCCGGTGCGGCGGTGCCACGCCGCCGCGAGTCGGGTCGTCCGGTCGAAGCCGCTCTGGCGCCGCGCCGCGCGACGATACCCGTCGAGGCCGCTGGTCCTGAGCGCGTCGAGCAGCGAGCGCGCTTCCGCGATCATGCGGGCTGCGGCCCGTCGCGGCAGCAGGCTTCTCGCCTGCTCCTCGACGAGGAGTTCGATCTCACGGCGGGTGACGGTGGCCAGGGCCCCGAGTAGCTGTGCTCGCGTGAGATCCTCAGCGGTCGGTGTGTGTGGCACCGGGACCGGCTCCGCTCGAGGCGGGCCGACGCCGATCGCCGTGGCGGCCTGACGCACGCGCTCAGCGATATCGGCGCGGCTCGCCTCGAGGGCGCGAGCCCGAACGAGGCTCTCGAGCGGGCTCAGGCGGTCAAGCTCGAGCAGGCGGATCAGGGGGCGCAGGGTCGTCGCTTGGACCAACAGCGTGAACAGGACGAAGCCGGTCGCCAATACGGCCACAGCGTGGCGAACCTCCTGCGGTAGCAGGAGGTTGTCCTTCACCCCCAGAACCAGCGCCAGGGTCACCGCACCGCGTAGTCCGCCCCAGAGCATGACGAGCTTGTGGTCGCGTTGCAGGCCGCGCCGTTGCTCGGCGCCCAGGGTCAGGGGCAAGATCAGGTAGATCGCGACGGCACGGGCGAGCGTTGCACCGGCGATCAGTGCCGCGAGGAGCACGATGTCGCTCGCCCGCGCCTCACGGAGCGTGGCGGGGATGGTCGTCGCGGCGAGCACGAAGATCAACGAGCTCGCCCAGAAGGCGAGCTGCTCCCAGAATGCCAGGACGGTACGCCAGGCGGCGCCGGGCAGGCGTGCGCGCGCCGCGTCGCCGTACACGAGCCCGGCGAGCACCACAGCCACCACGCCCGACACGCCGAGATAGGAACCGCCCAAGACGTAGGCGAGGTAGGGGAGCGCGACGGCGAGCGTCACCTCGGCGGGCCCGCCATCGTCGAGGCGCGCCAGCGTCGCCGCTGCGACCCGCCCCAGGGCCGTGCCGAACAGGGCGCCGCCGACGAACTGCCATGCGAAGCCGGTGAGCAGGTCGAGCGGGTCCGGCCGGCCGCCGCCGACCAGGATCGCCAGCAGCGCGGCGAAGAGCGCGATCGCGGCGGCATCGTTCAGCAGGCTCTCGCCCTCGACCAGGCGTGTCAGCCGGAGCGGCGCGCCGACCTCGCGAAACACGGCGACGACCGCCACGGGATCGGTCGTGGCGATGATCGCGGCGACCAGCAGCGCACCGGCGAGCGGGACCGGCGAGGCAAGCGCGAGAACGCCGCCGGCCAAAGCCGTCGTCACGACCACCGCGACGACCGCCATCACGAGTACCGGAGCGAGATCGTCGAGCAGCGCGCGGGCGTCGAGACGCAGCGCCGTCTCGAACAGCAGCAACGGCAGGAAGACCGCGAGAAAGAGCTGCGGGCCCAGCTCGATCTCCGCGAGGCCGGCGAGGAAGTCGAGGGCGAGCGGGGCGCCTGGCGCGGCGGCGGAGAGACCGTCCCCGAAGCCGATCGCGAGGCCGATCAGGCAACCCAGGGCGGCCATCAGCACTGTGTCCGGCACGCCGAGGCGCCGCGCCAAGGGTGGCAGGAAGGCGACCAGGACCATGAGCCCGGCGAGGCCGAAAACGACGGCGCTGACGGCGTCCAAGGTCCGAGCCCGCTCCAGCCTGGTCTCGGGTCGCGCGGCAGGCGCCACCCGCACCGTTCATAGCGACGGCCTTGGCGTTCGTCGCCTCGGCTTGACCCGGCGGCCTGCGGCGCGCACAAGCCGGCGCTATGGCGCTCCGCCAATCGCCGCGCTCCGCCATCGCCGGCCCGGGCCCGCTCGACGCTGGTACCGTGGCCGCCGCCCTCGGCGTTTCACGTGAAACACGGGCCAAGCTGGAGATTTACGTCGAGCTGCTGTGCGCTTGGCAGGCGCGGCTGAACCTGGTCGGGCCGAGCACCCTCGCCGATCCGTGGCGGCGCCATGTGCTCGATTGCGGCCAGCTCTGGCGCTGGTGGCCACCGGGCGCGCGGCGCCTCGTTGACCTCGGCAGCGGCGCGGGGCTCCCGGGCCTCGTGCTGGCCATCCTGGGCGCCCCCGATGTGCATCTGGTCGAGAGCGATCGGCGCAAGGCCACGTTCCTGCGCGCGGCGGCGCGCGCCTGCGCGGTCTCCGTCACCGTTCACGCGCAACGGATCGAGACGCTGCGCGACCTGTCGGCGGAGGTGGTCGTCGCGCGGGCCTTGGCCCCGATCGACCGCCTGCTCGCGCTCGCCGAGCCGCTCCGTGCCCCGGGCTCGGTGCACCTGCTCCTCAAGGGTCGCGCGGCGGCACTGGAATTGACCGCAGCGAAGCGCCGCTGGATGATGCAGTCCGAAATGCACACGAGCCTCGCCGACCCTGAGGGCCGGGTCGTCATCCTGCGTGATGTCGCGCCTGCCCATGCCTGAGGCACGGGCGAGGATCCTCGCGATCGCCAACCAGAAGGGCGGGGTCGGGAAGACGACGACCGCCATCAACCTCGCCACCGCCTTGGCTGCCGTAGGCCGGCGCGTGTTGCTGGTCGACCTGGATCCGCAGGGCAACGCCAGCACCGGTCTTGGTCTCGCGCCGTCCGCGCGTGCGCCGGACAGTTACGACCTCGTCATCGGCCGCGCGAGCCTCGCCGCGGCGCGGCGGCGGACGCTCGTCCCCGGGCTGGACATCGTCGCGGCGACGAACGATCTCGCAGGTGCCGAGGTCGAGCTCGTCGACGATCCGCGGCGCGGCTTCCGGTTGCACGACGCTCTCGCCGCGGGCGCCGGGGAGTGGCAGCATGTGCTGATCGACTGCCCGCCGTCCCTGGGCCTGCTGACGGTCAACGCGCTGACTGCGGCGGACGGCGTGCTCGTGCCGTTGCAGTGCGAGTTCTTCGCGCTCGAGGGGTTGAGTCAGCTGCTGCGCACGATCGAGCGGGTGCGAGCGTCGCTCAACCCGCGGCTGACCCTGAACGGCGTGGTGCTGACCATGTACGACCGGCGCAACAACCTCTCCGAGCAGGTGGCGCGCGATGCGCGGCATCATCTCGGCGGCCGGCTCCTTTCCACCGTGATCCCGCGCAACGTGCGCGTCTCCGAGGCGCCGAGTCACGGCAAGCCGGTGCTGCTCTATGACCTGCGCTGCCCGGCATCGGTCGCTTACGCGCAGCTCGCCGCCGAGCTGCTACGCCGCGAACGGGTCAGCGAGGCGGCCGCATGAGCGAGGTCGCCGCCGGGCGTCGGCGCGGTCTCGGGATGGGTCTTGCGGCGCTGCTCGGAACGGCCGGCGATTCCCCGCCCGCCGGTCCCGTCGAGACCGTGCCGATCGAGCGTCTGCGGCCGTCGCCCGTGCAGCCACGGCGCCGGTTCGCGGAGTCGGAGCTGGCGGCGCTGGCGGCGTCGATCGCCGCCAAGGGCGTGCTCCAGCCGCTCCTCGTCCGTCCGTCCGGCGAGCAGCTGGAGATCGTCGCCGGCGAGCGCCGGTGGCGGGCCGCGCAGCGCGCCGGCCTGCACCAGGTTCCGGTCGTCGTGCGCGAGCTGGGCGACGGCGAGGCGCTCGAGCTGGCGCTGGTCGAGAACCTCCAGCGCGCCGACCTCTCGCCGCTCGAGGAGGCCGAGGCGCTGCGCCGGCTGGTAGCGGAGTTCGGCTACCGTCAGGAGACCTTGGCCGACGCTCTCGGCCGTAGCCGCAGCCACGTCGCCAACACCTTGCGCCTGCTCGGCCTGCCTGAGTCGGTGCGGGCCATGCTCGAGGACGGCAGCCTCAGCGCGGGCCATGCCCGCGCCCTTCTGGGCGCCGCCGACCCCCAGCGCTTGGCACTGGAGATCGTCGCGCGCGGGCTGAACGTCCGTCAGACCGAGGCTCTGGTCCGCCGCGCGGCGCGAGGCCGTGTTCCCCGCCCTGTGGACCCGAACCTCGCCGCGCTGGAGCGCGATCTGGCGCAGCGGCTCGGCCTCGCAGTGGCCATCCGGCGCAGCGGTAGTGGTGGCACGCTGACATTGCGCTACACGCGTCCGGAGCAGCTTGACCGGATTCTTCGTCGCCTCGTGTAGATCGCGCATTACGCGAGTTATCCACAAGATATTGTGGTCGTCGCGTTGACACACGCGAGATGTCGTGCGCTTATCCGATCGCCGAGGAGAAGATGAGGAAAGGTGCGAGCTCGGCCGCGGCAAGGCTCGCTGCATCGCTTGCCCGCAAGAACCCATATGCGCGACAACCCCAGATAGGCGGATCGCGCAACCGAAAACGCCGTCCGCTGGGACCAGCGGACGGCGTTCTTGCCGACGATGCTGGATCAGGCGGCCTGCAGGAGCACTTTCTCCAGCCGGCGCGTCGCCTCCGCCTCGTCGACATGGTCGATCGCCGCCACCTCGCGCGCCAGCCGCTCCAATGCGGCACGGTACATCTGGCGCTCGCTGTAGGACTGCTCGCTGTCGTCGCTGCGGTGCAGCTCGCGGACCACCTCGGCGATGGAGACAGGATCGCCGGAGTTGATCTTCGCCTCGTACTCCTGGGCGCGGCGGCTCCACATCACGGTCCGCTTCGGACGGGTCTTGATCTTCAGCGCGTCCAACGCCGACTGGATCTTCTCCCGCGAGCTGAGCTTGCGCATCCCCGACTTCGCGGCTTTGTCCACCGGCACGCGCAGGATCAGCCGCTCGTTCTCGAAGGAGACGACGTACATCTCAAGTTCCATCGAGGCGATCGTCTGCGTCTCGATGCCAATGATCCGACCGACACCGTGCGACGGGTAGACGATATAGTCACCTGCCGCAAAGGCCAGCTTCCTCGCCATCGGGGTCCATCTCCACAAGCTATGCGAGGCCCTGGCCCGCGCCCCGGTTGGCGTCGCATGACACTACGAGCCGCCGCCGGACGCTTGGCGAGGTCCGGAATGCGCACACATCGTCGTGTCAGGGCAGCCGAACGGCTGGGATCGAAGGGCTGAGAGCTTCGCTACTCGACAATCACGAACTAGGAAGCATTTAGCACAAAATCGCCGCCGTTTCCAGCACGACCGCTGTGGGACAGGACGGCCTGGTGGCCCGCCCGCCGATCAGCCCCCCTGGCCCGGCTCGGGACTGAACAGCTCGGCGAACTTGTTCGGACGCCCCTTGTACTCGTCGGCATCCGGCGGCGGCTCGCGCTTACGAGTGATGTTGGGCCACGCGCCGGTCGAATACTCGCGATTGAGCTCCAACCATTTCTCGGCCTCGGGTTCGGTGTCCGGAAGGATCGCCTCGGCCGGGCATTCCGGCTCGCAGACCCCGCAGTCGATACATTCGTCGGGGTTGATGACCAGCATGTTGGCGCCCTCGTAGAAGCAGTCCACGGGGCAGACCTCGACGCAATCCATGTACTTGCACCTGATGCAGGCTTCGGTGACCACGTAGGTCATGCGCTATCCCCGATGACGACCCGCGAGCGCCGCCAACCGGCGGCGCCGACGATATAGCGGGCGCCGCCGCAGCTCGCTACCGACGCTGGAACAGACGCTCGATGTCGGCACGACCGAGCTCGATCCAGGTCGGTCGACCATGGTTGCACTGCCCGCTGCCGGGGGTCGCCTCCATCTGGCGGAGCAGCGCGTCCATCTCCGCTGGAGAGAGCCGGCGCCCGGCGCGCACGCTGCCATGGCAGGCCATCGTCGCCGCGACCCGCTCGAGCGCATCGCGCAGTGCGACGGCCTCGTCGAGCGCCAGCAGATCGGCGGCGAGCGACCTGACGAGGTCGGCCGTCGCCGCGGGACCGAGCAGCGCCGGCGCTTCGCGGACCAGCACCGCCGCCTCGCCGAAGCCCTCGACGGCGAGACCGAGTTCGGCCAGCTCCGCGGTGCGGGCAAGGAGCGCCTGCCGCGCCTCGTCCGCCAGCTCGACGACCTCGGGCAGCAGCAGCACTTGGCGCCGCACGCCGCCTTCCGCCAGCTCCCCCTTGAGTCGCTCGTAAACGATCCGCTCGTGCGCGGCGTGCTGGTCGACGAGCACGAGCCCGCGGCTGTTCTGCGCCAGGACGTAGGAGTCGTGGAGCTGGGCCAGGGCGGCACCCAACGGGTGGTCCTCGGCCGTCTCGACCGGCGGTGCGGCCGGGCGGGCTCGAGGTGCGCCGAGCGGCAGCTCGCTCGGCGCGGCGAACGTCGGCGCCGCCTCGGCCAAGCCCGCCGGGAGCGTACCGGCGCCCTGCGGCCATCGGCCGCGGCCGAGAAGCGTGCGGGCGAGCCCGGGAGCCGTGCGATGGCCGTGCACGGCAAGGGCGCCACGCAGCGCCCCGACGACGAGCCCGCGAACCGCGGCGGCATCGCGGAACCGCACCTCGGCCTTGGCGGGGTGGACGTTGACGTCGACCGCCTCGTGCGGAAGCCGCAGCCAGAGTGCCGCCATCGGCTGGCGACCGGCGGGCAGAAGGTCGCCATAGGCGGCCCGCAGGGCGGCACGTAACAGCCGGTCCTGCACTGGACGGTCGTTGACACAGAGCAGCTGCAGGCGAGCGTCGGCGCGGCTCGCCGTCGGCAGGGCGATCCACGCATCGAGATGGATGGCGTCGCGCCCGGCGGTCACCTCGACGAGCGCGTCCTCCGCGTCTGGACCCATGAGTGCCGCCGCCCGCGCGCGTCGGGCCGCCGCGTCGACACCGGCGCCCTCGACCCGCCAGCTGTCGCGGCCGTCGACGCGCAGCCGGAACGTGCAGCCCGGCGCCGCGACCGCGAGCTGCCGCAGCACCTCCTGCACCGCCTCGGCCTCGGCCCTCGGGCTGCGCAGGAACTTCAGGCGCGCTGGCGTCCAGCGAAACAGATCGCGGACCTCGACCCGGGTGCCGACCGGTCCGGCGGCGGGTCTCGGCCCGTCGGTGCGGCCATCCTCGACCAGCAGGGCCGCGGCGCTGTCGGCCTGGGTGGTCCGGCTGACGAGGCGCAGGGTTGCCACCGCGGCGATCGCGGCCAGCGCCTCGCCGCGAAAGCCGAGTGTCGCGATGCGTCCGAGATCGTCGTCGGCGAGCTTGGAGGTCGCGTGCGGCGCGACGGCGAGGGGCAGATCGTCGGGCGCCATGCCGTGGCCGTCGTCGACCACCGTGATCAGCCGCCGCCCGCCGTCCTCGATCGCCACGTCCACGCTTCGTGCGCCGGCGTCGAGCGCGTTCTCGACCAGCTCCTTGACGACGGAAGCCGGTCGCTCGACGACCTCTCCGGCGGCGATGCGGTTGACGAGCGCCTCGGGCAGACGCCGGATCGCTGGCAAGGGCGGCCTCAGAGCGAAGGGTCGATCCCCTTCGGATCGCCAGCGATGCTTATCACGAGCGGGCGGCTGAACAGCATCGCCGCGACGCGCCGTACATCCTCGAGGGTGACGGCCGCGATCAGCGTCGCGTAACGGTCGAGAAAGTCACGGCCGAGGCCCCATCCCCGCATCCCGGCCAGGGCCCGCGCCACGGCATTGTTGTTGGTCAGCTGCAACGGGAAGGATCCGGTCAGATAGGTCTTGGCGCCGACCAGCTCCGCCTCGTCCAGTTCGCCGGCAGCCATCCGCCGCAGCTCCTGCCGGACAAGGTCGAGTGCCAGCGCCGCCTGCTCGTTGCCCGTCGCCAGCGAGCCAAGCCAGAGCGGCGCCGCGAGGTCGACCTCGAGCCGTGAGTGGACCGAGTAGGCGAGCCCACGCTTCTCGCGGATCTCCTCCAGCAGGCGCGAACTGAAGCCGCCGCCGCCGAGCACGTAGTTGGCGATCAGGGCAGCGTAGAAGTCGGGGTCCTGGCGGGCGATACCATCCAGCCCGAAATGCACGACGCTCTGCGGGATCGGCATCGGGCTGATCCGCAGGCCCGGCCGGACATGGACGGGTGACGGCACACACAGGTCCACAGCGCTCGGCAGCTCGCCGAACACCTCGTCGAGCAGCGGCGCGAGCTCGGTCGCCGTGATGTCGCCCGAGACGCCGATCGCGAGGCCGTCACGGCAGAGCCGACCGGCGCCGAGTGCGCGGAGTTCGTCGACGGTGATCGCGGCGAGGCTTTCCAGCGAGCCCCGGGTCGGCTGCGCATAGGGGTGCCCGTCGAACGCGGCCTCCCGCCACGCACGCCCGGCGACGTAGTCGGGGTCGGTCGCGCGGCGGCGGACCGCGGCCTGCATCTGGCTGCGGACCCGCGCCACCGGCTCCTCGTCGAAGCGCGGCTCGGTCAGCGCCCAGCGCAGGAGCTGGCAGGCACGCTGACAGCGCGGCGTCAGGGTCCGCAGGCTCACGAGCCAGTTGTCGCGGGTCGCCTGGATCGAGAGGTTGATGGCGTCGTCATCGAGCGCGCGATGGAACGCCTCGCTGTCGAGCGGTCCTGCCCCCTCGTCGAGCAGGTTCGCGGTCATCGCCGCGAGCCCGGCCCGACCGGGCGGATCGAGACCGGCGCCGCCGCGGAACTGGCACACGATCGAGACGATCGGGAGCATCGGCTCGTGGATCAGGTAGGCGACGAGGCCGCCGGGCGAGACGACCTCCTCGACGCGCGCGGGCGCGGCGCCGTTCTGGCTCATCTGGGCGCTCCTCAGCCGGCTGCGGTCAGCAGACGACCGGTCACCGAGCGGCGCCGGTCGAGCACCGTCGCGGCGGCGGCGGCGAGGTCCTCGGTGGTCACGGCAGCGATGCGCCGCGGCCAGGCTTCGAGGTTCGCGGGCGTCAGGCCGATGGCCAGGGTGGCGCCCAGGGCGTGCGCTGCGGTGTTCAGGGAATCGCGGGCGTAGATCAGTTCGGCCAGCAGGCGGCGCCGGGTACGCACCAGCTCGTCGTCCGCGACCCCGTCGCGCAAGAGACGCTCCAGCTCCGCGTCGAGAGCGCTTTCGAGCATGTCGAGGCCGACGGAGTCGCGCGGGCTCGCGAACAGGCGCAGCGTCGATCCGTCGCGCATCGTCGGCGAGTAGGAGGCGCCCGCAGCCACCGCCAGACCTTGCTCGACGACGAGCCGGCGGTAGAGCCGGCTGGTCTCGCCGCCGCCGAGCAGCTCGGCCAGCACCTCGAGCGGGGCGGCATGCTCCGCCCCCTGCGAGCAGTAGCTCGGGGCGAGGTAGGAGCGGATCAGGGAGGGCTGGCGGACCCGGGGATCGGCCAGCACGACGCGGCGCTCGGCATGCTGCGGCGGCTCGGCCGGCCGCCACCGTTCCGGCAAGGAGCGCGCCGGGATGCCGCCATAGTGCTGCTCGGCGAGCGGGTGAAGCTCGTCCATCGTCACATCGCCGACAACCACGAGTGCGGCGTTGTTCGGCGCGTACCACTGTCGATAGAAGGCCTCGGCATCCTCGCGCCGATAGCTCTCGATCTCGTGCATCCAGCCGATGACCGGGAGCCGATAGGGGTGGTGGAGGTGTTGCAAGGCGCTGAGCTGCTCGAAGAACAGCGAGTTGGGATCATTGTCGACCCGCTGGCGGCGCTCCTCGATGATCACGTCCCGCTCCGGGTAGACGGTGGCGTCGTCGAGCCGGAGGTTGGTCATCCGATCGGCTTCCATCTCCATCACGAGCGGCAGGCGGTCCTTCGCGATCATCTGGAAGTAGGCGGTGAAGTCGTAGCTCGTGAAGGCGTTGTCGTTCCCTCCGTTGCGGGCCACGATCTTCGAGAACTGGCCGGGCGGGATGCGCGCCGTACCCTTGAACATCAGGTGCTCCAGGAAGTGGGGCAGCCCCGATTTCCCGGGCGGGCTGTCGGCCGTTCCGACCCGGTACCAGAGCCAATGCGCCACCACGGCCGCGCGGTGGTTCTGGACCAGCACCACATCGAGCCCATTGTCGAGGCGGCAGGTCTGGGGATGGAACACACCGTCGGCGACGAGATCGCCGTTCGGCAGGGGAGCGGTCACCGGGGCGGATCCTTTCATCCGGGCTCAAGAGCCAGTCGCCGGGCGGAGCGGCGTGCTTCCGATGACTTGGGTCGTCGGACCCGGTACGGCGATACCCTCCTCACGCAGCCGTGTCGCCTCGGCGCCGGCGTCGATCGGCTCGCCCTGCGGCTGCATGCGGCGCCGCTGCCAATCGAGGATCATCAGGAAGCGGCTCTCGTCGATCCGCGCCAGCTCGGTGTTTTCTTCGAGCAGTTTGCGCCGGATATCGGGATCGACCGGGCCGCCGATGCGACCCAGTAGCGCCCGCTCCCCGACGCTTTCGGCGGCTGGGCGCGGCGCCGCGCCGGTGAGCAGCTCGCGCGCCTGCTCCGAGGTCGAAACGTCGAGGGGCCCAGGCTCCCCGGGGCGCGGCGGCCGAAGGGTCGAGTCAGGCGGTACGATCAGCGGCTGGCGGCGCACGATCTGGAACTCGTCGGGCTGCCGCTTGGCGAGCCCCAGGCTTTCCTGGACCGTCGTGTCGCAGCCGGCGAGCAGCACCGCCGCCACGAGTGGCAGCACCAAGCCACGGGGTCGGAGCATCGCGTGAGCCCTTATGGTTGGTTCGTTGCGGGCCGGCCGGCGCGCAGGCCGTCGAGGATCAGGAGGCCCGCCCCGACGACGATCGCGCTGTCGGCGACATTGAACGCCGGCCAATGATAGCCGGAGAGATGGAAGTCGAGGAAGTCCACGACCGCGCCGAAGCGGACGCGGTCGATCGCGTTGCCGATCGCCCCGCCGATCACCATGCCCAATGCAAGTCCGGTGAGCAGCCGCGTCTCGCGCCACAGCCACACCATCAGTACCCCAGCCACGGCGAGCGCGAGCCCGATCAGCAGCCAAGGTGCTGCCGCGCCGAGTCCGCCCAGCATGCCGAAGCTCACCCCACGATTCCACACCAGAACGACGTTGAAGAATTCGGTGACGGTGATCGGCTCGATGAGCAGTGCCAGCACTATCGCCTTGCTCGTCTGGTCGAGCGCGAGGACGGTGAGCGCCGCGGCAAGCCCGCACCACGGTGCGGTCATGGAGGCGCGTTCAGGTAGTGGCACCGACGGCGTCGGCGCAGCGTCGACAAAGCCCGTCGGGGTGCTGCGCGACCTCCGGCAGCACCTGCCAGCACCGCGCGCACTTGGCCCCCCGCGCCGGCGCCGGCAGGACCGCGACGCCCGGTACGTCCGCCAGCGTGAAGGCGTTCTCCGGTACCGGACCGTCGCCGTGCTCGAGGCCGCTCGTGATGCACAGCTCGGCGAGGTCGAGTCCGTCGACGAGCGCGCGGTCGGTGCCGTTCAGGAACAGTACCGGTGCCGCCTGGAGGCTCGCCCCGATGCGTTTCTCGCGCCGCTCGACCTCGAGCGCGCCGGTCACCACGCGGCGGATGTCGCGCAGCCTCTCCCAGCGGGCACCGAGGGGCGGGTCGAGGTGGCGGGAGAGGTCCGGGAACAGTTCGAGGTGAACGCTCGGGCCGCCGCGCCCGTAACGCTGCCAAGCCTCCTCGGTGGTGAACACCAGCACAGGAGCGAGCCACGCGGTGAGGGACCGGAAGAGGATGTCGAGCACGGTGCGTGCGGAGCGACGGCGCAGGCTGTCCGGCCGGTCGCAATACAGAGAGTCCTTGCGCACGTCGAGATAGAAGGCAGACAGTTCGACGGCACAGAAGCTGTGCAGCGCCGCATAGAGCCTCGGAAAGTCGAAATCGGCATTGCACTCGCGGACGAGGGCGTCGAGTTCGGCCAAGCGGTGCAGAACCCAACGCTCCAGCTCAGGCATCGCCCCAGGCTCGACCGCCTCGGCGTCGTCGAACCCGTGCAGGTTGCCGAGCAGGAAGCGCAGGGTGTTGCGCAGGCGGCGATAGGCGTCGGCGTGGCCCTTGAGGATCTCGTCGCCGATCCGGATGTCCTCGCTGTAGTCGGCACCCACCACCCAGAGCCGCAGCACATCCGCCCCGTAGGCACGGAGGCGCTCGTCGAGCGGCACGTCGTTGCCGAGCGATTTCGACATCTTGCGGCCCTCGGCGTCGACGACGAAGCCGTGGGTCAGCACGCAGTCGAAGGGGGCTCGGCCGCGAGTCCCGCAGCTCTCGAGCAGGCTCGACTGGAACCAGCCGCGATGCTGATCCGAACCCTCGAGGTAGAGTGAGGCCGGCGAGCGCAGGTCGGCGCGCTTCTCCAGCACAATGGCGTGAGTCGAGCCGCTCTCGAACCAGACGTCGAGGATGTCGTCGACCTTCTCGTAGTCGACAGGATCGTAGCCCGGTCCGAGGAACTCCCGTGGGTCGTGCGTGAACCAGGCGTCGGCGCCCTCGGCCGCGAAAGCCTGGGCGATACGCTCGACCACCTCCGGATCGCGCAGCACCTCGCCCGTCCGACGATGAACGAACACCGCGATCGGCACGCCCCAGACGCGCTGCCGTGAGACGCACCAGTCGGGCCGCGTCTCGATCATCGAGCGGATGCGGTTGCGGCCACGCCCAGGGACCCAGCGGGTGGCGTCGATTGCGGCGAGCGCCTTCTCGCGCAGCCGCAGCGGGCCCTCCATCGGGATGAACCATTGCGCCGTGGCGCGGAAGATCAGCGGCGCCTTCGAGCGCCAGGAGTGCGGGTAGCTGTGAACGAGTGTCCCGCGCGCGAGCAGGGCGCCCTTGTCGCGCAGCGCCGCGATGACGGGCTCGGCCGCCTGGAACACGTGAACCCCTGTGAACCCAGGCGCGGCCTCGGTGTAAGTGCCGTCCTCGGCCACCGTCTCCGGGATCTCGAGGCCATGGCGTGCCCCGAGCTCGAAGTCGTCCTCGCCGTGGCTCGGCGCGATGTGGACGAGACCCGTCCCGTCCTCGGCGCTGACGAACTCGGCGGCGAGCAGCGGCACCTCGAAGCCGTAGCCGCCGGCGTGGCCGCGCAGAGGGTGCAGCGCCACCGTCCCGCCGAGATCGACGCCGTCGATCTCGGCGAGCACCGTGCGCCCGGTAATCGCCGCGTCGGCGCACACCGCGTCGAGCCGGTCGAGCGCCAGAAGCAGCCGCTCACCGACCTGGGCAAGGCTGCCCTCGGCGGCGTCGTCGACCCGCACCACGGCGTAGCGGATCGCGGCGCCGTAGGCGATCGCCCGGTTGCCGGGGATGGTCCAGGGTGTAGTCGTCCAGATCACCGGCGTCGCGCCGTCGAGCTCCGGCCGGGAGGCGCGCATGAGTGGGAAGCGGACCCAGATCGTCGTCGAGGTGTGGTCGTGGTACTCCACCTCGGCCTCGGCCAGCGCGGTCTTTTCGACCACCGACCACATCACCGACTTCTTGCCACGGTAGAGCGAACCGTTGAGGAGAAACCGGGCGAGTTCGCGGAAGATCCCCGCCTCGGCCTCGAACGCCATCGTGGTGTAGGGCCGCTCCCAATCGCCGGCGACGCCGAGACGCTGGAACTCGGTTTTCTGCACCTCGATCCAGTGGCTGGCGAAGTCGCGGCATTCCTTGCGGAACTCGACGATCGGTACGGCGTCCTTGTCCTTGCCCTGCTGCCGGTAGCGTTGCTCGATCTGCCACTCGATCGGCAGGCCGTGGCAGTCCCAGCCGGGCACGTAGTTGGCGTCCCGTCCGAGCATCTGCTGGCTGCGATTGACCACGTCCTTGAGGATCTTGTTGAGCGCCGTGCCGGTGTGCAGGTGGCCGTTGGCGTACGGCGGACCGTCGTGGAGGATGAACGGTTCGCGCCCGCGCGCCGCCTCCCGCAGCCGACGCCACAAGCCGATCCGCTGCCAATGGTCGAGCCACCCGGGCTCCCGCTTCGGCAAGTCAGCCTTCATGGGGAACTCGGTACGCGGCAGAAAGACGGTGGAGCGGTAGTCTTTGCTCATGGATCACGACTGCGGCGAGGGGCGTGCGTCGGCATGGGCCCAGTGGTCGGAAGGGCGCCTCGGCGCAACCGAGGCACGACTGTTGATTCCCGGTCCCGCTCAGGAGACCGGGCGCGTAATTCGCTCCGTCGCCGACGCCAGCAGGCTCATGCTCGCAACCTGCGGCAATCGACCAAGGGGGTCAAGGGAGACGCTGATCCGTGCCGAGCCGGCCATGGATCGTCCTGGCCTGCGCGCAGTCGTGCTCGATCTGCGCACGAAGTTCCGCGATTCCGGCGAACCTGTGCTCACCGCGGAGCCGCTCGACGAACGCCACGCGCAGCCGCTGACCGTAGAGTTCCGCGTCCCCGTCGAGCAGGTGCACCTCGAGCAGCAATGTGCGGCCGTCGAAGGTCGGACGGCGGCCGAGATTGGCGACGGCCGGGCGCCAGACGGCGGCGGGCCTGCGCCCGAGCGCGACGCGGACGGCGTAGACCCCGATCGCCGGCAGCAACACCCGGGGATCGATCGGGTGGACGTTGGCGGTGGGAAAGCCGATCGTCCGCCCGCGGTGGTCGCCGGGACGGACGATCCCGTCGACCGCGTAGGCATAGCCGAGTAGGGCCGCCGCGCGCGACACGTCGCCGTCGGCGAGCAGCGTGCGGATCCGCGAGGACGAGATCGGACCATCATCCTGGATGGGCGGGACGGCGACGAAGGCGAAACCGTAGCGGACGCCGGCAGCCTGGAGGGTCGCGACGTCGCCGCGCCGTCCGTGGCCGAAGCGGAAGTTGGTCCCCGCGGCGACGGCCCGCACATTCAGCCGCTCGACGAGCGTGCCGGCGACGAAGTCCTCGGCGGTGACCCGCATCAGCGCCGGGTCGAACGGCACCACGAACAGTTCCTCGACGCCCAGATCGCGCAGCAGCTCGGCCTTGCGGTGGAACAGTGTCAGGCGCGGCACCCGCTCGCCCGGGCGGACCACCTCCCGCGGATGGGGCTCGAAGGTGACCACGCCGAGCCGCGTGCCGAGCCGCCGCGCGGCTTGCGCGGCGCTGTCGATCACCTCGCGGTGGCCACGATGCACGCCATCGAAGTTGCCGATGGCGACAGAAGCTCCGCGGGCATCGGCCGGAAGGACGACGGCGCGGCGATGGACACGCATGGCCAGGGCTTGTTCCATGCGGGATCGCCGACTGTAAAGGTGGATCGGACGGTGTCGCCCCTGGTCCAGCCGGAGCGTCGCTCAGCCGGTCGGGCGGCGCTGGACGAGGATCACCGCCTCGCCGGTGAGCACGGGGTTGGCGTTGACCAGACAGGTCGTCTCCATCGTCACCCGGCGCTTCTCGACGTTGACCTCCTTGATCTCGACCTGGGCGCGGACGGTGTCGCCGGCGCGCACCGGGGCCATGAAGCGGAGCGTCTGGCTGATGTAGACACAGCCCGGGCCGGGCAGCTTCGTACCGATCACGGTGGAGATCAGGCTGGCGGTCAGCATGCCATGGGCGATGCGCCCACGGAACTGCGTGCCGCCCGCGAACTCCTCGTTCAGGTGCACCGGGTTGGTGTCGCCGGAGACCCCGGCGAACATGAGAATGTCGGCCTCCGTGATCGTCTTGCCGAACACGGCCGACATGCCCGGCCGAAGATCCTCGAGGTAGTAGCCGTGCTCGGACATCAACCCATCCCCAGGCGGCCGGCGGCGCGGCCAAGCGCGCTTGTGCGCCGCACCATGCCCATCCGCTCGACCGCCATCAAGCCCCAGGACCTGCCAAGACTCGGTTAACGCCGGCAGCAGCACGGCTTGACCCGAGCGGGGCGCGGCATAGACAGGGGTCATGGACGTGGTCGAGATGATCGTGGCGCGGCCCACAGTGCCGCAGGTCAAGATGACCGGGCCGGGTCCGGACGAGGCGCAGATCCAACGGCTGCTCGCCGCCGGGGCAGCCGCGCCGGACCATGGCTTGCTGCGGCCGTGGCGCTTTCTCGTCGTGCGGGGTGAGGCGCGCCGGGTGCTCGGCGAGCTGTTCGCCCGCGCCGCGCGGGCGGCCGATCCGCAGGCCTCGGCGGCGGACATCGAGAAGCAGCGGACCGGCCCGCTGCGCGCCCCACTGCTGATCGTCGTCGTCGCGCGCATCCAGCGCCGGCAGGGCAAGTTCCCGGAGATCGAGCAGATCTGCTCGGCGGCGGCGGCGGCGCAGAACATCCTTCTCGCGGCCCATGCGATGGGCTTCGCGGGGAAGTGGTCGACGGGCAAGAACGCATACGATCCGATCATCAAGACCGGCCTCGGTGTGGCTGCGGACGATCATATCATCGGCTTTCTCTACATCGGCAGCTACGCGGCCCCGCAGCAGCCGTCGCCGCGGCCCGACCTGAGCGAGGTGACGCGGCTGTGGCCCGGCGAGCCGTTCTCCTGAGCCTCGTCATGCTGCTCGGTTGCGTTCCGCCGCCGACGCCCGAGGAGGTCACCGCGCAACACGTCGCGAGCTGCCGGGAGGCAGGCCTCGCGCCCGACACGGACGCCCACCGCCTCTGTCTTCTCCTCGAGGCGCAGAACGATCGGCTGCTCGCGCTGGAGCGACGGCTGCTTCTGCTGGAGAGCTTGGCCCTCGGTCCGCGACCGTCCTTCCGCGGCTGCTGCTATTGAGTGCTCACAGGACCGGGAGCACGCGACGCAGGATCGCCGCCGAGCTCGCCGCCACCTCGTGGACGAAGGTCGCGAAGTCGAACCGTGACTCCCTGCCGGCGAGGTCACTGAGCGCGCGGATGTTGAGCCAAGGCAAGCCGAACGCCTCGCAGATCTGGCCCAAAGCGCCGCCTTCCATTTCCACCGCGTGACCGCCCAACTTGCGGTGAAGGCGATCGCGGGTCGCTTCGCAATGGATGTACTGGTCGCCCGACAGAATGGTGCCGAACACGATCCGCGGCGGTACGCCGCCGCCACCGGCGGCGTGCGACAGCGGCGGCAGCACGAAGTCCGCCAGCCGTTCGCGCAGCCGCTCGATCAGCGCGGCGTCCGCGGCGTAGCCGAGCCGATCGGTCGGATTGAAAAAGGGCACATGCCCGGCCTGGTAGGTCGCAAGCTGCTCGTGCTCGATGACGCCAGCGTCGTGTTGCACGGTGCGATCCGCGATCACCACGTCGCCGATGGCCAGCGCGGGATCCAGCCCTCCGGCGACCCCGGAAAAGACGATCAGCCGGCACCCGAACCGGTCGGCCAGGAGCGTCGCGGTGAGCGCCGTGTTGACCTTGCCGATGCCCGCGCCGACCAGGACGACCGCGTGCCCGTCGAGCGTGCCCCGGTGGAAGCGCAGGCCCGCGATGGTCTCGGTTGAGTCACCATCGAGCGCGTCGCGCAGGTGGACCAGCTCCTGGGGAATGGCGGCCAGCAGGCCGATCGTCATGGGCGGCTGCTCCGTTGAGGACGATCCGCTCTAGATATCTTGGCATCAGGCCGCACGGGAAGGATCGAACGCGGTGAGCGCACGTCCGACCGGGGTCGACCACGTGATCGTCGGCGTCCGCGATCTGGCGGACGCGACCGAGCGCTGGCGGCGTCTCGGCTTCACGCCGACGCCGCGTGGCCGGCACGTCGGCTGGGGCACGGCCAATGTCTGCATCATGCTGGAGCGCGACTACATCGAGCTGTTGGGCATCGTCGACCCGGCACGGTTCACCGCTGACCTCGACCGCTTCCTGGCAGAGCGACAGGGGCTGATGGGCGTGGCGCTCGGCACCGCCGATGCCGCTGCCACCGCGGCCGCCTGGCAGGCGGCAGGGCTCGGCGACCTCGCCCCACGCGAGCTCGGGCGTGTCCTCGAAACGCCCGCCGGCGAGGTCGCGCTGCGCTTCGCCAACGTGATCCCCGAGCGCGCTGCCTTGGATGGCCTGCGCCTGTTCGCGTGCCAGCACCTGACGCCGGAACGCCTGCGGCGCCCACAGTGGCTGGTGCATCCGAACGGTGCCATCGGTCTTGCCGCCTGCACCATCGTTGCGCGGAACCCGGCGCTCCTCGCCGAGCGGCTGGGGCGGGTCTTCGGCAGCGGCGCGCTCACCGCAACCGACCGCGTGACCGCCGTGCATACCGGAAGCGCGGTGTTGCTCCTCGCGGGCCCCGACGACGCGCAGCATCTGCACCCAGGCTTCGCCATCGACCGGCCCGGCGATGTGCCGTTGCTCCAGGTGCTGGCGGTGCGGGTCCGCGATCCGGACGCGACGGCCGACCTGCTCCACCGCCACGAGGTGCCGTACCGCCGGGACGCCGCTGGCGCTGTGCTCGTCGCGCCGGAGCACGCCACGGGCGTGGCCCTCGAGCTCGTTGCGGCCTGAGGTCCGCTCAGCGCTCATCCTCGCGGCGTGCTTCCTCCTCGATGCGCTCGATGTCGTCGTCGGAGAGGCCGAGATGGTGGCCGATCTCATGGACCAGCACGGCGCGCACCACGTCCTTGAGCGGGACGTTCTCCTCGCACCACTCGTCGAGGATCGGACGGCGGTAGAGGACAATCATGTCGGGCTCGCCAGTCGGCGGGCCGGCGGCGTCCTTGTGGCCGATCGGGATGCCGCGATAGAGCCCGGAGAGCGCGAACGGATCGTCGATCCCGAGCTCCGCCAGGGTCTCGTCGTCGGCGAAGTCCTGCACGCGGATCGGCACGTCGCCAAGATGGTGGCGCACGAAGTCCGGCAGCTCCGCCAGAACCTCTTCGCCGAGACGGACGATCATCGCGGCATCCGGCGGATGGCCGTACCCGGCGCCTGCACGCGGCGAGCGGCGCGCCATCCCTAGCGCGGCGCCATGCGCAGCGCTCCGTCGAGCCGGATCACCTCGCCGTTGAGCATCGGGTTGGCGACGATATGCAGAACGAGCGCGGCGAACTCCTCGGGCCGGCCGAAGCGCCGCGGGAACGGCACCGTCGCCGCCAGCGAATCTTGCACGGTCTGCGGCATGTTCAGCAGCAGCGGCGTGCCGAACAGGCCCGGCGCGATCGCGACCACGCGGATCCCGCTCGCCGCGAGCTCGCGCGCGGCCGGCAGCGTCAGGGCGGCGATCCCGCCCTTCGACGCGGCGTAGGCCGCCTGCCCGATCTGCCCCTCATAGGCGGCGACGGAGGCGGTGTTGACGATCACTCCGCGCTCCCCGTCCTGGTTCGGCTCGAGCGCGGCCATGCGCGCGGCGGCGAGCCGCAGCAGGTTGAACGTGCCGACCAGGTTGACGCGGATCACCCGCTCGAAGGCGTCCAGCGCCAGGGGCCCGTCGCGGCCGACGATGCGCGCCGCCGGCGCGATCCCGGCGCAGTTGACGAGCAGCCGCGGTGCGCCGATCGCCGTCACGATGCGTTCGACCTCGCGCTCGGCCGCCGCCGCGTCGGCCACGTCGAATGCCGCAGCGACGCCGCCGATGGTGCCCGCC
Source organism: uncultured Alphaproteobacteria bacterium (assembly GCA_937995535.1). GTDB lineage: Bacteria > Pseudomonadota > Alphaproteobacteria > Geminicoccales > Geminicoccaceae > CALKJU01. Next base: position 94,687 of record CALKJU010000007.1, read on the forward strand.
ACTGTCTCGGCCGCTTCGCGGACGATGTCCACGACGGCGACCCGAGCGCCGGCGCGGGCGAGCGCCCGCGCGGTGGCCTCGCCGAGGCCGGAGCCGCCGCCTGTTACGATCGCGGCCTGACCGTCGAGCTGCATCGTGCTTCCCTCCGCTCGCCCCGTGCGGAGGATAGCTTGCGGGAGGCGCCGCACCAGCGTCGAGGTGCCGGCGTCGCGGGTCGGGCGACATCCCGGTGGCCGCCACGCTCCTGCGCACGTCAGGCAATATCGCGCGAGCCGCTGTCGGTGGAGCGGGTCGTCGCTTAGAGATGTCCTGGCCGCCGGCCGCGACCTAGTTGAGCTTCGCGCCGACCTCGGCGATGGCCCCGTCGAGCAGCTTGCGGGCACTATCGGCGTCGAGCCGGTCGGCGACGAGCTGGCGCGTCGTGCGGATCGTCAACTCGGCCGCCCGCGCCCGCACCTCGGCCAGAGCCCGCTGCTCCTCCTGGGCGATCCGGTCCATCGCCTGCTGCGTCCGGCGGCGCACCGTCGCCTCGAACTCCTGCTTCATCCGCGTCTCGATGCGTGCCCGTTCGGCGTTGGCGCGCTCGAGAATCTCCGCGGCAAGCTTCTGGCCCTCGTGCAGCTGTCGTTGATACCGCGCGAGCATCGCCTTGGCCTCCTCGTGGAGGCGCTGGGCGTCGTCGAGCTCGCGGCGGATCCGCTCCGCGCGCGCGTCGAGCGCCCCGGTCACGAAGCGGCTCGCCGGCCGCCACAGCGCCGCGACCAGGATCACCAACGCTACCAGCAGCACCAGCTCCTCGGCGTGCATCTCAGGCCGCCTCCCCGGTGACGCGGTCGAGTGCGGCGGCGGCGGCGGCGCGATCGACCTCGATGCCGGCGAGGCGCCGCGCCGCCACGCGCGCGCTCTCGATGGCGACGTCGCGCAACTCGGCCAGCGCCGCGTCACGGGACGCGGCGATCCGCGCCTCGGCGTCCTTGAGCTTGGCCGCGAGCTCGGCGTCGAGCGCGGCGATGCGGCGCGCCGTGTCGGCGGCGAGGCGGTCGGCCACCTCCTTCATCTGCGTCTGGGCACGCGCCTGCGCCTCGGCCACGACCTCGGCATGCTTGCGCTCCGCCGCCTCGGCCTCGGCACGCAGCTCGGCCGCGCGGTCGAGATCAGCCGCGATGCGGTCCTGGCGCGCCTCGAGGATCTCGGCCACCCGTGGCAATGCCTTGCGGCTGAGGAGCCAGAAGAGCACGCCGAAGGTCACGATCAGCCAGAAGATCTGGCTGGCGTAGGTGGTCGCGTCGAGCTGCGGCATGCCGGCGCTGCCATGCTCCGCGGCGGCCGCGTGGCCGGTCTCGAGCGCCTCCTCGGCGCCTGCAACCTCTTCGACGACCCGGTCTGTCGACGCCGGCGCAGCGTCATCGGCGAGCGCGCCTCGCAATGCGGCGGCGGTCCCCGTCAGGAGAAGCAGCGCGCACGCCGCGGCGAGGCGCCGCAGCGATGCACGGTGAGCGCGGATCCGGCCCGGCATCGCCGCCGTGCCCCGATCGATCAGGTGAACAGGACCAGGAAGGCGATCAGCAGCGCGAAGAGCGCGACCGCCTCGGTCAGGGCGAAGCCGATGATCGCGAAGGGGAAGACCCGCTGCTGGACCGACGGATTGCGCCCGACGGTGGCGATCAGCGTCGAGAAGATGTTGCCGATGCCGATGCCGACACCGAACAGCGCGATGGTCGCCAGACCAGCGCCGATCATCCTCGCAGCATCTTGTTCCATGATCGTCCTCTCGGGGCGTGTGGTGAGGTGGGCGGGGGCGGTACGCTGCCGACAGCTCAGTGCATGTACAGGGCGTCGTGCAGATAGAGACAGGTAAGTACGGTGAATATGTAAGCCTGCAGAAAGGCCACGAGGAACTCGAAGCCGTAGATCGCGACCGTGATGGCCAGCGGGAACACGCCGAACAGGCCCATCGCGATGACGAATCCGGCGAACACCTTCATCATGGTGTGGCCGGCCATCATGTTGACGAACAAGCGGATCGACAGGCTCACCGGCCGGATGCAGTAGGACAGGATCTCGATCGGCACCATGAGCGGCAGCATCGCCGCAGGCGCCCCATGCGGCACGAAGAACTTCATGAAGCCGACACCGTGAACGTAGAAGCCGATCACCGTCACCGCGACGATCACGCAGATCGCCATGAAAAAGGTGACGATGATGTGACTGGTGAAAGTGAACGCGCCAGGGATCATGCCCAGCATGTTGCCGGCGAGGATGAAGAAAAACAGGGTGAAGATCCACGGAAAGAACTTCATCCCGTCTTTGCCGGCGTTTTCCCTTACGGTGCTTGCGATGAACTCGTAGCCCATCTCGACGAGCGACTGTAGGCGTCCCGGCACGACCGCCCTGCGGCTCGTGCCCCACACGACGAAGGCGTAGACGGCGCCCGCCGAGATTACCATCCACAGGGCGGAGTTGGTGAACGACAGATCGGCGTTGCCGACCAGGATCGGCAAGAAGCGTTTGATCTCGAATTGTTCGAGCGGACTTGCCACGTGCCGACCTACTCGTCGCCTGTGCCTGTCGTCACCCGCCCTCGTCGCGCCCGACCGGTCCGCCGTCGAACCGTCTCAGCCAACGGTACGCGTTCAGCGTTCCCGCCGCCGCGCCGAGGAGAAAGAACGCAATCAGCAGAAACGGGGCCGTGCCGAGCCAACGGTCGAGAGCGTACCCGATGAGCACACCGCCGACCACGCCGGCAACGAGCTCGATCCCGACCTGCAGGCCAGCCCCAAACTTCGTCCGCGCCACGTTGCCCGCCGACCGCTCGTTCGAGGAGCTGTCTCGGCTCCTCGCAGCGCGCAGACGCGCATCGAATTCCGCGAACGACGGGGGCTTCTCGTCTTGCGCCATCCGCCCTGCACCTCCGACCGGCAACCGGGCAGGCTCAACCCCACCACAGCCCCTGCCGAAGGCGCGCGCAACCTAGGTGTGGGCTCGCGCGACTGTCAAGGCGACCGCCAGGCCGTGCGGCGTCTCGCCCCGGCCGGCGCTCAGGCGGTGGCACGCAGCTCGATGGCCTCGTCCAGCGCCACCGACACCAGCCGGGAAACCCCGCGTTCGACCATCGTGACACCGAACAGTCGGTGCATCCTGCTCATCGTCAACGGGTGATGGGTGACGACCAGGAACCTGGTGCCCGTCGCCGTGGCGATCTCGTCGATCAGGTCGACGAACCGCTCGACGTTCGCGTCGTCCAACGGCGCGTCGACCTCGTCGAGGACGCAGAGCGGGCTGGGCCGGGCGAGGAACAGCGCCATCAACAGCGCCAAGGCCGTCAGCGCCTTCTCCCCCCCGGAAAGCAACGACAGGCTGGCGAGGCGCTTGCCGGGCGGGCTGGCATCCAGCTCCAGCCCGGCGGCAAACGGGTCGTCGAGGTCGGTCAGCCGCAGGTGCGCGCGCCCTCCGCCAAACAGCCGCACGAACAGCCGCCGGAAGTGACCGTCGACATCGTCGAAGGCGGCCAGTAGCCGCTCGCGGCCCTCCCGATTGAGCCGGGCGATCGCACGCTGCAGGCGCTCCATCGCCGCACGCAGCTCCGCGACCTCGGCGCGCACCGCATCGCGGGCCGCCGTGACCTCGGCATGCTCGGTCTCGGCCCGAAGGTTGACCGGACCGAGCCGGTCGCGCCGAACGCGCAGCCGTTGCAGGCGGGCCTCGAGCACCTCCGGCTGCTGCGCGCTCACCGCATCGGCCACCTCCGAGCGCTCCAGGAGCTCGCCCGGCGCCGCCCGCAACCGCTCACGTGCGACGGCCTCGGCTGCGGCGAGCGACGTCTCGGCCGCGGCCCGCGCCGCGCTGGCCTGCGCTGCGTCGGCAGTGGCCGACCGCTGGCGCTCCTCGACGTCGGCCAAGGCCCGCTCCACGGCTACCAGCCGGCGATCGAGGTCAGCAGCCGCGGCGACGGCCGCGGCCTGCTCCGCCTCGAGGCCGGCACAGCGCGCGGCCAGGGCCGCGAGTTCGCTGCCCGCCTTCGCCCCCTCGTCGGGCATGGCGGCGAGGTCTTGATCGAGCCTGCAGAGCCGCGCCTCGAGGTCCGCGACGCGCTCGTCGTGCACCGTCAGTCGAGCCGACAGCTCGCGCGCGAGCTCGGCAGCGCGCTGGGCCGCGCCGGCGAGCGCGACGGATCGCTCGCGGAGCGCGGTCAGATCGCGGGCGGCCTCGGCAGCGGCCGCCCGCGCGGCGGCAGCAGCGCGCGCCGCTGCCTCGGACATGGCACGGGCCTTCGCCAGCTCGTCTTGGAGACGGTCGATCTCGGCGAGAAGCGCGGCTCGCTCCGTGGTCAGCGCCGCCTGCTCGGCCGCGATGGCGGTACGGCGCGCCTCGGCCGCGGCGCGGCGCTCGGCTGCGGCGATCCGCCGCGCGTCCGCGTCGGCCCGCCGACGCTCCAGCTCGGCTCGCGCCTTGTGCAACTCAGCCTCGGCGGCGAACACCGCCTTGTCCCGTGCGTCACGCACGGTTTGCAGCTCGTGCAGCCGCGCGACGGCCCGCCGGCGGTCCGCGTCCGCTGCGGCGGCCGCGCCGCGTCGCGCCTCGAGGTCGCAACCCGTTGATCGCTCCACCGCCATCGCAGCGTCGACGCTCGCGAGCGCCCGGCGGAGTTCCTCGACCTCCGCGCCGGTCGCCGCGAGCTCGTCGCGTAACCGGCGGGCCTCGGCGGTCGCCGCCTCACGCTGCCGTTCACTCGCTGCGAGGTCGTCGGCGGCGCGCTGTGCAGCGCTCTCCGCAGCGGCCGCGGCCACTGCGGCTTCGCGCGTCCTGTCGCGGGCCAGCAGAAGCTTCGCCAGTCGCTCCCGAAGGCCGGCGGCCTCGGCGACAAGCGCGGCCCGTCGCTGGCGCTGCCGTAGCCGCGCGCTGGCCGGCGCCTCGCTGCCTGCCCGCCGTACCAATCCGTCCCATCGCCACAGGTCTCCATCGAGGCTGACGAGCCGCTGCCCGGGAGCGAGTGTCGCCTGTAACGCATCGCCTTGCTCGGCCGTGACGATCCCCACCTGCGCCAGTCGCCGCGCCAGCTCGGGGGGTGTCGCGATCAAGTCGGACAACACCGTCGCCGCCGCCGGGAGGGAGGCGGGCGTGGGCAGAGGGCCGAGGCGCCGCCAGAAGGCCGAGCCGGTCTCGCTCAAGCTGGCAAGCAGGTCGTCGCCCAGGGCTGCAGCGACGGCCACCGCCAGCCGTTCCTCGACGACGAGCGAGTCGGCTACGGGTTGGCCCGCCGCCGCCAGGTCGGGGGACGAAACCGCGAGCGCCGCCGCCTCGGCCTCCAGTGCGGCAAGCTGCACACGCGCCTCCGACAGGGCGGCTTCTGCCTCATCCGCGGCCCGCGCCAGCGCCGCCGGGCCGAGCGCGTCACGCCGTCTCGCTGCGGCCTCTGCCGCGGCCCGCGCGGCGTCGGCGTGGGCCTTCAAGCGATCGAGCCCAAGCGCCGCGAGCGCCGCCTCGGTGCGCGCGGCCCGCGCCGCGGCACCCTCGAGCATGGCCTGCAACCGCCGCTGCTCCCGCTCGCGATCTGCCGCGCGCTCGGCAGCGACCAGCGCCTCGCGCCAGCGCTGCTCCGCCGCGGCCGCTGCCGCGCTCGCGGTCGCCGCCGCGCGCTCGGCTGCCTCCAGCTCACCAGCTAGCGTCGTCCGCGCGTCGCGCGCCTCGGCAAGCGCGACCTCGGCGGCGGCCAACGCCGTCGCAAGCCCGGCCAGCACATCGCCTTCCTCCGGCTCCGCCGCTTCGGTAGCCCCGACCGTGTCGGCGGCGCCCGTCAGATGCGTCAACCGTTGCGCCAGCCGCTCGACGCGTTCCTGCGCCGCAAGGAGTGCCGCCTCGGCGGCGCGCTCCGAGCCAAGCACGTTGCTCATGACGGCTGCCGACCGATCCGCTTCGGCAGCGGCTTCGTTGGCCCGTTGCTCGGCGACCCGGACCTCGGCCGCGACCGCCGCAAGCTCCGTCTCGCGCAGACTGTCAGCGGCAAGCAGCTCCTCGAGGCGTAAAGCCAACTCGTTCCGCTGCGCGCGCTCCCGCGCTAGGTCCTCCGCCGTCTCGTCGCGCCGCCGGCGGGTGCTCGCCCGGACCTCCGTCGCCCTTTCCAGCGCATCGCGGCGAGCGGCCAGCCGCTCGCTCAGGCCGGCGAGCCGGCGTGCCCGCTCGGCTTGAGCCGTCGTGACGCGCTCGAGCTCCTCCGCCAGCCGGGCCCGGTCCGCCAGCAGCTCGCCCCGCTCCGCCGCGAGCGCCTCGGCCCGGGTCGAGGCTTCGGTCAGAGAGGTGTCGGCAAGCCGCAGCGCCTGCAGCGCCGCGGCGCAACGCCCGAGCAGCAGCAGCGCCTCGGTCTCACGGATCTGCTCGCCCAGCCGGCGATAGGCGAGCGCCTCGCGGGCCTGCTCGGCCAGCGATTCCGCGCGCCGCTCGAGTTCGGTGAGGCGATCGGCGGCGCGGGCCAGGTTGGCCTCGGTGGCCTCGAGGCGCAGCTCGGCCTCGCGGCGGCGGCCGTGGAGCCCGCCGAGACCTGCTGCGTCCTCGAGCAGGCGTCGCCGCTCCTGGGGCTTGGCCTCGACGATGAAGCCGATCTGCCCCTGGCCGACGATCGCCGCGCTGCGCGCGCCGCTGCCGGCGTCGGCGAAGAGGAGCTGGACGTCGCGCGCTCGCGCCTCCTGGCCGGCGACCAGGAAGGTCGAGCCGGCGCCACGGCCGAGCCGCCGCGCGACGTCGATCTCGTCCGCGGCAGTAGGCGCCAACGAGGTCGGGCCGGGGACAGGCCCGCGCAGACGCAGCGACACCTCGGCGAGATCGAACGGGGCACGTCCTGCCGCCCCGTTGAAGATCACGTCCTCCATCTCGTCGCCACGCAGACCGCGGGCGGAGCTCTCGCCCATCACCCAGCGCAACGCCTCGACGAGATTGGACTTGCCGCAGCCGTTGGGGCCGACGATCCCGGTGAGCCCCTGCTCGATCAGCAGCTCGGCGGGATCGCCGAACGACTTGAAGCCGCTCACACGAAGTCTGGTGATCTGCAACGGGCAAGCTACAAGATCTGGTTTGTTGACCGCGACCTGTAGCACCGCCGGCGGCGCGCGGAAACCTCCCTGTTCGCGCCTTGCGCGAGCCTCAGTTGACCAGCGGGTCGATCAGTGCCGCGATGGTCTCGATGCTGCTGTCCGCGGCCTTCTCGCCGTTGACGAGGATCGTCGGGGTCGAGTTCACTCCGAACTCGCGCTCGCCGTCCAGGCGAGTCTGCAGGATCGCATCCTGCAGTCCCTGGTCGGCGAGGCACGCCTCGGCCTCGGCGTCCGACAGGCCACCCAGTCGGGTGAGCTGGCGCAACGCGGCGACAGGATCGGACGCGCGCGCCCAGCTCTGCTGGTTGGCGAACATCGCGTCGAGGAACTTGAAGTACCGCGCGTCACCGGCACAGTGCGCGAGGGCAGCGGCGGCGAGCGCCGCCCGGTCGAGCGGGAAGTCGCGAAACACCAGCTTGGCCTTGCCCGTATCGATGTAGCGCTCCTTGAGCACGGGCAGGGTCTCGCGGTGGAACGCGGCGCAGTGCGGGCAGGTCAGCGAGGCGTATTCGATGATCGTGACGGAGGCGCCGGGATCGCCGAGGATCCGTTCACGGACCTCGGCCGCCGCGAGCCGTCCGTGGCCGATCGGCCACAAACCGAACGCAACCAGCAGACCGAGGCGAACGCGGGCGGGGAAGATGACAGGCATCGAGGCGCAACTCCGGCCGCTGGCGCGATGATCGGCTACCCGGCGAGCTATAGGTTTGCGGCACCGCGCGGACAAGGCGTGCCGCGGTCAGCGCTGACGGGCGTGGAGCGCGCGCCCGAGCGCCAAGAGCGCCGTACCCAACGGTTGGCCCTGGAGCGCGCCGATGGAGCGCCGCAACAGCTCCTCCTCGGCACCCGAGAGCGGGCGCAGGGGTGGTGCCGGCGCGCGCCGCACCGGCGCCACGGGCGGGGCCTGGATCAGGCGCAGCCGGCGGATCGCGGCATAGCCGAAGAACCCGTTGATACGCTCGAGGAGCTGCGGCGCCAGATGCTGGATCTCCAGGGCGGCGCCGCCACGGGCGTGCAGCTCCAGCGTACCGCCGCGCGCCTTGCCGCGCGGGAACTCGACGCGGACCGGCTGGCAGCGTCCCGCAAGGGTCGGGCCGACGATCGTACCCCAGTCGGCGAGAATCGCCGTCTCCGTGAAGCCGCGCCGGCGTGCGGTCGGGCCCAGGACGGCGCCGACGAGCCGCCCGACATCGACCGTCGCGTAGCGTCGCCGCGTCTCGTCGTCGACCGGCGCTGGAGCCCTGCGCATGACGCGAACCGCTAGCATGCCGGCAGTCGCGCGGCCAAGCTTGCCGCGCCCGGCGGGCGGGCTGCGACTGGCGCTGCTATGCTGGTACGATCGACAGCGCCGGCGATTGCCGTGGCGCGCCGAGCCGGGTGCGGCCGTCGACCCGTACACGGTGTTGCTCAGCGAGGTGATGCTGCAGCAGACCACGGTCGCCGCCGTAACCGAGCGATTCGTGACGTTCCGGGAGCGCTTTCCGAGCCTGGCCGCGCTCGCCGCCGCGCCGCTCGACGAGGTCCTGCACGCTTGGCAGGGGCTCGGCTACTACCGCCGCGCCCGGGCGCTCCATGCGCTCGCCCGAGAGGTCGTGGACCGGCGCGGTGCCGAGCTTCCGTCCGACCCGGACGAGCTGGCGACGCTGCCCGGGATCGGGCCCTACACCGCGGCCGCGGTGGCAGCGATCGCCTTCGAGCGGCCGGTCGTGCCGGTCGACGGCAACGTCGCGCGGGTGCTGAGCAGGCTTGTCGCGCTCGAGCGACCGCTACCGGCGGCCCTCGCCGACCTGCGACGGCTCGCCGCGGCGCTCGCCGACGGGGCGCGACCCGGCGATCTCGCGCAGGCGTTGATGGACCTCGGGGCGACGCTGTGCCGCCCGACGGCTCCGGACTGCACCGCCTGCCCGTGGCAGGGCGCCTGTCGCGCCCATGCGCAAGGCCGGGTCTCCGACCTGCCGGTCCGTTCGACGCGGGCCGTGCGTCCGCTGCGTCACGCGACGGCATTCCTGGTGCGCCGCGGGGACGGTGCCGTGCTGCTGCGGCGGCGCCCCGAGCAGGGCCTCCTGGCCGGCCTCTACGACCTGCCCTCCACCCCCTGGACGGGCGAGGCGCCGTGGCCGAGCCGAGACGCGCTGGCGCACGCGCCGCCGGCGGATGGCTGGCGGCCACTGCCGGCGGCCGTGCGTCACGTCTTCACGCACCTCACGCTCGAGGTCAGGGTCATCGCCGGCGACAGTGCCGACCATGCCGCCGGCCTGTTCGTCACGCCGAGCGCGCTCAGCGGGGTGGCGCTCCCGACCTTGACCCGCAAGCTGCTGCGCCATGGCGGGATTCGCGCCTGATCCGCGGTTCAGCCGCGCACCGCGTCGGGGTAGCGGTTCGTCTCGATACGCCAAGCGTCGACGACATGCAGCGGCCAGCGGGCCGGTGCTACGGCCACCACGTCGAAGCGGCAGGATGCGTGGCGTAGCTGCGGGTGGCGCTGCAGGAACGTAGCGGCGGCGCGCTCGATGCGCCGGCGCTGCCGCGCCGAGGTGGCGGCCGCGGCCATGTCGAGCAGCGCTCGCTGCTTGACCTCGACGAAGATGACGAGCGACCCGCGTGTCGCGACCAGGTCGATCTCGCCCACTGGCGTGGCATAGCGCCGGGCGAGGATCCGGAAGCCCTTGAGACGCAGCATCCAGGCGGCGGCTGTCTCGGCGAGCCGGCCGGCCCGCTCGTGACCCCGCCGGCTCATGGCTTGGCGGCACGGAGCGCGAGGGCGCGTCGATAGAGCTCTCGGCGTGGCCGACCGCTGAGCTCGGCGACCGCTGCCGCCGCGGCGCTCGGTGCACAGGTTTGCAGCCGCTCGGTCAACGCCGCGTCGATCGCCCCGTCGTCGAGCGCATCGGCGGCCTCGTCCGGTGGTCCGATGACGAGCACGATCTCGCCCTTCGGCGGTGCGCCCGCCGCGACCGATGCGGCGAACTCCTCGAGCGTGCCGCGTCGGACCTCCTCGAAGCGCTTGGTCAGTTCGCGGGCAAGGGCGGCGGGCCTGGGACCGAGAACCGCCAGGGCATCGGTCAAACATCCGGCCAGCCGCGTGGGCGCTTCGTAGAACACGAGCGTGGCGCGCACCGGCCGCAGCTCGGCGAGCGCTGCCCGCCGCGCCGTGGTCTTGGTCGGAAGGAAGCCGGCGAACAGGAACCGGTCCGTCGGCAGGCCGGAGACCGACAGGGCGGCGAGGAGGGCCGACGGGCCCGGTACCGCCACCACCTCGATCCCGCGGCCCGCGGCCTCCCGGACCAAGCGATAGCCCGGGTCCGACACGGTGGGTGTCCCGGCGTCGCAGACCAGCGCCACGTCGGTGCCGGCAGCCAGTGCGTCGAGGATGCGCGGCCGGATCTCGGCGGCGTTGTGATCGTGATAGGCGAGCAGCGAGCGGCGCAGCCCCAGGTGGCGGAGGAGCTTGCCCGTGACCCGGGTGTCTTCGCAGAGTACCAGTCCGGCCGTGGCCAGGGTTTCCGCGGCGCGCGGGCTCAGATCGCCGAGATTGCCGATCGGGGTCGCCACGACCGCGAGCCGTCCAGCCCCACCGCCGGTGCGCGATTGTCCGACCGCCGTCCGCTCTTTAGCTTCGCCGCCGGCGGCCGCGGTCGGCCGGTCGAGATCGGGGTGCGTTCGGGTGCGAGCTTTCCTGGCCATGGCCGTCGTCGCAACGGGCGCGCTGCTGGCAGCGTGCGCCACCCCGCAACCAACCACGCCGCCGCCGCCGCCGCAACCTCAGGTTCAACCTCCCCCGCCGCCGCCACCGATCGTCGCCCCACCACGGCTCGGTCTCCTGTTGCCGTTGACCGGCAATGCGGCGGCGGTCGGTGGCGACATGCTCGACGCGGCCCAGATGGCACTGTTCGAGGTCGGCAACGACGAGCTCGTTCTACTTCCGCGAGATACCGGCGACACACCCGACGGTGCCGCTGCCGCAGCTCGTGCGGCCTTGGGCGACGGCGCCCGGCTGATCGTCGGCCCGCTGTTCAGTGCTGCGACCACGGCTGCGCGCGCCGTGGCCGCCGCCCGTGACGTGAACCTGCTAGCCTTCACGAACGACGCCGCCGCCGCCGGCAACGGCGCCTGGGTCTTGGGCTTCCGTCCCGAGGAGCAGGTCGAGCGGATCGTCGACTACGCCCAGCGCCGTGGGCTCACCCGGCTCGCCGCGCTTGTCCCCGACGATGCCTATGGCCAGCGCGCCGCCGGGGCCTTCCGCGCCGCGGCCGGTGGCGGGGCGATCGTCGTGACCTATCCGGTCGGCGACGGTGCCGATCCCTCCGAGGCGATCGACCGGCTGCTCGCCCTGATCGGCGACGGGCTCGACGCACTGCTCCTCGCCGACGGCGGGCTGCGGACACAGAGTGTCCTCGAGATCCTCCGGTTCCGCGGTCTCGATCAGGGCCGCGTCCGCCTGCTTGGGACGGCGCGCTGGCTGGACGACCCGGACCTCGCCCGCTCGCCCCTGCTCGTCGGCGCGTGGGTCGCGGCGGTCGATCCCGCTGCGGCCGACGCCTTCGCGCGTCGCTTTGCCGATGTGTACGGCCGGGTGCCCGGTCCGCTCGCCGGGCTGGCCTACGACGCGACGGCCCTGGCCGCCGCCCTCCTGAGTTCGCCGGCGCCGATCGACCGGGCGACCTTGACGGCGGAGTCCGGCTTCGCCGGCCGCCTCGGCATTTTCCGGCTGCTGCCGAACGGCCTCGCCGAGCATGGGCTGGCGGTGCTGGAGCTCACCGGCGGCACCCCGCTCGTCCTGGAGCCGGCGCCCCGGCTGTTCCCGCCGACGCCCGCTGGGCCGGGCGCCTGACTATTTTCAGTTGAGTTGCCTTTACATCGCACAACCCATGGGCTAGCCAACCCGTGTTGCTAGGCTTCGGGTCGGTTCGACGATGCGCGACGAAGTCCCCGGCCTCCTTTCTCCCGCATGGGGGCTCAGCGAGCGACCGCTGGCCTCGTGGCGGTCCGGCTTCGACGGTGCGCCGGTCGTGGTTCCCCCGCGCCGCCGGCGGGTTGTCGTGCTCGCCGGGGACGCCGTCGCCGAGCGCGTGGCGGCGCTTTCCGGTCCTGGCCATGAGATCCAGCGGGCGGCCGACGCGGCGATGCTGCTGCGCCGCCTCGAGGAGGGTCGCTTCTCTGCGGCGGTGGTCGAGCACGGGCGCGGGATCGGCGATGCGCTCGATCTGCTCGACACGGCCGAGAGGCAGGCCGTTCTGGCGCCGATCGTCGTCGTCAGCGAGCCCGCCCCGTTCGCTTGGCGACTTCAGGCGCTCGACCGTGGCGCTTCGGTCGTCTTGGCCTCCGACGAGGCGACGAGTGCCCGGCTCGGTGAGGCGCTCGACGAGGCGATCGCGCGGCGGCAACGCGCCGACCGCCTGATCCGCGTCAGCCAGCGGGACGATCTGACCGGCCTCGCCAATCGAGCGTTGTTCGCCGATCGGTTGCGGCGGGCGATCGCCGCCGCGCGCCGGCGCGGTGGACACCTCGCCGTGATGGTGCTCGACCTCAACGGCTTCAAGGCGGTCAACGACCGCCACGGTCACGCTGCGGGCGATACCCTGCTCCGCATTGTCGGCGAGCGGCTCGCCGCCACGGTGCGCGAGACGGACACCGTGGCACGCCTCGGTGGCGATGAGTTCGCGCTCGTCGTCGAGGACCTCGTCCGGCCTGAGCACGCGCCACTGGTGGCGGGCAAGCTGATCGACGCGCTGCAACCGCCGATCCCGCTCGGCGCGGCCTGGGCCGAGGTCACTGGCAGCCTCGGGGTCGCGCTGTTCCCGCGCGACAGCGAAGAGCCGGAGACCCTGCTGCGCCTCGCCGACGCCGCGATGTACCGCGCCAAGCGCGAGGGCGGTAATCGGTGCCGGTTCCACGACCGGACCCAGGACGCCCATGCCGACCATCTGGCCGGGCTGCGCGACGAGCTGCGCCGGACGATCGACCAAGGTGGGCTGGTGCTGCGCTTTCAGCCGCAGCTCACCCTACGCCGCGGTCTGCCCGGCGTGGTCGGCCATACGATCGGCCGTCTCACCGATGGTCGTCTGCTGGACGAGGCCGCATTGCGCCGCGCCGCGGAGGAGGCGGGGCTGCTGGATCGGCTCACCGAGTGGAGTCTCGCCGCGGCCTGCGAGCAGCTCCGCCGCTGGCGACAGGCTGGTCTGCGCGGGATGCACCTCGCCGTGCCGATCCTGTCGCAGCGGCAGCTGCGCTGGAGCGGGCTCTGTGAGCGGCTCGGCGAGCTGGTCAGGCAAGCCGGCGTCGCGCCGCGCGAGCTGGAGATCGAGATCGACGAGCGATTGCTGCACGACGAGGTGGCGAGCGGCGGACGAACGCTCGAGGCCCTGCAGCGGCTGGGCGTGCGACTCGCGGTGGCGGACTTCGGCCGCGCCGGCGGCGCCCTAACCTTGCTGCGCGAGGCCGGGCTCTCCACCGTCAAGGTCGGCCCCGGTCTGCTCGACGGGATCGTCGAGGAGCCGGCGCGCTACACCCTCGCCGTCGGTGTCCTCAGGGTCGCCCGCGATCTCGGCCTGCGCACCGTTGGCGCCGGTGTCCGCACCGAGCAGCAGCTGCGGCTGTTGCGCGACGAGGGTGCGGACGCCGTCCAGGATCTGCTCCGCGCGCCGCCGCAGCCGGTCGAGGCGGTGACGGAGTGGCTGGCGCAAGCGATGCGGCGCGGCTGATGCGCGCTCGACCAGCTCAGGCGGCTTACGCCGCCGTCAGGACGCCGCGAGGTTCCGTCGGCCGCCGGGCGGTCTCGACATGGTCGAGGGCCACCACCCGGTTGCGCCCGGCTCGCTTCGCCTCGTAGAGCGCGGCATCGGCTCGCTGCACCCAGTCGCCTACCGTCTCGCCCGGATGATAGGTCGCGACACCCAGCGAAATGGTCACCTTGCCGAGACCCTCACCGCTTTGGCGGATCTGCAGGCGGGTGCTGGCAACGGCGTGGCGCAGGCGGTCGGCGAGGCCGAACCCGCCGCGCAGGTTGGTGCCGGGAAGGACCAGCGCGAACTCCTCGCCGCCATAGCGGCCGACGAGATCGGTGGGCCGCGTGCCGCTACGCAGCGTCGCCGCGATCTGGCGCAGCGCCGCGTCCCCCACCTGATGCCCGTAGCGGTCGTTGAGCAGCTTGAAGTTGTCGATGTCGACCAGAACGAGGCTGACCGTGACGTTGTGCTCGATCGCCTGGGCGGCGGCCGCGCGCAGCGCGGCATCGAGATGGCGACGATTGGCGAGGCCGGTGAGGGCGTCGGTGCGTGCTTCGCGCCACGCCTCATGGAGGTCGCGGCGGAGATCTTGGATGTGGCTTGTGCTCTCCGCGAGATGTTGGGTGAGCTGCTGGGCCTGGTTCTGCATCACCGCGGTCTCGGCAAGGATCGAGCCGACCAGCTGCATGATTTGAGAGCGGTCGGAGATCGTCGCGGCGGCCCGGTTGGCGGCGCCGAGGCTTGCCCCGTAGCGCTCGGCCCCGGCGCTGAGGCCGTCGATCCGCTCGGTGAGGAGCTGCGCGAGCTCGCCCAGGCGTTGGCCCGCGGACTGCAGGCGCCGCTCGTGCGCCGCGGTGCCCAGGAACTGGTCGAACAGCTCCTGACAGCGCGCGGCATCAAGGGCCTCGCCGCGCTCGCGGAGCAGCTCGACGGCGCGGACCAGGGCCGGGTTGCTGTCGCTGTGATAGGCGTACCAGACCGAGAAGGTCTCGGGCGTCGGCAGCAACCCGAGCTCCTCGATCGTGTCCAGGGTCCGCCGCGCCGCATCGCGGACCTGTTGTCCTTGCCGTACCATTCAAAACTCCCCGCGGGAGCCGCTCCCGCCCGGGCAGCTTGACGCGGGAACGGTGAAAGCTGCGTAAAGGTGACAACGATGGCGGCCGCCGGTGGATCGCCGCGACGGAGTATGCATGAACCTCGTGCTCGGTGGCGTGCTCGTCTACGGCCTCGCCGTGGGTGGCCTCTATCTCCTGCAGGACAGTCTGATCTTTCCGAGGGCCGTGGCGTCGCGCCCCGCCTACCCGCTGCCGGCAGGGACGGAGCGGCTGAGCCTGCGCACTGCGGACGGCGCGACCATCGTCGGCAGCGTGCTGCGCCGCGGCGAGCCGCATGCGCCCTTGCTCCTGGGCTTTCCCGGCAACGCCTGGAATGCGGACGATCTGATGGCGTTCCTGGCCCGGCGCGTGGGTGCCTTCGATATCGCGGTGTTCCACTACCGAGGCTATCCACCGAGCGAGGGGGAACCGAGCGAGGCTGCCCTCCACGCCGACGCGCTGCTGATCCACGACGCGCTCGTTCGGCGGCTCGAGCCACGGATGGTCGTCGGCGTGGGGTTCAGCCTCGGCAGCGCCGTCGCGGCGCGGCTCGCCGCGCAGCGTCCGCTGCGCGGGCTCGTCCTCTTCACCCCTTTCGATTCGATCGAGGCGATCGCCAGCAAGCGCTATTTCTGGGTGCCGGTACGCCGGCTCCTGCGGCATCCGTTCCGCACCGCCGAGGCGCTGCGCGGGCTCGCCGTGCCGGTCGCCGTGGTCCTCGCCAGCGACGACCGGATCGTGCCGCGCGAGCGCAGCGAGGCGCTGATCGAGGCCTTGGCCTGGCCCGTCCGCGTCGAGACCGTGCCGAACAGCACCCATGCCGGCCTGTACGACCTTCCGGCCGTGGACGCCGCATTGCACCGCGCGCTGCACGCGGTGGTGACGGCGGCGGATCCGTCGCTCTTGCACCGTGACACGCCGCTCACCACAAGCGGTGGGCACGGATAGCAGCGACGATCGGGTCGGACATGGACGAGCGCGGGGGCGTGCTGCGGCGTCGGGTGCTGGCAACGCTCGCGGCGGTGGCGGCGACCATGATGCCGCGGCCGGGCCGGTCGGTGCTGGTGGCGCCGGACGACCAACGGCTGCGCAGCGAGACGGTCGGCTATCCCGGCGCGAGCGGCAGGCTGCAGGGCTACCTCGTCCGCCCGGCCGGCTTCGCCGATCGGCTCCCCTCGATCCTCGTGGTGCACGAGAGTGCCGGCCTCCACCCGCACATCGCCGACCTCACCCGTCGTCTCGGCCTCGCCGGATACATGGCGCTGGCGCCGGATCTCCTCTCGACGCGCGGCGGCACGCCCAGCGAGCCGGCCGAGGTCCGCGAGACGATCAACGCCTTGCCGGCCGACGCGGTGGTCGCGGACTTGGTCGCGACGATGATCTATCTGCAGAGCCGTGCCGACGGGGCCGACCGGGTGGGCGCCCTGGGGCTGGGCTGGGGTGGCGGGATGTGCCTGCGCCTCGCCACCGTTGCGCCCGTCCTGGGCGCGGTGGTCGCGTTCTACGGCCGCCCGCCCAAGCCCGACGACGTGACCCGGATCCGTTCGCCGTTGCTGCTCCACTACGCGGCTCTCGACAGCAAGACCAACGAGGCCTTGCCGTTGTTCGAAACGGCTCTGCGCGACGGCGGAATCCGCTACGCCCTGCACAGTTATGCCGGCGTCAACCAAGGCTTCACCAACGACGCCGTGCCGAGCCGCTACAACGCCCGCGAGGCCGAGCTGGCCTGGACCCGCACCGTCGAGTTCCTCAAGCGTACCTTGGGCTGACCGGCCTCGGCCACGGATCGCGCGGCCGCGCACGGTCATCATCGTCCCGAGCAGCGGCGCTACGGGCGTTGGGGTCCCCGCCGAGCCGTCGCTCCGGCCTCGGCGACCCCGACACCCCCCGGCTCGACCTCGACCAGCTCGGCGCCCAGATGCAACAGCGCCTGGGCGGCGAAGCTGCGCCTGACCCGCCTGGCGACGTCGGGATCCCGCGGGGCGAAGCTGCTGCCGACCTCCTCACGCCGGTGGCCGGTCGGAGCCGCTTCGGCTCACTCGGGGTCGTCGGTCGCGCCCGTCCGCGGCGCGTCGCTATGTCTGCCGCGCGGCGCGGTGTGACCTCAGGCCGGGTTCACCGCCTCGCGCAGGCCCTTGCCCGGCTTGAACCTGACCGCCTTGGCGGCGGCGATGGTCATCGTCGCCCCGGTCTGCGGATGGCGGCCCTGGCGCGCCGGGCGGTGGCTGACCTCGAACACCCCGAAGCCGGGGATCGTGACCTTGTCACCCTTCTGCAGGCCGCTCTGGATGCCGTTAAGGGTCGCGGCGACGGCCTTGGCGGCAGCGGCCTTGGTCAGGCCCGTGACGCTGGCGACAGTCCCGTACAGCTCGTCGAGGGTCATCTGAACCTCCGCTAGAGAGACATGCCTGATCTCTCTACCACCTCGCGCCAGGGTTGCAAGTGCTGGCGCAGAATTCGCGCATGCTGTCGAGGAACCGGACCGGACGCCCGGCCGGCGTGCCGATCGGCTCGCCGTCGCGGGCGACAAGGCGACCGCGGACCAGCGTCGCCACCGGCCAGCCGGTCAGCTCGCGGCCCTCGTAGGGCGACCAGCCGGCACGGCTGCGCAGCCAGGCACCCTCCAGCCGGCGCCGTGCGGCTAGGTCGACGAGCACGAGGTCGGCGTCGTAGCCGCGGGCGATCCGCCCCTTGCCGAGGATGCCGAAGACCCGCGCTGGTCCGGCGGCGGCGAGGTCGACCAGCCGCTCCAGGCTCAGCCGGCCAGCGGCGACGTGGTCGAGCATGACGGGTAGAAGGGTCTGCACCCCCGGCATGCCTGAGGGACTTTCAGGATAGGGCGTGGCCTTTTCCGCGGCCGTGTGCGGCGCATGGTCCGAGCCCAACACGTCCACCAGGCCATCGCGGACCGCCTGCCATAGCGCGTCGCGATGGCGCACGTCGCGCACGGGCGGGTTCATCTGCGCGCGTGTGCCGAGCTCATGGTAGCAATCGGGGGCGGCCAGGGTCAGGTGGTGCGGCGTCACCTCGACCGTCGCGACATCGCGTGCCTCGGCCAGCAGCGGCAGCTCCTCGGCGGTCGAGACGTGCAGGACGTGGACCGGCCGGGCCGCGTCGCGGGCGAGGCGGAGGAGGCGCGACGTGGCGGCGACGGCCGCCTCGACGTCACGCCACACCGGGTGGGTCTCGGGGCTCCCCTGCGCTGCGAGCGTTCGTCGGGCGCGCAGGCGCGGCTCGTCCTCGGCATGGACGGCCGCGCGGCGGCGGCCGGCGGCGAGCACGCGCGCCAGGGTCGTGTCGTCCTCGACGAGCAGCGAGCCGGTCGAGCTGCCCATGAAGATCTTGACCCCGGCGCAGCCGGGCAGGCGCTCGAGTGCGGCCAGCTCGTCGACGTTCTGCGCCGAAGCGCCGACGAAGAAGGCGTGATCGCAGCGCATCCGGCCGGCGGCCCGGGCGAGCTTGTCGGCGAGCAGCGCGGCGGTCGTGGTGGCCGGTTTGGTGTTCGGCATCTCGAACACGGCGGTCACACCGCCGGTGACCGCCGCGTCGCCACCGGTCAGGAGGTCTTCCTTGTGCTCGGCGCCGGGCTCGCGGAAATGCACCTGGGTATCGATCACGCCGGGCAGGATGTGCAGGCCGCGCGCGTCCAGCTCCTCTGCCGCAGGGCCCACCCTCCCGAGCGCGACCAGCCGGCCTTGCGCGATGCCGAGGTCACCCTCGGTGACACCCCAAGGAAGGGCCACCCGTCCGCCGCGGATCGCGAGGTCGAGCATGATACGCTCCGGCTGCGGTGTCGGACGCCTCGGTTGCCGCAGCGGCGCCCGCCCGGCAAGGCCGTCCGCCGGGGAAGTCCGAACAAGTTTTCGAAATTGCAAGGAAGTCGGTCGAACTCAACTGTAAGTTGATTGTGGCGTTGCGATATGGTATCCGATTTTTTGTGCGACGGACGCGTCGTGGCAACCGGACGTTAACCCTGCGGAGCGGATGCTGCTCCGATGTTGGGTTGCCGGCTCGGACGGCGCGCCAACCGGTAGGCTCCGCCGACGACTTGCGCTTGACCGCCGCCGGCATGCCTCGGCCGGGGCGTCGGTCGCCCGTACGGAGAGCTGACGATGCCGCCATCGCTCGCTGACGTGTACACCCCTCTGGCGCCGACCCCGCGGCTCGCCGTACGTCCCGGGATCGGCCTCGGCGATCTCCTCGCCGTTGGCCAGCGCGAGGGTCAGCGCTACCTGCTGGTCCTGCGCTTCGCCCTGCTGAACCTTGTCGCCGCCTCGCTGCTCGGCGCGGTCTGGATGCAGGGCTGGCTCGACGAGCTGGTGCGTACCGACACGACCCATCTGTGTGCGATCATCGGGCTTGTCTTTCTTGCCGGCCTCGCCCAGGCCGGGCGTCGTGTGATCCAGACCAGCGTCGAGCTGAACGAGGTGCGTCTCGGCGTGGGTCTGGACCACACGCCGACCGGCGCGCTGGTGCGCGACCTGCAGGCCCGGGACCCTGCTGGCCGGGCGGCGCTGGTCGGGCTGCTGCGGCTGCGCCTCGGCAACCGCATCGCCGGCGTGCGCCACGTCGCCAACACCTTGGTCTTGCTCGGCCTGATCGGGACGGTGATCGGCTTCATCATCGCGTTGTCCGGGGTCGACGCGGCAGCGGCGAGCGACGTGCAAGCGATCGGGCCGATGGTCTCGCGGCTGGTGGGCGGCATGTCGGTGGCGCTCTACACCACGCTCGCCGGCTCGGTCCTGAATATCTGGCTGATGCTCAACTACCGCCTCCTCGAATCAGGGACGATCAAGCTGTTCACCGCGATCGTCGAGCGGGGTGAAGACCATGGACGGGCTTGATCTGCGCGACGAGGACGACAACGGCACGGTCTTCCGCGACGTCATCACGCTCGCGCTCGCCGGCTTCGTGGCCGCTGTCATCCTGCTCCTGCCGCATCTCAACCCGCCGGGCGCCAAGACAGCCGACGCGATGGATCCGCCCGGCAATGTGATCGTCGAGGTCCGCTGGCCGGACGAACTGGATACCGATGTCGACCTGTGGGTCGAGGGTCCCGGCGACGTGCCGGTCGGCTATTCCAACAAGGGCGGCAAGCTGTTCAATCTGCTGCGGGACGATCTGGGCCGGCGGTCGGACGCGACCGAGCTGAACTACGAGGTCTCGTACTCCAGGGGCATCGTCGCCGGCGAGTACGCGGTCAACGTCCACCTCTACCGCAATCTCTCGCGGCAGCTCCCGGTGCCGGCGACGATCGTCGCGAGCGTCAAGCGCTCGCCCATGGAGTCGGCGCGCCAGCTCGTCTCCACCAAGGTCGCGCTGGGGCGTGAAGGTCAGGAGCTGACAGTGTTCCGCTTCCGTCTCGACGCCGACGGGAACCTCGTGCCCGGCAGCGTGCACGCCCTGTTCAAGCCCTTGCGCGCGTGGAAGAAGACATGAGCGACCTGCCCCTGCTGTTCGCCGCCGCGGCCGCACTCGCCGCCTGCCTCGGCAGCATCGCCGTCTGGGCGCCGCGCCGCCTGCCGATGAAGCTGGGTGCGGTGCTGGTCGCCGCCCTGTTCATGCCGCTCGCCTATGCCGGGATCAGCGATCTGCTGAGCCGACCGAAGCCGGTCGACCTGGAATGGTGGCTGTCGCGGGCCGACGAGGCGACCGTGGTCGGCAGCGTGCCCGAGGAAGGCCGGCGAATCTTCCTCTGGCTCGCTCTCGACGGGGTCGACGAGCCGCGCGCCTACACCTTGCCGTGGAGCCGCGAACTCGCGCAGCAGCTCCAGGACGCCCAGGAGCAGGCTGCCGAGCAGCAGACCGC
The DNA here is from genome assembly GCA_937995535.1 of uncultured Alphaproteobacteria bacterium. Lineage (GTDB taxonomy): Bacteria > Pseudomonadota > Alphaproteobacteria > Geminicoccales > Geminicoccaceae > CALKJU01. The sequence goes on from CALKJU010000007.1 coordinate 115,400, forward strand.
GGTACGCATGCGCCTGCCGTTCGAGCGCTCGTTGGACGACCGCGAGCCCAAGTTCTACGCCCTGCCCCAGCCGGCCTTGCCGGAAAAGCCGGCGCCGCCGCCGGCGATGCGCTTCGAACGGCCGGAGGCCGACGCCTGAGCTAACCGGGCAGACGCCAGACCAAGCCGCGCCAGCTCGCCGCGCGCGTGGTGAGGTCGAGCCGCAGCAGGTCCTCCCCGACCAGGATCGGGCCGGCGTAGTCGCGCGCCACCTCGGCCGCGAGGGTGCCAGGGTCGGCATCGGGCGGGACGATGTGCGTCAGGACGAGACAGCGGGCTTCGGCGGCGCGCGCGATCTTGCCCACCTCGGTCGAGAGCGTGTGGTAGCTCGCGACCGCCTGGATCGTCGCCGCCTCGCGGCGGCCCGGCACGGGTGGCATCGCGTCGTGCACGAACACCTCGTGGACGAGCGCGTCGCAGCCGCGCGCCGCCTCGACGAGGGCCGGACAGGCGCGCGTGTCTCCGCTGAGCGCGAGCGTCTGGCCCGCCGCTCGCAGGACGTAGGCGAAGGCTGGCTCCACCGGTCGATGGTCGACCGCCACCGCCTCGATCTCGATGCTGCCGACCTGCAGGCGGGTCCCGGCGCCGATTTCCTCGACGCGCAGAGCGAAGCCCGCATCGTTCGGGCGCCGCTCGAAGGCGAGCCGCTGTGCGCGCTCCTCGGCCCAGACCGCCTCGAGCGCCGAGGCGAAACGGCCGAAGCCGGGCGGTGCCACGACCCGCAGCGGCCACTGCCGGCCTTGATGCCAGCCGGAGACGACGAGCTGCCAGAGGTCGACCACATGGTCGCTGTGCAGATGCGTGATGAGCAGCGCGTCGAGCCGGGCGCCGTCGGCGCCGGCCTCGACGAGCCGCTGCGTTGCACCGGAGCCACAGTCCACGAGGACGCGGGTCCCCGCGGCCTCGACCAAAGTCGCGGCGCCGTAGCGGCGACTGCTGACCGCCGGGCAACCCGTACCGAGCAGGGTCAGCCGCATTCGCCGGCGACCGCTTCCAGCGCCTCGCGCAAGCCCGGCGGTCCGGCGACCACCCGGTTGCCCTGGTGCAGCCCGTCCGCGGCGAGGAAGTCGTTGGTGAAGCCACCCGCCTCGCGGATCAGCAGGAGGCCGGCGAGCGCGTCCCAGCTGTTCATGTGCGCCTCGACATAGCCGACAAGGCGTCCGCAGGCGGTCCAGGCCAGACCCAGGGCGCCCGAGCCATGCCGATGGTACATGCCGCCCTGGGCGAGCAGGCGGGCGATCATCCCCTGCACACGCTCCGGCGCCACGCGCAGCGAGTAGCCGACGCTGACCGTCCCGTCGGCGAGCGAAGCCGCGCGCGCGACCTGCATCGGGCGGCCGTCGAGGCTCGCCCCGCCGCCGAGCCGGGCGCGGAACAGCTCGCCCGTATTGGGATCGAACACCACCCCGACCAGGATCGCGTCGTCACGGACATAGGCCAGCGAGACGCACCACGAGGCGATGCCGTTGAGGAAGCACCAAGTGCCGTCGATCGGGTCGATGACCCAGGTGCCGTCCGTGCCGGCCCGATGCCCGGTCTCCTCGCCGAGGAGCCCGTCTGTCGCAAACAGCGTCTTGAGGCGCGCCGCGACCAGCCGCTCGACCGCGCGATCCGCCTCGCTGACAATGTCCTGCGGGCCCTTGCGCTCGACGACGAGCGACTCGCGACCGCGAAAGTAGCGCAGCGCCAGCGCCCCCGCCTCGCGGGCCACGGCCTCGGCCGCGGCCAGTCGCAGCTCCACCTCGTCGCGCATCCGTCGCTCCCGCTCGCCGTGGCCGCGCTTATAGGGCATGATGGTCGGCGGGATAGCGGGAGGACGCCATGCATCTCGTCGAGGCGAACGGCGCGCGCATCCCCGCGCTCGGGTTCGGCACCTGGGAGCTGCGCGGCGCCGAGGCGCAGCGCCTCGTCGAGGCGGCGCTGGCGATCGGCTACCGTCATCTCGACACCGCCGAGATGTACGGCAACGAGGCCGAGGTCGGGGCCGGCCTGCGTGCCAGCGGTCTGGCGCGCGACCAGATCTGGGTGACAACGAAGGTCTGGCCCGATCACTTCGCCGCCGGTGTCTTCGAGCGCGCGGTCGACGACTGCTTGGCACGCCTGCGTCTCGCGACCGTCGACCTTCTGTTGCTTCATTGGCCGAGCCGTACCGTCCCGCTTTCCGAGACGATCACGGCATTGTCCCGCGTCCACGCGGCCGGCAAGGCCCGCCATGTCGGGATCAGCAACTTCACCGCGGCGATGATCGACGAGGCGGTCGCCCTCTCGCCCGTGCCGTTGGTCACCAACCAGGTCGAGTACCATCCGTTCATGACGCAGCGGGCGGTGCTCGACCGCTGCCGCGCGCATGGGTTGGCACTCACCGCCTACTGCCCGTTGGCGCGCGGCCGGGTCTTCATCGACCCGGTGCTGACCCGGATCGGCCGGGCGCATGGCAAGTCCGGCGGCCAAGTGGCGCTGCGCTGGCTCATTCAGCAGCCCGGGGTGATCGCCATCCCACGCTCCTCCTCGGTGACCCACGCCGCGGCGAACTTCGCCATCGGCGACTTCACACTGAGCGAACGGGAGATGGCCGAGATCGCGGCGCTCGGCTCGCCGGACGGGCGGATCGTGCGGCTCGGGAACGTCGTGCCGGAGTGGGATCCCGCGTGAGCGTGGCCTTCGCGCCGATCGAGGAGGCGGCGCTGCAGCGCCATGGCGCGGCCGGCGTCGCGGAACGGCTGGTCAAGCCGCGCACCGCCGAGGAGCTGGCCAGCCTGCCCGACGCCTGGTTTCTCGACCGGATGTCGCTGCGCATCTTCCGGGCGGGACTGAAGCACGACCTCGTCGACCGTAAATGGCCGGCGTTTCAGGAGGTGTTTCGCGGCTTCGAGCCGACGTTCTGCGCGCGGCTCCCCGACGAGGCGATCGAGGCGCTGCTCGAGGACCGTCGCTTGATCCGCAACCTGCCGAAGCTGCGCGCGGTGCGGGCCAACGCCGCGGCGCTGCTGGCGCTCGACGGCATGGGCCGGTGGCTGGCCGCATGGCCGTCGACCGACCTCGTCGGCTTATGGGCGGAGCTGGCGCGCCGCTTCCAGCAGCTAGGCGGCAACTCGGCGCCGACCTTTCTTCGCATGGTCGGCAAGGACACGTTCATCCTGACCGACTCGGTCGTGCGGGCTCTGAACGGATGGGACGCCTTTGCCGGGACCCCGCGCACGAATGGCGACCTCGCCGTGGTGCAGCGGATTTTCGCCGGCTGGGCTGCGGAAACCGGTCGGCCCTACTGCCAGCTCAGCCAGATCCTCGCCATGAGCTTGGATACCTGACGGTCCGGCCGTCAGGCCTTCACCACCCCCTCCGCAAGGCCCTTGAAGAACAGTTTCTGCGCGAAGGTGAAGGCGATGATGCCCGGGGTCACGACGATGACGTAGACCGCGGCGAGGCGCGGCCACGCCCACTGCCCGAGACCGCCCTGCGCGCCCGCCAGCACCACCGGCATGGTCCGCGCCGTCTGGTCGTTGGTCAGCGTCGTGCAGAGCAGGAACTCGCCCCAGGCGGTGACGAAGTTGACGATGAACACGACGACCAGGCCGTTGCGCGCCATGGGCAGGCCGACGAGCCACAGCGTGCGCCACGGCCCCGCCCCGTCGATCTTGGCCGCCTCCATCAACTCGTGCGGGATGAGCTGGAAAACGCTGCGCATGATCAGGACGGAGATCGCCAGATTCAGCGTGATGTAGGGCAGGATCAGACCGCTCGTGCTGTTGATCAGGCCGAGGAAGCTCTGGATCTCGTAAATGCTGATGATCGAGACGACCCGGGTCGGGAAGTAGAGCGAGGCGAGCAGCATGGCGACGACGAACGGGCCGCCGCGCGGCCTCAGATGGACCAGCGCGTAGCCGGCCAGCACGGCGCAGATCGTGGTGATCAGCACGGTCGCCGCAGTCACATAGATGCTGTTGAAGAGATTGATCGGCAGCGTCTCGATCTTGGTGAAGACGAACCCATAGTGGGTGAAGTCGAAGCGCCGCGGCCAGAGGTTGCCGCGCATCGCGTCGGGCAGGGACTTGACCGACATCAGCAGGACCCAGGCCAACGGCAGCAGGATGATCACCATGAACAGGTTGATCACCGCATGCCGGATGACCACGGCTCGATTGAGCCGGAGCCACTCACCGGCCGACAGTGGCGGGGCGGTCCCGAGTTCCTCGAGCTGCGCGGCGCGGGCCATCCCGGTCAGCCCCGCCGGCGGAAGATGTAGAGCAGGATGGCGACGAAGAACATCATCACCACCGCGCCGATCATCCCGATCGCGGCGGCGAAGCCCTGCCGCCACATGCCGAGCTTGAAGGCCTGGTCGTACATGTAGATCGTCCAGGTGTAGGTCGGCGAGTCGCGGTTGAAGCCGCCGAAGATCAGATACTCGTCGATCACCGCCATCGACGTGCCGAAGCGCAGGACGATCAGGATCATCATGATCGGCTGCAGGCCGTGGCGCGTCACGTGCCAGAAGATCTGCCACTCGTTGGCCCCGTCGAGGCGTGCCGCCTCGGGCAGCTCCTTGGGGATCGCAGCCAGCCCGGCGAGGAAGAAGATCGTGTGGTAGCCGAGACCCCACCAGATCTCCATGATGGCGATCGACGGCAGGGTGAGCGAGGTGCCGCCGAGCCATTGCGGGGCATTGTGGACGGTGAACAGACCCAGCACCTCGACCAGGATGTGATTGATCGGCCCGACCTGGTAATTGTACATCCACTTCCACAGCACGAAGACCAGCGTGCTCGGGATAACCGCCGGGATCAGCAGGATCACCCGATAGACCGTGGCGAGGCGCGGGCTGGTCACCCGGTCGATGAGGATCGCCAGCAGCAGCGGCAGGATGATCGTCCCGGGCAGGAACATCATCGTGAACAGGAACGCGCGCCAGAGGCTGACCCACATCAGCGGATCGTTGAGCGCAACGGCGTAGTTGTCGAGCCCGACCCACCGAGCGGGCTCGTTGGTCAAGAACTGGTAGTCGGTGAAGCTGATCCAGACCACCCGGAAGATCGGGTAGACCTGATAGCCGACGAAGAAGGCCACGGCCGGGACCAGGAACAGCCACGGGCTGATACCATCGCGGGCCCTGGGCCAGCGGCTCGTGAGCGCCTGTGCCATCCGCAGGTCCGGCGGTTCGTCGCGACGGATGGCGGGCGGCCGCCGGCCGCCCGCCTTCGCGCTTAGCCGCGCTTGATCTCGGCCTGTACCGCCTCGACCACCTTCTGCATGGCGGCGCGCGGGTCGGGTTCCTCGCCCTTCAGGTAGGTCTCCCAATAGGGCTGGCCGATCACGAACTGCTGCAGACCGAAGATGTGGTTGGTGATCGCTCGGGCCTGGTCGAGCTGACTACGCACAAGCCCGACGAAGGGTGGCATCCAGTCCGGCGGCGAGGCATCCCACGCCGCGTAGATCGACTTATAGGGTGGCAGTTGGCCCGGATGGCCCGTCGCCGTACCGGCGATCGAGTCCTGCCAGATCTGCGGGTCATAGGTCAGTGCCCGGATGTACTCGGCCACCTTCTCCTTGTTCTTGCCGTGCTTGAAGAGCGCGCAGCCGGTCGTCCAGAAGACCGTCGAGCCGGCGCCGCCGGTGAACTTGGGCTGCGGCGCGAGATGCAGCTCGCCGGGATCGTCCCAGTACTGCGCCATGCGCAGCGGGGCATTGAAGTACTTGGTGTAGTACCCGACCCGCTGGGCCGCGAAGGCGACCTCGTCGGGGGTGCCGTTGACGCCGCCGTCGGAGGCCCCGGCAAGCAAGATGTCGGGGTGCGACAACGCCATGATCTTCTTCATCAGCATCAGTGCCTCGATGGCCTGATCGCTGGTGAAGTCGAACAGTCCGTCCGCCGTGTAGACATTCGGATCGAGGCTGTGGGTCATCGGCGCCAGGGACCGCCAGCCATGCGCGTCGAAGGTCGCTCCGAACGGCGCCGCGCCCGAGTCGACGACGGCTTTGGCGTTGGCGAGGTACTCGTCCCACGTCGCCGGTGGCGTGTCGGGGAGCCCTGCCTTGTTGGTGATGCCGGAGTGCCAGCCCATGCCGATCACGTCGAGGAGGAACGGCCAGCCGTAGAGCTTGCCGTCGATGGTGTTCTCGGCGCGGATCGAGGGGATCATGTCGTCGAGCACATCCTTCGGGATGTAAGGGTCCCAGGGCTCGATGACGTCGGCCGCGATCATCGCCGACATCTCGACGAACGGCGTCTGGCCGACATAGACGTCCCAGGTGCTCTCGCCGTTCTTGGCCTCGGCGACGAACCGCTCGATGCCGAAGCCCTCGACCGGCGCGATCTGCGCGTTGATCCCCGGGAACTGCGCGTTGACCTGGGGGATGCTCGGGTGCAGGTCGACGATCCACTGATAGTAGGTCGGCGTCAGCGGCCGGTCCTGGGCCAGCGCGCTGCCGATCCCGTACTTGGCCGCGACTCCCACGCCGGCCATCCCGAGCCCGGCGACGAGGCTGTTGGTCAGGAAGGTGCGGCGGTCGATCTCGCCGCGCAGCAGCCGCTCCCGCCACAGCCGCCGCAGAAGGAGCTCCTGCTCGGTGCGCCTCGTCATCGTTCCCACCCTCCGCTTCTGCTTCCCGCCGGCTCGCGCCGCGATGGACGAAACTCTCTCACCGCCGATCCGAAGGCGCAACGGGTCGCGGGCGGGTCCGGTGCGGTCAGGCGACCTCGCCCGCGGGCCGCCCGCTCACGAGGCCTCCCCGAGCTGCGCGCGCAGCTCACGCTTGAGGACCTTGCCGTAGGCGCTCTTCGGCAGCGCCTCGAGGAAGACGTAAGCCTTGGGCCGCTTGAAGCGGGCGATGCGGGCCAGGCACCAGGCGTCGAGCGCGGCCTCCGCCGGCCGCGGCTCGGCCACCACGCAGGCCACCACCCGCTCGCCCCACTCCGGATCCGGCAGACCGATCACCGCCACCTCGCGCACGTCCGGATGGGTCAGCAGCGCCTCCTCGACCTCGCGCGGGTAGATGTTCATGCCACCGGAGATGATCACGTCCTTCGAGCGGTCGGTGAGGGTCAGAAAACCGTCCTCGTCGAGCCGGCCGATGTCACCGGTGCGCAGCCAGCCGTCGCCCATGGTCCGCGCGCTGGCCTCGGGATCCTGCCAGTAGCCCGGCACGACCGCGGGCCCGCGCGCCATCACCTCGCCCATGGCGCCGGTCGGGAGCGCGCGACCCTGTGGGTCGCCGATCCGCACCTCCATGCCGAGCTGCGCCGTGCCCGCCGAGCCCAGACGCTCGCGCCAGCGCGGATGCCGGCGGTCGGCGTGCGCATGCCGGTCGAGCGCGGTGATCGTCATCGGGCTCTCGCCCTGGCCGTAGATCTGTGCCAGTCGGAAGCCCAGCACCGCGTGCGCTTCGTCGAGGTCCGCGAGGTACATCGGCGCGCCGCCGTAGATGACGGCGGTCAGATTGCCGAGATCGGGCGTGCCGGTCGCCGCCGCGCGCACGATCCGCCGCACCGCGGTCGGGGCCGCGAACAGCCGCAGCCGCTTCCAGCGCGGGACCAGGTCGAGGATCTCGGCCGCGTCGAAGCCGCCGCTCTCCGGTACCACCTGGCAGGCGGCCTTGGCCGCGTGCGGCAGGATGTAGAGCCCCGAGCCGTGCGACATGGGCGCCGCGTGGAGGATCGTGTCGCCGGGCTCGACCGCCTCGACGTCAGCCAGGAACGCCGCCGTCATCGCCAGCAGATTGCCGTGCGTGATCATGGCGCCCTTGGGCCGGCCGGTGGTCCCGCTGGTGTAGAACAGCCAAGCGAGATCGCCGGACGCGCGCTCGACGAGAGGCACGGCCTCGGCGCGCATCAGTGCCTCGGCCTCCGCCGAGCCGGCGACGATCACCGGCCCGTTGCTGTCGAGCGTGGGCGCGAGGTCGGACGAGACCACGGTCAGGCGCGCCCCGCTATGTTCGAGAATCCACGCGAGCTCGCGCGGATGCAGCGCGGCGTTGACCGGCACCGCGACGAGACCGCCCCACCAGCAGCCGGCGAGCCAAGTGATGTAGTCGGGTCGGTTGCGCATCACCAACGCCACCCGGTCGCCGGGCACGAGGCGATGCCGCGACGCCAGCCCCCCGGCAAGCGCGGCTGCCCGTGAAGCGAGCGCGCGCTGGGTCAGCTCGACCGTCTCGCCGCGCGCCACCGCCGGCAGGCCGGCAGCGCGCCCGGCGCTGCGTGCGAACAGATGCGCGATGTTCATCGGCGGGGGTTCCGCATTGACGGGCAGCGCCATCCTCGCCCGCGCGCGCCGGCGGCGGCAACCGCCTTCCGCTCACGGCACGGGCACGCTGCGCGTCCCGTGAGCAGCATCGGACGGCGAGACGATCTGGCCGGGCGGTGGCAGCTCTGGCATGGTCGTTGCCTCGCCGGCGGCAGGCGGTGCCGGCCGGACCCGCCGGAGTGGAGGAGGCGAGTGCCGTTCACAGGCGCGCTCGAGGGTTACGACCCCGGCAGCTACTTCTGTGAGCTGCTCGGTCAGACGGGGGGCGGCGCTACCGCCGCCCGGCAGATCGCGTTGCGCCTCGATCGACTGGGTCTCGACAGTCTGCGCGCGCGGGCCGGTGACGCGGCCAACGAACTCTACAATCTCGGCATCACCTTCACCGTCTATAGCGAGAAGGATGCGATCGACCGCATCCTACCCTTCGATCCGATCCCGCGCCTCGTCTCGCCCGAGGACTGGCGGATCATCGAGAGCGGCGTGATCCAGCGGGTCACGACCATCAACCTCTACCTGCAGGACCTCTACCACGACCAAAAGGTGCTCAAGGACGGTGTGGTCCCGCGCGAGCTGGTGCTGGGCAACGCCAACTGGCGCCCGGAGATGGTCGGTGTCGAGCTGCCCTTCGGTACCTACGTCCACATCAACGGCACCGACCTCGTGCGTGACCGCGATGGCCGCTTCCGGGTCCTCGAGGACAATGCGCGTACGCCGTCCGGCGTCTCCTACGTCGTCGAGAACCGGCATCTGATGCAGCGTGCCTTCGCCGACCTGATGGCCGGCATCGGCGTCAAGTCGGTGTCCGACTACGGCGCGCGTCTGCACGCAGCCCTGTGTGAGCTCGCCATGCCGGCCGTGCTCGACCCGCAGGTCGTGCTGCTCTCGCCCGGCGTGTTCAACTCGGCCTATTTCGAGCATGTCTTCCTCGCCCGCGAGATGGGCGTGCCGCTGGTCGAAGGCCGAGATCTCGTCATCCAGGACGAGCGGGTCTGGATGCGGACGGTGGCCGGGCTGCAGCCGGTCGAGGTGATCTACCGCCGGCTCAACGACGACTTCCTCGACCCGGAAGCGTTCAACCCGGACAGCATGCTGGGCGTGCCGGGCCTGATGCGGGTCTACCGCAAGGGCCGGGTGCAGCTCGCCAACGCGATCGGCACCGGCGTCGCCGACGACAAGGCGGTCTACGCCTACATGCCGCGTCTGATCCGCTACTACCTCGACCAGGACCCGATCATCGAGAACGTCGAGACCTGGATCTGCCGCGAAAAGGGCGGGCTCGACCACACCCTGGCCAACCTCGAGCGGATGGTGGTCAAGCCGGTCGGCGAGTCGGGCGGCTACGGCATCACCATCGGTCCGCGGGCGAGCCGCGCCGAGCTGGAGTCCTGCCGCGCCAAGCTGCTCGCCGACCCGGCCAACTTCATCAGCCAGCCGGTGATCGACCTGTCGGTCTCGCCGACGCTCGGCGACGACGGCATCGCGCCCCGGCATGTCGATCTCCGCCCGTTCGCGATCACCGGCTCGCGAACCTGGGTCCTGCCGGGCGGGCTGACGCGCGTGGCGCTGCGGAAGGGCTCGCTCGTGGTCAACAGCAGCCAGGGCGGCGGCTCCAAGGACACCTGGGTGCTCGAATGAGCAACCTGCTCGCCCGCTACGCCGAGGCTGTCTTCTGGCTCGCCCGTTATGTCGAGCGGGCCGAGAACCTGGCCCGCCTGCTCGACGTCCAGGAGACCTTCGCGCGCGACAGTCAGGGTGCGCACGACTGGGCCTCCATGGTCACGCTCAACGGCGACCTCACGCGTTTTCGCGCCGGCGGGCGCGAGGCGACGGCCGAAACGGTGCTGCAGTTCTATCTGCTCGACCGGGACAACCCGACCTCGATCATCTCCGACCTGCGCGCCGCGCGGGAGAACGCGCGCATGCTGCGCTCCCTGATCTCGACCGAGATGTGGGTGCAGCTCAACGTCTTTTACAATCGCGTGCTGGCCTTGCAGCCCGACGACCTGGCCGAGGAGCGCTTGGCGCGAACCTGCGCCATGATCAAGGACGGCTGCGAGGCGCACGCCGGCATCACCGCCGGCACGTTCTACCGCGACGAGGCGTGGAACTTCTACGAGCTCGGGCGGGCGATCGAATGTGCCGACCAGACCACGCGCCTCATCGACGCCAAGTTCGTCACGCTGGGTGGCCATGGCGACACGCCGGAAGCGGTGATCGATGCCAGCCAGTGGGTCGCCGTGCTGCGCTCGGCGGCGAGCTTCCAGGCGTTCCGTCGCCATCACCCGCACGGGTTACGCCCCGCCGAGATCGCGGCGTTTCTCTACAGCGATTGGCGATTGCCGCGTTCGGTCGCGCACTGCCTCGGGGTAATCGAGCACAACCTCACCGAGCTGCGCCGCCAGTACCATCTCAAGGGCACCGCCGCCGTGCTCGAACATGTCGACGGCCTGCGCGACGATCTTCAGGCTGACCAAGTCCGCGCGCTGATCCGCAAAGGCGGTCTGCACGACTTCAACGACTGGCTGCAGCGCGGTCTGATCGAGCTCGCCAACCTGATCGGCCGGAGCTTCTTCGGCTACGTCCCGGCCCAGGGACAGGCGCAGTAGGGTGCTCGGCCGGTCGATCGCACGGGCCCAAAGGTCAGATCGCTCGTACAGTGGGGAGGCGCCGTCCCGCATGGCTGGCATGCGCCGCTGTCGATAGGGACGGCCAGAGCAGAAGGGAGATTCCGGAAGCGCGGTCCCCACGCGACGAGGACGTCCGTGTTGACGGGTTGGGTCGCCGCGGCTCTTCGTCTTTGCTCTCCGTCCGGTCGGCGATCTCCTTGCCCTTGGCGATGCGCTCCGAGAGGCGCGCGAACCTCCCTGACGCGAGCGATGGCGGGCGTGACGCCCACGCTCGGTGCGCGACTCAGGACATGGCGCGCCGGCGGGCGGTCAGCGCAGCAGCGAGCGGAGCACGTAGGGCAAGATACCGCCGTGGCGATAGTAGTCGACCTCGTCCAGCGTATCGACGCGGCACAGCACCGGTGCCTCGTCGATACGGCCGTCCTTGCGCGTGATCCGCAGGGTGAGATCCATCCGCGGTCGCAGGCCGGCCTCGATGCCGACGACGTCGATCACCTCGCTGCCGTCGAGGCCAAGCGTCCTGCGGTCGGTGCCGGGCTTGAAGGTCAGCGGCAGCACGCCCATGCCGACCAGGTTGGAACGGTGGATGCGCTCGAAGCTCTCGGCAATCACCGCTTTCACGCCGAGCAAGAGCGTGCCCTTCGCCGCCCAGTCGCGCGAGCTGCCGGTGCCGTATTCCTTGCCGCCGACGACCACGAGCGGCACGCCGCGCTCCTTGTAGGCCATCGCCGCGTCGTAGATGGACAGCTCGGTGCCGTCCGGCTGCAGCAGTGTGTACCCGCCCTCCTTGCCGCCCAGCATCTCGTTCTTGATGCGGATGTTGGCGAAGGTGCCGCGCATCATGACCTCGTGATTGCCGCGGCGGGCACCGTACTGGTTGAAGTCGACGGGACGGACCTGATAGCTCTCGAGGTAGCGCGCGGCCGGGCTGGTCTTGGCGATGTTGCCGGCGGGCGAGATATGGTCGGTAGTGATGCTGTCGCCGAGCAGCGCTAGGATCCGCGCGCCGCGGATGTCGTGCAGCGCCGCCGGTGGCTCCTTGGCCATCCCCGCGAAGTAGGGCGGCAGCCGGACATAGGTGCTGCGCTCGTCCCAGTCGTAGGTGAGCTGAGCGGCCGCGCCGCCGATTCTCTGCCAATGCTCGTCGCCGGCGAAGACGTCGCTGTAGGACTTGCGGAACAGGTCCGCGGTCACGGTCGCCTTGACCGCGGCGTCGACCTCTTCCGGCGCCGGCCAGACATCCTTGAGGTAGACGAGCTTGCCGTCGCGCCCCTTGCCGAGGGGTTCGCTCGTGATGTCGCGGCGCATTGAGCCGCCCAGCGCATAGGCCACGACGAGCGGCGGCGAGGCGAGGTAATTCGCCTTCACCTGGGCGTGCACGCGGCCCTCGAAGTTGCGATTGCCCGACAGCACGGCCGCGACGACGAGCCGGCCCTCGGTGACCGCCGCGCTGATCTCGTCGGGCAGCGGGCCCGAGTTGCCGATGCAGGTCGTGCAGCCATAGCCGACGAGATTGAACCCCAACCGGTCGAGGTACGGAGTGAGCCCGGCTTTCTCGAGATAGTCCGTGACGACCTTGGAGCCCGGGGCGAGCGAGGTCTTGACCCACGGCTTGCGCTCGAGGCCGGCCTCGACGGCCTTCCTCGCGACTAGGCCCGCCGCCATGAGCACGCTCGGATTGCTCGTGTTCGTGCAGCTCGTGATCGCGGCGATGACCACGTCGCCGTGCTGCAGCGCGAGGTCGGTCCCCTTGATCGGCGCCTTGGCGTCGAGCGGCGCGCCGGCGGCGAGCCCCGGCAGCTCCTTCTCGAACCCGGCCTTGGCGTCCTTCAGCGCCACCCGGTCCTGCGGCCGCTTCGGCCCGGCCAGCGACGGCTCGACTTGGCCAAGGTCGAGCTCCAGCGTGTCGGTGAAGATCGGATCGGCCATGCCGTCGTGGCGCCACAGCCCCTGCGCCTTGGCGTAGGCCTCGACCAGTGCCACGCGCTGCGGCGCGCGGCCGGTCAGGCGCAGATAGTCGAGCGTCACCTCGTCGATCGGAAAGAAGCCGCAGGTGGCGCCGTACTCGGGCGCCATGTTGCCGATCGTGGCCCGGTCGGCGAGCGACAGTGAGCCCAGCCCCGGTCCGTAGAACTCGACGAACTTCCCGACCACGCCCTTCTTGCGCAGCATCTGCGTCACGGTGAGAACGAGGTCGGTCGCGGTGGCACCAGGCGCCAGCCGCCCGGTGAGCTTGAACCCGACCACTTCGGGAATCAGCATCGAGACGGGCTGCCCGAGCATCGCCGCCTCGGCCTCGATCCCGCCCACGCCCCACCCCAGCACGGCGAGGCCGTTGACCATCGTCGTGTGGCTGTCGGTGCCGACCAGCGTATCCGGATAGGCAATCTCGGTATTGCCCTCCCGCGCCGTCCATACGACCTGCGCCAAATATTCGAGGTTGACCTGGTGGCAGATGCCAGTGCCCGGTGGCACAACGCGGAAATTGTCGAACGCTCGGCTGCCCCAGCGCAGGAAGGCGTAGCGTTCGCCGTTGCGCTGGTACTCGAGCTCGACGTTGCGCTGGAACGCGCCCGGGTTGCCGAAGGCGTCGACCTGCACCGAATGGTCGATGACCAGATCGACGGGCACCAGCGGGTTGATCCGCTTGGGATCACCGCCCAGCGCCAGCATCGCGTCGCGCATCGCGGCGAGGTCGACCACCGCCGGCACGCCCGTGAAGTCCTGCATCAGCACCCGCGCCGGCCGGTAGGCAATCTCCTGCTCGGACGTCCGGTCCTTCAGCCATCGCGCGATCGCCTTCAGGTGGTCGACCGTGACGGTCCGGCCATCCTCCCAGCGCAAAAGGTTCTCGAGCAGGACCTTGAGCGAGAAAGGCAAGCGCGACAGCTCGCCGAGACTGCCCTCGGCGTCTGGGATGGAGAAGTAGTCGTAGGCCAGATCGCCGACGTTAAGCGACTTGCGGACCTTGAGCGTGTCGTGGCCGGAAACGCGCACCGGGTCTCTCCCTGCCATTCGAGGTGTCGACGCGGGGCTGGGCGCGTCGCGCGGGGCGTCAGGGGTTATACTGGTGTGTTTGGACCCGCTCAAACGTGGCGGGGTGTCCCAGTGCGGCCACGATGCGGCGGGCCTGCCCGACGAGGAATGCGATGTGCCCGCGAGCCGCAACGAGCTCAACCCGACCTTGGGGTAGATGGGTCCCGTACCACTCAGCGTGGGCCGCCGGCACGACCGGGTCGTCCGTGCCATGCAGGACGAGGCAGGGCACGCGCAGCTCGCCGGGGTCGACGTCCCACGGCCGGCCGATCAGGTCGATGTCGGCCAGCGCGCCGGCGGGTCCGGTTCTCACCGCCTCTGCCACCGAGGAGGAGAGCGCTCGCACCACCCGACGGCGCTCCGCGGCGCTCGCGAAACGCTCGTGGGCCAGCCGGGTGGCGAGCGCCAGGAAGGTGCGCGCCACCCGCTCGTCGCGCAGCGCCGGCGCCGCCATGCGCAGAAGGCGCCTCAGCGCCTGCGGGCGACGGCGGAAGAGCCGTACTGCGCCGCCGGCCGTCTCCACCGCGTCAGGACCGGCGACGCCCGCGGCGAGCACGCAGGCCCGCACGCGAGCGCCGAGCACGATCCCGGCCGCGAGCGCGTAGGGGGCGCCGGCCGAGATGCCGACCAGCGTCACCTCCCCCGCACCGAGGCGGTCGAGCGCCGCCGCAACGTCGGCGCCGAAGGCGCGCAACGAGGGGGCCGGTTGCGGATCAGTGCCGCCATAGCCGGGCCGGTCGACCGCGAGGACATGCGCATCCGCCGGCAGGGCCGCGCACGGTTCCAGGCGGCTGCCGAGAAAGCCGTGCATGTAGACGATCGGTGGCCGGCCGGGTGGGCCGTAGCGCGCAACCGTGAGCCGCCGCCCGTCGGGCAGTCGCATGCAGTTCTTCGTCCCACCGGACGGCGCAGCGACGCTCACGGCCGCGCCGGCACCGCGGGCGACGTCGACGACTGGGTGGAGACGGCGCTTGTTGTGGGAGTGCCCGCGGCATGGGCCACGAAGCGGTGCAGCCGACGGGCCGACTTGAGCGCCCGCTCGGCGCCGTGCCGCAGGGCGCCGGCGGCGCGAATCAGGCGGTCCATCCGGGCAACGCGCAGCCGGTGGGCGCTTGCGGCCTCAAGCAGCGCGGCCTTCAGTTCGGCGTAGCTGCGCTCGATCGCTGCCTCGCAGGAGGCGAGCGTGCCAGGATCGAATGGCTCCGTCACGGTCGCGGCGAGCGCCGCGCGGGCGGCATCGGTGACGGCCTCGGCGCGCTCGGCCAGCGGCGCCTCGGTCGCTGGGTCGAGGTCGCGCAGCACCAGTGGGGTGGCCGCCAGCTCGGCCACGTCCTCCGCGTGTTGGGTAGCGCGCAGCGCGTCCGGCAGCAGCGCCGCGACGCGCGCCGGCAGCTCGGCCCGGTTCAGCTCGGCGACGAACTCGCGAATCGTCGCGGCCAGCTGGTGGACCGCCGCACGCCTCGCCGCGAGACTGTCCGACGGCGGCTCGGCGAGCGTCAGCGCCGTTAGTGCTGTGGTCACGGCAAGCTCGTGCAGGCGGCGCAGCTCCTCGGCCAAGCCCTGCACCGCAAGTGCCGGAACCTCGCGCAGGGTGGCGTCGAGATGGCGTGGTCGCGCCAGGTCCTCCTCCTGGGTGCGGAAGCGGCGTGACAACAGGGCCGCGAGCCGCCGCGACCATGGCAGCACGACTACCACGCCCAGCAGATTGAAAGCGGTGTGGAACAGCGCCAGCGTCGTCGGCAGATCGTGGCCGAGGTCGAGCCCGTCCTGGGCGAGCGCCACCGCGCGCAGCATCACCGGCAGCCCGGCAAGCGCGATCAGGCCGGTGACCAGGTTGAACAGGACGTGCGCGCTGGCGACGCGCCGAGCGTTGGGCGTGGCGCCGAGTGTGGCCAGCACGGCGGTGGCCGTGGTGCCGAGGTTGGCGCCGATCACGATTGCGGCGGCCGGCTCCAGCGGCAGCGCGCCGCCGGCTGCGGCGGTGAGCGTTACCGCGATCGCCGCGCTCGACGACTGCATGAGCACGGTGAGCGCGAAGCCCGCGGCACAGGCGGTCAGCACACCGAGCGCGCCGGGCCTGATCCAGGCCGCGAGATCGGTCCGCTGCCCGATCTCGGCGAACGTCTCCTGCAGCACGGCGATGCCGAGGAACAGGAGCCCGAAGCCGGCCAGCGCCTGACCCCACGCGCCGCGGCGCGCGCGCTCGCCGCTCAGCCGCAAGAGCATGCCAAGTCCGATCGCAGGTAGTGCTCCGGTCGCGACGTCGAGCTTGATGCCGAGCAGCGCCACGATCCAGCCCGTCATCGTGGTGCCGAGATTGCTGCCGATGACGACCCAGATGGCGGGGGCGAGGCGCAGCAGGCCGGCGTTGACGAAGCCGATCGTTGCCACCGTCACCGCGGAGGAGGATTGCACCAGCGCGGTGACGCCCGCGCCCGCGGCGACCGCGCGCAGTGGCGTGTCGGTGCCGCGCGAGAGGAGCTCGCTCAGAGTGCCGCCGGCGGCGAGCTTGAGCCCATCGGTGAGCAGCGCCATGCCAAGCAGGAACAGCCCGACGCCGCCGAACAGGCCGCCCAACGTCGCGGCCATCGCCGGGTCAGTCGGCCGGCGTCGGCGCGTCGACGCGGATCAGCCGCTCAGCCTTCAGCTCGGCCCAGAGGTCGGCTGGGATCGGATGGCGCATGTGGCCGAGATTGGCCGCGACGTGCTCGGGCTTGAAGCCACCCGGGATCACCGAGGTCACGCAGGGGTGCCCGAACGGGAACTGCAATGCCGCCGCGGGCAGCGGCACGCCGTGGCGGCGGCAGACGGCCTCGATCTGGCGCACCTTGTGCAGCACCTCCGGGGTGGCCTCAGCGTAGTTGTACTTGGCGCCGGGGACCGGGCCGGTGGCGGTGATGCCTGAGGAGAACACGCCGCCGATGACGATGCCGACATCCCGCTTCTGGCAATAGGGCAGCTCGGTGTCGAGCGAGTCGTGCTCCATCAGCGTGTATCGGAGTGCCACGAGGAAGAAGTCGAGATCCACGAGATCGAGGAAGCGCGGGATCATGCCTAGCTCGTTGATCCCGGCGCCGAGCCCTTGCACCACCCCGGCGTCGCGCAGCTCGTCGAGCGCCCGCCAGCCGCTCGTCGCCAACTGGGCGAGGTAGGCGGCGACCTTCACCTCGACCGTGTGGTGCCAGAAGTCGAGGTCGTGGATGACCAGGAGGTCGATGCGGTTGAGGCCGAGGCGCTGCAGGCAGTCCTCGAAGGCGCGCATGATGCCATCGTAGCTGTAGTCGAACACGTGATCGAAATGCAGCCCGCCGACCCAGAAGCCGGTGTCGAACCGCTCCGGGCTCCGCGGCGCCCTGAGGATCCGCCCGACCTTGGTCGACAGCACGAAGTCCCCACGCGGCCGCTCGTGGAGGAACCGGCCGAAGCGATGCTCGCTCTGCCCGCGGCCGTACCAAGGGGCGGTGTCGAAGTAGCGGATACCGCAGTCCCACGCCGCCTGCAGCGTGGCCCGTGCGTCCTCCTCGCTGACCCTCACGAACAGCTCGCCCAGCGGCGCCCCGCCGAAGCCGAGCCGGGTCAGCTCGACCCCCGACCTGCCGAGACGTCGCTTCGCCAATGGATCCATGCTGATCGCCTCCCCGATCCGCTCGCCGGCGCTGTTGTGGCAGAGACCGCCGGAGCGCGGAACAGCGCCGCGCCGGCGCGAGTCGGAGATGGACCCATCCCGCCCGGACTGCGTCACTCGCTCGCGGCCGGCTACCGGCCGCCGTTGCACACAGGTGCCGGGTGAGCGACGTTGCTCAACCCGGCGTCTTGCGCGCCGTGCCCATGTAGAGGATCGCGGTGCTGGGCAGGCGGCCGAAGGTGATGTCGCCGTGGCGGTCGAGGCCGCGCGGACCGAGCCCGGTGAGCGGGCCCGGCTCGAGACCGGCGGCGCGAAGTCCGGCACGCAACTCGGCCGGGCGAATGAAGCGGGCCGGTTCATGTGTGCCGCGCGGCAGCAGGCGCAGCAGGTCCTCCGCGAGCGTGATCGTGACCAGCCGGGCCAGCGCGCTGCGGTTGATCGTGTCGAACAGGAACAGGCCACCGGGGCGCAGGACGCGGGCGGTCTCGGCGAGCACGCGGCCGAGGTCGTCGACATGCTCGAGCACGTCGACGCAGACGATCGCGTCGAAGCTGCCGGAGGGGAACGGCAGCGCCTCGCCGCGGGCGACGGCGTAGGCGATCGCTCGCTCGCCCTGCGCCGCGTGCGCCGCCGCTGCAGCCACGGCCGCGCGCGCCGGATCGATGCCGGTGACCAGCGCGCCCCGGTCGTGCAACGCCTCGGCCATGAAGCCGCCGGCACAACCGAGATCGAGCACGCGCCGCCCGGACCAGTCGACGAAGCGGTCGAACCAGGCGAGCCGCGCTGGAACGAGGTTGTGAAGGGTGCGGACCCAGCGTGGCGGGTCGGTCCACCAGCGTGCGGCGGCCGCGTCGTAGATGGCGAGGTCGTTGCGACGCGCTTCAGACATCGGCCGCTCGCGGACGCGGGAGGGGCAGGGCGTAGGGCACCCGGCGCTGGTAGGCGCGGAAGCGCTCGCCGTAGAGGGCACGAAAACGACGCTCCTTGAGCCGCGGTGCCAGCAGGCAGTAGGCGGTGTAGGACAGGGCCAGCGCGAGCTGGTCCGGTGTCCACACCGGCACGGTCCACAAGGTCAGCGCGAAGGCGACGTAGATCGGCTGGCGGATGACGCGGAACAGGCCGTGCTCGGGCATGTCGGGAAAGACGGGCCGGATGCCCTGCAGCAGTGACAGCCAGCCGAGAGCGCCGGACTGCACCTCGGCGCCGGCATCGAGGCTGGCCTTGAGCAGGAGAAGCCAGGCCGAGCCGTAGGCCGCGAGCAGGAGCCACAGCGCGACGCCCTCGGCGCGCCACCAGACGATCCCGGAGGGTGTCCACAGGACGAACAGGAGCAGGAGCTGGACCGAGGCAATCAGGGCGTAGGTGGTGGTGGCCAGCGTCGCTCCGTGCGGCCCGGGGACGAGCCGGGCGAGCACCGCGCGCCCCCTCCGGGTCAGGAACAGCGAATGGAGCAGCGGGAACTGGGCGATCAGCGCGGCGTTGGCGAGCGCCGCCCAGGGCCAAGGCACGCTGCCCAGCCCGCCGCTCAGACCCGTCGCCATCGCTACAATCATCGCAAGCACCGCTGCAGCGAACAGCGTGCCGGTGAGCAGCCCCATCGCCACGGCGAGGACGATCCGCCCCGGACCCGGCGCCGGGCGCAGAGCACCGGCCACGAGGTGTCGCAATCCGACCAGCGGGCTGGGCGACGGCTGCTCGCGACGCTGCGGGAGAGGAGTCATGAAGGTCGAACCTTCGCCGCGGCCGTCGCCGGGCGAGGGCCCCGGACATCACGCCGCAGGGCGGTGCCGGGGCACTCGTCGATCCGGAAGTCGATCAGGCCGCCAGTGCCGCGCTCACGTCGCGCGCAGCCGCGCCGCGTACTCCTGCTCGCGGAGTTCGTGCAGTGGCCAGAAGCGCGGCCGCGCCTGCCCCGCCAGTTCGGCCGCCAGCACCTCGAGATGGGCATGCCAGCCGCTCGCCACGCAGAGCATGAGCGAGCCGTCGCCGAGGCGCCGGTGGGTCAGTGTCAGTCGGACTTCGTCGCCCTGCTCGGTCAGCTCGAACGTGACCTCCGACGGCTCGCCCTGTTCCTCGCCCCAGGTGTAGGTGAGGAGCCGCGGCGGCTCACAAGCGACGACGCGGCCGCGCATCGTATCTCGGTCGTGGTTGCGCCAGCGCTCGGGTATCGGCTCGTCCCGGCCGGACAACCGGCTATTGTGGAACTGCAGTTCGACGCGGCCGCCCGGGAAGAGGTCCATGGGGCCGTCGGCGAGCCAACGGGCCCGCTTCTCAGGCTCGGTCAGGTAGGCCCAGACTCGCTCGATCGGGCCGGGCAGGACGCGCTCGAAGCGGATCGTGCTCGGCTCGGTGCGCACGCCGAAGTCACGCATGTCCGTCTCCTTCCTCCAGATTGTCGGGATCCGCACGCAGCTCGCGCTCCAGCGCGTCGAGCCGCTCGCTCCAGAACCGCTCGTAACGGCGCAACCACGCCTGGGCGGCGGCGAGCGGCTCGGGCGCCAGGCGGCATCGGTGCGTGCGCCCCTCGACGCGGCGCCGTACCAGCCCAGCCCGCTCCAAGACCTTCACGTGCTTCGATGCGCCGGCGAAGGTCATGGCGCAGGGTGCCGCCAGTTCGCCGATGCTGCGTTCCCCCGAGGCAAGGTCAGCGAGCATCCGCCGCCGCGTCGGATCGGCCAGGGCATGGAACACTGCGTCCAGCGGTTCGGGAGATTGCTCAACCATACGGTTTCAATAGCCGCTATCGACGCAATGTTCAACAGTTTAGTTGAACATTGAGCTGGTCCGCGTTCGGACTGCGATCCCCGTGCGGCGCGTATGGTGCCCAGGGCGACGCGCCCCTTTTTCAGGGGGCTCAGCAGCTGGCGCCTCGCTCGACATGGCCGAGCTCGAGGCGCGATGCCAGCCGGACGCGGACCGGCTGCTTCAGCGCCGCAAGCTTGGGCACGCCACCGCCACGGGGCGGCGCGGCTCAGGCGTGATGATCGACGCTCACCGGGGGTACCGAGCTGCCGAACTCATTTCGTACCGTCGCCGCGCAGTTCCGGGAAATCCTCGACCATGGCGACGCCGAACAGCGGCTTGAAGACGCCATTGTGGCAGGTGGCACAGTTGACCTTAGGCGGATCGCCGAGGGCGGGCCCGAGCCGGTGCGCGGGGAACACCTCCCCAAGCGGCAGGAGATAGTTCGCGTTGAGATCGCGGACCATGCGGATCCCATGCCATGCCGTCACCCGCTGCGGCGGGCTTTGCGACCAGTCGGCGAACGACCGCGAGTTGTGGCAGTAGTCGCAGTTCACGCCCAGTGCCTGCGAGAAATTCATCATCAGCGCGTAGGTCCATTCAGCGTCCTGGATCGACAGCCAGTCGGACCGGCGCATGGGCGCCGTGGATTGCACGCGGATCTCGTCGTCGCGGGCGAGGAAACGGGTGAACGGATCGTGCGGCAGGGCGGACGTGCCAACCTGCGGCGCCGGGTGGTTCTGGCCGACCGGACCGCGCGCGAGTCCGCCGGCCTGGAGGGGGCCCGGATTCTCGAACCAGACGTTCGGCGGGACGAGCTGGCCGCGATGGCAGGTGTAGCAGGTGACCCCGGTCTCGCCGACGTGCGCCGTCCAGTTGCTGTTGATGTGCCGGACCATCTCCAGCATGCGGCGGGCGACGACCTTGGTGTAGAGCGTGTCGGCCGCGAAGTTCTCCAGATCGTGGCAGGCGGCGCAGCCTTCCCCTGGCGACACCCAGGTGGTCATGTTGACCATCAGCCGGGTGAACTCGCCGCTGCCGACGTCGCCCAGCACGCGGAGGTTCTCGTAGACCGTGCCGGCCTTGGGACCCTCGTCGCCGGCGTAGGGGACCGACGGTGGGATCGCATTGGCGACGCGTAGCGCCTCTCGCTCGCGGGCGTTGTACACCTCAACGAGGCCGGTACCGCGAAAGCCGAGCTGCGCCGTGCCGACCGGCGGGTGCTCCGACCCGAAGAGGATCGACTGGACGAACGCGATGATGCCGCCGAGCGCGTAGAGGGCCGCACCGGCGATCGCGAGGCGGACCAGGAAGGCGATCACTGTGGCGGTCCGGACAGCGCCGTGGCGGCGAGACCGATGACGGCGCAGGGCTCGACGGCACAGGCGGCGCCAGGGAGGTGGGCGCGGCTCGGCTCCACGATGGCCATTGGCTGACCGGTCAGCGGATCGCTGTAGGCTGCGAGCGAGAGCACGTAGTAGGCGAGCGCCCAGCGATCCTCGTCGGGGAAGGCGTCGCGGAAGGACGGCATCGGCGTCCCGGCCAGGCCGGTCGTCATCGTCCGGAAGATGTCCTGGACCTTCGGGCCGGACTTGAACAGCCCGCGGGCGAGGTTGGCGGGCACGATCGGGAAGCCCCAGTCGTCCTTGAGGCCAGGCGCCTTCTCGCCGTCACCCCTGCCGGTCTGGCCGTGGCACTCCCAGCATTTGGCGCGCTGCCAGATGTCCTTCCCATGGGCGAGAAGCTCGGGTGTCGGCGGTGGTGGTGTGCCGATCTCCAGGGCCGGGCCCGGATCCTCCTCGGCAAAGAAATAGTAGGGACCGCTGGGATCCGACCGGTCCACCGTGAGCTCGTACTTGACATACTGGATCACGGCGAGCCGATCCTCGAGCGGAAGCTCGAACCAAGCCGGCATCGCCGTGCCGCGGACGCCCCGGGTGATCGTCCGCAGCAGGTCGGCATCGCTCGGCAGCGGCCCCTTGGTCAGGCGAAACTTGAAGATGCCGTAGGTGAAGTTGCGGGGCCGCTGGACGTGGAGAAAGGTCGCGGCCGGACCGTTGCCGTCGCCCTCGACGCCATGACAGGCGACGCAGTGGCGCTCGTAGACCTGCTTGCCGCGCGCGATCAACGCCTCGGAGCGCGGCAGCTCGATCGTCGTGCCGTCGATCCTCTCCGGGTCGAACAGCTCGCGCCACATGCCACGGCTCGTCCCGAGCTTCTGCAGATAGGCCGTGAGCGCGCCAATCTCTCTGGTCTCGGCCACGAGCCGCACGGTGTCGCCCGTGAACTCCTCGTTCGGTGTCCAGATCAGCGGGTACTTACCGCGCGCGGCGAGCGGCACGAACAGCACGCCTTCGGCGCTTGGCGTCAGCTTCACCTGCTGCGCCGAGCCGAAGTCGAACAGGCGTTCGGTCGTCTCGCTCCGCTCGAGCGTCCAGTCCGCGCCGTCGGCCACGATCGCGACAGGCTCCGCCGGCGCGTCGAACAGGCCGGAGAACCCGCCCATGATCGAGCCGGGCACGACCATCGGCGGGTTCCAGAAATGTGCCAGATGCCACTCGTCACTGTACTTCAACCCGACCCGCGCGAGGTCGGGCGCGATGCCAGTGGTGCCGAACGTCGACGGCTGATCCAAGGCGTACTCACCGGGCTCGCTCGGCGGCCCCCACCGCCGCGGATCTGTGCTGATGAGCCCCCACGGCCGCACCTCCGTCCGCGCCGGGCGGGCATGCTGTGAATGGCAGTAGGTGCATCCCGACTGGAGGTAAAGGCGCCGTCCCTCGGCCTCGAGCGGTGTGTAGCCGGTCACTTCCGTGGTCACCCACTCGAGCTCGCCGAGGCTGTTGCGCACGACGGCCGTCACCTGCGGAAGAGGGGCACCGGGTTGCGCCGCCGGTGCTGCGACGGCCTCCAGCGCACCGGTCAGCGCGGACAGCGCCGCAGCGGCCAGGGCTACCGCAGACCGTCGTGGCAGTGTGATCATGAGATGCGAGGACGACGCCATGACGTCCTCAACCGAGCCGCTGGCCCGGCGGTGCCAGGTGGCGGCGCAGCGCGCCGACCAACTCCTCCGTCGTGACGTCGGCCTCGAAGTGCTCGAGATAACGGCCGTCAGGTCCGAGCAGGTAGACGAAGCTCGTGTGGTCGACGAGGTAGGTTGCCGAATTGCCGGTCAGGACGGGCGCGGCAAACACTCCGTAGACGCGCTCTGCCTCGGCCAAGGCTTTAGGGGTACCGGTGAGCGCCACGAGCCGCGGGTGAAAGTGCGCAACGTAGTCGCGTAGGACCTCCGGGGTGTCGCGCTGCGGATCGACGGTGATCAGAACCGGCAGCACCCGTTCGGCCGCCGCCGGCACTTCCGCGGCCAGCTCGTCCACGGCTGCGGCAATCTTGAGCAGCGTCGTCGGACAGAGGTCGGGGCAGTAGGTGTAGCCGAAGTAGAGCAGCACGAAGTGACCGCGGAAGTCGGCCTCCGTCCGCGGCACGCCGTGCTGGTCGACGAGGCTGAAGGGACCGCCGAGCGACGCCGCCGGCGCACTGCCACCGCTGCCGAGCGCGAGGTCCAACGCCAGAAGAACGGCCGGAAGCCATCGTGCCGCTGAGCCCGGCTGCCGGTCCGACGTGACGTCGACGAGGCGCGGTGCCGCGCCCATCGCTCAGACCACCTCGATGACTCGCCGCGCGTCGTAGGTCCGCCCGCCGTCTTCCTGCCAGGTGAAGGCGAGGGTGGCGCGGTGGTCGGCGCGCAGGGGGAAGGTGAGGTAGGCGTTGGCGGCGACGGCAGGGGTCAGATCGGCAGCGAACAGCGGCCGGCCGTCGAGCGCGCACTCCATGCGGTGGATGATCCGCCGCGGGATCGGCCGGCCCTCGGCGTCGTGGCGCAGCCCGGTCTCCATGCGGTGCGGGATCATGGTCCTGACCTCGACGACCGCGCCGCGCGGTACGGTGTCCGGGATTCGGATCCGCGGCTCGGGCGGCGGGTCGGCGGCGGCGAACGCCGGCGTGCGCTCGGTGCCGCAGCCGCCGATGCCGACGGCAACCGTGCGCCGTGCCACCAGGACCCGGCCGTCGCACAGCTCGGCGAGTGCCACGACCTCCTGCTCACCGCCCTCGAGGCGGATCCGAGTCGCGACCTGAGCTCTGCCGTTGCCCGGGGTCAGGTGCAGAGTGATCACCTCCGGGAACGGGTTGCCCTCGGCGAACAGCGCGATGCGCCGGACATGGTCACTGTCGTCCATCGGGCGGTTGACCGCGACGGTGAGCGGCACGCTTGCGCCCTGCTCGAACACCGGCGGCAGGTCGAGGACGAGCTGCGGCGACTCCAGCGCGGAACGACCGCCGAGCAGCGCCATGGCCGCCGGGCCAAGCTCGGCGGCGGCCGCCGGCCATGGGCAGACGACGGCGAGACCGAGGCCGGCCGCAGCGAAGCCGAGCGCGGCCCGCCGGGTCGCCGCACGGCTCGCCGCGCCGTCCATCAGTGCACCCCGGGCTGCAGCGGCGAGTTGCGGTTCGACCAGGTGATGTAGGCCTCCAGCGCCTTCATCGCCGGCCCGTCCGGGTCGATCGCCTCGCCCTCGTTGGGCTTCTCGATGCACCAGTTAATCATGTCGCGCAGGGTCGCGAACTTGCTCATCTGCTCCTGCCACTTCGGAAACTGCGCGGGATGGGTGTCCGAGGCGTAGGGGTGGCACATGGCGCAGGCCCAGCCGGTTTTCGACAGCGTCACCCCGAGCCGCCGCTCCGTCTCGGCGTCCCCGTGGAAGAGCAGGTCGCCGATGCCTACCTGCTCCATGAACAGATCTTGGAACAGCTTGAGCTGCTCTGATGTGTGCGGCTCCTTGTGGGCCAGTGCCGGGCGCGGCGGCTCCGGCAGCACGAGCCAAGTGCCACCGGCCAGGCACAGGCCGGCCAGCAGAGCCACCCAAGATGACCGTGTCGCCCGCATCCTCGTCTCCTTCGGGCCAGTCGCCGTCACTTGTCGCTACTCAGCGCCCGTCCGGGCGCGGCGAGAGGAACGTCGTCGGATTGTCGCCGGTGCCGGAATCGACCTGGCTCGTCGCCAGGATGTCCTTGCGCCACATCATGTACTCATGCTCGACGTGCTGGTTGTCGGCGTTGAAGGTGATCTGGCCCCAGCCGACCCCGTCGAACGGATCGCCCGGATCGACGCGGAGCATCGGTCGGGTCAGCTTCGGCACACCCTCCGGCGCGTAGGGCCACGGCCAGGAGGTCGCGAGCATGCCGATCGAGCGCATCGCCCCGATCTCGTTGTACAGCACCTGATGCGTATGGCCGTGGATGTTGGTGATCTTGGTGTAAGGCTTGACGATCTCGTGCACCTCACGCCAGTCGCGGACCCAGAAGTTCCACGGCGGGTAGTATTCGTAGAGCGGGTTGTGACTGAAGATGACGACCGGCCGGTCGGTCCCCCAGTCGGATAATGTGCGGTCTAGGAAGTCGAGCTGCTCGCGGCCGAGCCCGGCCCAGGCGCCGCCCAATGCCCCGTCGAGGGTGGCCATGGCCGCCATCCGCTCGGTGGGCGTCATGTTCCGCGCGGTCCAGAAATCCATCGCCCGACTGACCGTGTCGAGGCCGATGAAGCGCACGCCCTTGTGGTCAAAGGTCCACGGTGAGGTCCCGAACAGCTCGTTCCAGGTTTTCCCCATGTCGAGATACCAGTCGTGCTCGCCGGGGATGAACACCTTACGGACGTCGAGTTCGTTGATGATCTCGGCCCCCAGCTTGAGCTCCACGGGGTCGCCCAACTGGGCGAGGTCTCCGCCGAAGATCAGGAAGTCGGGCGGCGGGTCCATCGCCTTGACGTCATTGACTGCACGGACCGCCTTCTCGACGAATCGGGTGTTGACCTCCTTCGGGTAGAGATGGGTGTCGGAGATCCAGGCGAAGCGGAAGGTCGAGGGTGGCCCCGCCTCCTGCGCGAACGCCATGTCCATGGTGTTGATCCGCGGCAGCCAGCCGGCGGTTGCCGCCGCCGCCGCAGTCCCGCCGAGTAGCGCCCGGTGGATGAAGATCCGCCGCGTGATGCTGACCTGAGTATCGGCGCGCAGCCCTGGCCGCCACAGCACCCGGCGCATCTCGCGCCGGGCTTGCTGGAAGTCGTCCGATCCCAACAGCTTGTCGCCGTGCTCGTCGTGATGATGGTCAAGGCTCATGGCGTCCCTCCTGCCCAGCGCTACCCACCGCAGCGGTCGCGCCGTCGCCAGCTCCGGCCGCCCGCGCGGCCGCCGGGTCGGATGCCCGCGGAGAGTCCGGCTCAGCGCGCCGGCAGCTGCACCGACACCTCCGCCGTCTCCCCGGCCGCCACCGTCACCGCGACCTCGACTGGCCCGGTGAACGCTTGGTTGGCGACCAGCGTGTAGCTGCCCGGCGGCACGTCGCTCAGCGCGAACGAGCCGTCCTTGGCGGTCAACGCGTAGTAGGGGTTGTCGACGACGTAGACCCAGCCGAGCATCCAGCCGTGCGCGTCGCACTCGATCCGCACTTGGCCGGCGCGCTGCAGCTCGACCTCGATCACCTGGCCCTGGTTCGGCAAGGCAAGGTTGAACGCCGTGCGCCGGCCATAGAAGCCGTGTGTGTTGTGCAGGACGGGGTCGGAGTTGCGGACCTGCAGGGTCCCGGCTGGGATCGCTTGGATCGCCGGCAGAAACACGCAGCCCTTCTGGTCGAGCAAGGGTGCCGTGGCTGCCTCCGGCCAAGGCTTGCCTTGGGCCACCTCCTTGAGCAGCACGATCGCGTCGCCGACGCCGCCTGCTGCGTCCACCCGGATCTCCGGCTCCTCGCGCGGCCCGCCGCACACCGCTTGGTCCTTGGTCGGCACCACCATCCGCGTCGGCACTCGGCCGGCGTATGTCACTATCCCGCGGATCGACGCGCCCGCAGACACCGGTGCTACCTCGTAGGCCAAGGCAGAGTGCCGATCTGGAACCACCGGGGCTGCCAACAGGGCGAACCCCAGCGCGATGCTGCGTGGCAGCATCACATCCTCCCTGCTCTTGCCGGCTCGTTTTTCGAAAGAACCGGTCGTCAAGCCCCTTTGACAATACATAAGCACCGATCTGCGGTTATGGCAAGCGTATTTTTTGTTTGGTATTCTAACACTTTTGATGTGTCAGGTCTGCGTGACAGTTTGATGTCAAAGAGGTCCGACACTCTGGTCGCAATGGAACCCAGACTGCCGCTGCGGTGGTATGCAACCTGACGTTGCGGCGGCGCGCCGCGCTCCGTGGCATCACACCGCGTCTGATCAGTCCGGCCATGGCGACAGGGACGATCCGGCCGCTGCATCCAGCTCGGACGAAGCGATCGGCTGCGAGGTGCAACGCGGCACGCCGCACCGAGGGGCTATCGGCGCCGTCTCGCGCCGACCCGACGGCGTGGCCGCCGGGCTCGCCATGCGATCAGGCTGCAGTCGCCGCCGCCGGGAGCGGATGCCGTGGCAGGATCGAATTGCCCACCATCCACTCGGGCACCGGCTCGCCGAGCCAACTCAGCGCCGTGGCCACGAGGTCGGGCGCGACGAGGGCGTCGCCGGCGCCGCCCTGGGCGATGCCAGGGCCGTGGGCGACGAACCAGCCATCCGGCGCGTGGTCGCCGGAGCGGCCGCTGCGCAGGGGCTCGCCGGGTGTCCAGCGCAGCTCGCGACCGTCCCGCGTCACGACCCCGGGGCTGTCGACCGCAGCGCGATCGCCCCAGCGCAGGACAAGGTCCCCCAAGTGGCACCGCACCGGTGCATCCGGGGGGACCAGCTCGTCGGTTCGCTCGACCTGCGCCACCACCGGCTGTCCGTCGTCGAGGTGGCGCAGCCCGAGCAGCGCCTCGCTCAGCTCGTCGAGCAGGGCCGACGCGACGCTCGGCGGCACGATGCCCCGCGCTTCCCGGCCGGCCAGGTTCAGCCGCAGATAGCCGTCGACATCGCCGGGCAGCGCCAAGAATCGGGTCCGCGACCAGTCGTGGCTGGCCTGCGATGCCCGCGCCGCCAGCCAGTCGCCGACCGCGCGTGGCAGCCGGCCGGTGACGGCGCGAACGACTCCGTAGGGAGCCATGCGCTTGATCCGTGCGGCGAGGCCGATCGCGCCAGCTGCCGGCGCTGCGTTTCCAGCCAGCAACGCCGCCACGCCCTCGCCGCGTTCGGACCAGCCGGCATTGCGGCGCATGCCGTGCAGCGCGAAGGCGATCACGCCCGTCCGGCGCGGCAGGACCTCCAGCATGCGGCCGAGCGCCCGGTCGGCGGCCATGTAGAGCTCGTCGAGCGCGCCCGCGAGCGCGTGCCTCGTGCCGCGGTCGAGCGCGCGCGTGTCGATCTGCGACAGGTCGTAGAGATAGTGCCCGCCGTGGTGCGGCGGGCCCAATACGACAACCGCGAGGTCCCAGGTCTCGCGCCGCAGCAGCCAGGCGGCGATGGCGCCGATCTGCTCCGTCGCCGCAAGCAGCTCGGCACTCAGGCGCAGCAGGCCCGCCGCGGTCTGCCGCCCCGGCCGCTCGGCGGGTGCGAGGCTGGGCCCGAACCGGCTCGCGAGTTCACCGGCGAGGTCGGCCGGGTAGGTCGCCGGGACGCGCTCGCCGAAGCTCTGCCATCCGGCCAGGACCGTACCGTCGAGCGGGCCGCGCGGCATGCCGGCGAACGGGACGTCGATCACGAGCACCCGCCGATCCCGGGCGAGCCGCTCCCAGAACGGAGGCTGGGCGCGCCCGGGCGGGGGCTGCTCCAGCCGCATCCGGTCCGGCTGCCACCGTCGCCCGACCCGAGGCGGCACCAGATACCACGGCATGCCGGTGCGGAACGCCGGCCAGACCGTCGTCCGCCACAGCGCTGGCCGGGTCTCGATGCGCCCGGAGAGCCCGCCGGCACGAAGAGCGGCCAGGGTCGGCAGGTGACCCGCTGCAAGGAGCCGCCCGACCCGCGCACCGTCCATCGCGTCGAGGCCGACGAGCAGGACGGGTCCGTGGTCGGTCTGTGCAGGCACGCGCGACCCTCGACGTAGGGCAGATCGGGTACAGGGTCGCGCCCGCTTGCTGTTCAGGGCAACCCTTCGCGAGCGTTAGCCCGGCAGATGCCGCGCGAGCGTGACGAACCGGCGACGTCGACCTTGTCGCCGCTCGGCTCCATGGCCGTGCCCCGCCCGTCGCTGGCGCGAACGACGCCCCGGACCGCCGCAGCACCTGCCGTTGCGCGGCGATGCCGACGGCCGATCGGACAGATCTCTGGAACAAACGAGCCGCCGACGCACCGGATGCGCTACAGGTGTCGCGGGACGAGGTGAGGGATGCGCCGGTCGCTCCGCCTGCTGCTCATCGCGCTCGCCTTGAGCGCGGCCTTGCTCGGCTGGCGGCTGTGGGAACAGCGGCCCCTGCCGGTCCGGGTCGCGGCGGCCATTCGTGGTCCGGCGATCGAGGCCGTCTACGCTACCGGAACGGTCGAGCCGGTGCGCTGGGCGGCGGTCGCGCCGGCCTTGAAGGGGCGCTTGCGCGAGATTCTGGTCGACGACGGCGACCGGGTCGTGGCGGGCCAGCTCCTGGCGCGTCTCGACGACACGGTGGCCCGCGCCCAGCTCGCTGAGGCCGAGGCGCGAGCGCGCTTCGCCGCCGAGGAGGCGGAGCGGCTCGAATGGCTGATCGAACGCTCGGCCACCGCGCGGCGCGAGGCCGATCGTGCCCGCAGTGAGGCGCGTGCGCTCGAGGCCGCCGCCGAGGCACAGCGTCGCCGGCTGGGCGACTACGACCTGCGGGCCCCGATCGCCGGCGTGGTCCTGCGCCGCGACGGTGAGCCCGGCGAGATGGTCGACACGACCGACACATTGTTCTGGATCGGCGAGACCGAGCCCCTGCGCGTCACCGCCGAAGTCGACGAGGAGGACATGCCGCGCGTCACGATCGGGCAGAGAGTGCTTCTCCGCGCCGACGCGTTCCCCGACCGAGTGATCGAGGGCCAGCTCGCCGCGATCACGCCCAAGGGTGATCCGGTGCAGAAGACCTACCGGGTGCGCATCGCGCTGCCCAGCGACGTGCCGCTGCTCATCGGCATGACCGTCGAGGCCAACATCGTCGTCCGTGAGGAGCCGAACGCCGTGCTGGTGCCGAGCTTGGCACTGCGCGACGGGGCGCTGTACGTGCTGGAGGGCGAGCACGCCTCGTGGCGGCCGATCGAGCTGGGCGTGGTCGGGCCGGAGCTGGCCGAGGTGCGCGCGCACTTGGTGGAAGGTGAGCTGGTGATCGTCGATCCCCCGCCGCTACTGCAGGCCGGGCGGCGCGTGCGCGCGCTGCCCGGCGGCGATGTCGCGAGCGCGGTGGCGGCGCCAGCAAGCTGAGCACTCATGGCCGTCACGCTGCTCCTCGACATCGCGCTCGGCCACCTGCGCAGGCGCAGGCGCCAGACCCTGGTCTCCGTCCTGGGAGTGGCGCTCGGCGTCGGCTTCTTCGTCGGGGTCACTGCGCTCATGCGCGGCTTCCAGCAGTACTTCATCGCCCAGGTGATTGATGTGTCGCCGCACATCGTCATCAAGGACGACTATCGCGCCGCACGCCCGCAGCCGGCGACGCTCCGCTGGCCCGCCGGCGCCGTCGCGGTGAGCGGGGTCAAGCCGCGCGACGAGCCGCGAGGAATCCGCAACGCGCGCGCCAAGCTCGCCGAACTCGAGGCCATGGGCCTCGCTGTCGCGCCGACGCTGCAGGGCCAAGTGATCCTTCGCTACGGCACGCGCGACGTGCCGGTCTCGCTCTACGGCATCGAGCCGGAGCGGGAGCGCCAGGTGACGAACGTCGAGCGGGATCTCGTCGCCGGCACGCTGGACGACCTCCGCTCGACTGCCAACGCGCTGATCGTCGGGGTCGGCGTGGCCGAGCGCCTCGGCGCGCGGCGCGGCGACACGATAACCGCCGTCGCTCCGAGCGGCGTCAGCATGTCGATGAAGATCACGGGCCTGCTGCGCAGCGGCATCACCGCGATCGACAACGGGCAGGGCTACGCTCTGCTCAAGACCGTCCAGGTGCTCCAGGGCCGCAGCAACGTCGTGAACCAGATCCGCATCCGCCTCGCCGACATCGCCGCGGCTGAGCCGCTTGCCCGGCAGATCGAGGCGCGGTTCCTCTACCGAACCGAGAGCTGGGAGGAGACCAACCGCAACATACTGGGCCTCTTCGTCGTCCAGAACGCGATCATGTACTCGATCGTCGGCGCGATCCTGCTGGTCGCCGCCTTCGGCATCTACAACATCGTCTCGACCGTCGTGTATGAGAAGACCCGCGATATTGCCATCCTGCGCTCGATCGGCTTCGGCCGTGGCGAGATCCAGGCGGTGTTCGTCATCGAGGGGGTGGTGGTCGGGATCCTCGGTGGCCTCGCCGGTGCGGTGGTCGGCTACGCGCTGATCGAGCTGCTGGGCCAGGTCCGCTTCGAGAACGTCGGGGGCATCATGTCGGGCCGCGACGGCTTCATTCTCGCCCGCGAGGTCTGGCCCTATCTGGTCGGCGCTCTGTTCGCGCTGATCGCTGCCGCGGTGGCGGCGCTGGTGCCGGCACGCCGCGCGGCACGCCTCAATCCGGTCGACATCATCCGTGGGGCCGCCTGACCGTGATGCTCGAGGCGGTGGACGTCCGCCGCGTCCTGCCGGGCCCGCCGCCCGTCACACTGGTCGACGCCGTGAGCTTCGCGATCGACCGCGGCGAGTTCGTTGCCGTCACCGGCCCGTCCGGTTCCGGCAAGTCGTCGCTGCTCTACCTTCTGGGCCTGCTCGACCGCCCGACCAGCGGGATGGTGCGCGTCGATGGCATCGATACGAGCGGCCTCGACGGTGCCGCGCTCGACCGGCTGCGCCTGGAGCGGCTGGGCTTCGTCTTCCAGTTCCACTTCCTCTTGCCCGAGTTCACCGCGCTGGAGAACGTCCTGATCCCGATCCGCCGGCTCGGCCGGCTGGACGATCGGGCCGCGCGTCACCGGGGCGCAGGGCTGCTGGCCGACCTGAACGTCGCCGAGGCGGCCGACAAATATCCCGGTCAGCTCTCCGGCGGGATGCGGCAGCGGGTGGCGATCGCCCGGGCGCTGGCCAACGACCCGGCGATCGTGCTGGCGGACGAGCCGACTGGCAACCTCGATACCGCCAACGGCCGAGCCGTGTTCGACGTGTTCGAAAGGCTGACGGCGGTCGACGGCCGGACCGTGGTCGTCGTGACCCACGACATCGACCTCGCCGCTCGCACCCACCGTCGTCTTCACCTCGTCGACGGCCGCATCGTCAGAGACCAGCCGGTCAGGGCTTCGGCGGCCTGATTTCCCGATCGATCGCCGGCGATACGCCCGCGGCGTCGCGCAGCCAGGAGCAGAACGCCTCGATGCGGGCGATGCCGCGATGCTCGGGAGGCAGAACCAGATAGTAGGCGACCTCCGCCGGCAGGGCCGTGGCGAACGGCGCCACCAGCCGCCCGTCGGCGAGCGCGTCGGCGACGAGCTGCCGGCGGCCCATGGCCACGCCGAGCCCGGCGGCGGCCGCCTCGTAAGCAGCACCGGCCGTATCGAACCAGGAGCCGCGCTCCGCGTCCACGCTGCCGACGCCAGTCGCCGCCAACCAGCGCGGCCAGTCGTCGGGGAACGCCTGGACGTGGAGCAGTTGCACCGACGAGAGGGCCGGCGGACCGCCCCCGGTTTCGTCCAGCAGTCCGGGCGCGCAGACCGGGAAGAGATCGTCCGTCATTAGCCGCTCGGCGATCAGCCCCGGCCAGGCTCCGCGCCCGTACCGCACGCCGACATCGATCCCTTCCCGGAAGAGGTCGAGCTTGCGCATGGTCGAGACGAGGCGGACCTCGATGCCGGGGTGCCGTCGCTGAAACTGGACCAGGCGCGGCACGAGCCAGGAGGCGGCGAAGGAGGGGGGCGCCGTCACGGTCAGCACGCTGCCCTGCGCGGCGCTGCGCACGCGGTCGACCCCGGCGTGCAGCAGCGCGAAGCCGTCCTGCAGAAACGGTGCCAGGAGCTGGCCCGCCTCGGTCAGACGCAGGGCACGGCTGAGCCGGCGGAACAGCCGCACGCCGAGATCCTCCTCGAGCTGGCGGATCTGGTGACTGACCGCGGCCTGGGTGACGTGCAGCTCCTCGGCGGCGCGGGTGAAGCTGAGATGGCGTGCGGCCGCCTCGAAGGCGCGCAGTGCCGCCAACGGCGGCAACCGTCGCGAGGGGCTCATCGTTCATGAACTCCGCTCATGCATCTCCTGAGAAGAACGCGTTCGTCATCGGGCGAGTCAAGCAACATCCTGATAGCCATCGAAGGTCATCGCCGGGAGCGAAATATGAGCCGTGCTTGCCTTCATGACATCATGGACCTAGCGCATCGGGCGCGCGTCTGGATCGACCGGCGGCGGAGCCGCGACCTGCTCCGCCGCCTCGACGATCGTGCCCTGCGCGATATCGGCCTCAGCCGGCTCGATGCTTGGCGGGAGGCCCGCAAGCCCTTCTGGCGTGCCTGACCCCCAAACAAATCGGAGACCGTCATGTCGGAGCCGATCTACCGTGAGCTGCCGGGCCCGGCCGAGATCCACCGGCTGATGCTCGAGGCGCGGCGAGAGCGTAGCCGGATCCTCGGTGACGCGCTTGTCGCGTTCCTGCGGCGCGGCCGTCGCCGGCGGTGGCGCTGGTGGCCGCTCGCTTCAGAAGTGCTGCCAGCCGGCCCGCGCCGAGGTTGACAGCGGCCGGCCGTCGCGGTCGAGGACCAGGAGGCCGGGCTCGGCGGTGATCACGCCGATCCGCGTCAATGGTACCTCGGCCGTGGCGAGCGCCACGATGCGCTCAGCCGCGGCAGGGGGCGCGGTGAAGAGCAGCTCGTAATCGTCGCCGCCGGTCAGCGCCGCGGTGAGCGCGTCCGGCACGCTGCGGGCCACGACCGAGATCGGCAGGCGCTCGGTCTCAAGGCGCGCCCCGACCCGCGAGGTGTCGAGGATGTGGCCGAGATCGGCGAGCAGCCCGTCGGAAACGTCGATCGCGGCGTGGGCGACGCCGCGCAGCGCGCGGCCCAGGGCGAGGCGCGGTCGCGGCGTGCGGTAGCGGTCGACCAGGGGCAGCGCCTGCTCCTCGGTCGCTGCAAGTCCTCGCAGGATGCGTAGGCCCAAGGCGGCCTCACCGAGCGTGCCGGATACCCAGACCTCGTCGCCCGGCCGGGCCCCGCTCCGCCGCAGCGCCGTGCCCAGCGGGACGGTGCCGAGGATGGTCAGCGAAAGCGACAGGGGTCCCGTGGTCGAGACCGTGTCACCGCCCAGAAGATGAACGCTGAAGCGTGCCTGGTCGGCGGCCATTCCGTGCCAGAACGCGGCGAGCCAAGCATCGTCGATCGCGGCCGGCCGGGCGAAGGTGACGAGGTAGCCGAGCCCGTCGGCGCCCATCGCCGCGAGGTCGGAGAGGTTCACGCGGAGCAACTTGCCGGCGATCAGCCCGGGCGGATCGTCGGGCAGGAAATGGACGCCCGCGACCATGGCGTCCGCCGCCACCACGAGTTCGCTCCCCTCGGGCAGGCGGACGAGCGCCGCGTCGTCCTCGAGGTCGAGTGCGCCCGGAAAGCCCCGGGCGAGCGGCTTGATCAGCCGATCGATCAGCTCGAACTCGCCGAGCCGCGTGGTGCCGCGGCGCCGGGTCACAGGGCCGCCTGGGACGCCCGCAGCCGTGGCGCCAACCGGTCGAGCACGGCGTTGACGAAGGCGGCATCGCCCGGCCCGAGGAAGCCGTGCGCCAGCTCGACGTACTCGTTGATCACCACCTTGACGGGCACATCGGTGCGATCGGCGAGCTCGAACGCCCCGGCGCGCAGACAGGCGCGGACCAGATAGCCACAGCGGGCGAGCGTCCACCCGGCGGCGAGGCAACGCTCGATCTCGGGATCGAGCCGTTCCCGCGCCGCCCACGCGCCCTCGGCGACGATCGCGAACCATTCCCGATCGACCGGCGGCGCCGCAGCGTCACCCTCGTGTGGGTCGAGCAGCCGGGCGAGCCGATGATCGCCGAACTCGGCCACCACGGTCTCGGCGGCGGCACCGCCGACCTCGATCTGGTAGAGAGCCTGGACAGCCGCGAAGCGGGCGGCCCGGCGACGGCTCAGAAGCGGCGTCGGCTTGGCCATTCGTCTCGGCCTCAGCGGCCGGCGAGCCGCTCGCGCCAAGCGAGCAGTACCAGCGCGGCCATCGCCGCGTCGCCGCCCTTGTCGCCCTGCGTTGGATCGGCGCGGACGAGCGCCTGCGCCTCGTTTTCGACGGTGAGGATGCCGTTGCCGATGAGGGCCCGATCGCGGATGCCGAGTTCCATCAGCCCGCGGCAGCTCTCGCCGGCGACCAGCTCGTAATGAGTTGTCTCGCCGCGAATCACGCAACCGAGGGCGACATAGGCGTCGAAGCGACGGGTATGGTCGGCGACCGCGATCGCCGGCGGGATCTCCAGCGCACCCGGCACAATGAGATGTTCGATATCAGCCCGGGCCTCGGCCAGCACGCGGCGCGCACCGTCGAGCAGGAGCGCATTGATGTGCTCGTAGAAGCGCGCCTCGACGATGAGCACGCGACGGCCCGTCGCGGCGACATGTGGCCGGGTGCGCTTGGCTTCGGCCATCAGCGGTCGCCGTTGGCCGGGATCGGCCTGGTCTCGACCACCCGCAGGTCGTAGCCCTCGAGCCCGACCAGGGTCTTGTCGCTGTTCGACAGGAGGATCATGTCGCGGACGCCGAGGTCGGTCAGGATCTGCGCGCCGACACCGTAGACGCGCAGGTCGTGCGGTCGTGGCGGGTGCTCGCCGAGGCTCGCCTTGACGCGATCGGAGAGCGTGGTCTTCGACACCTCGCGCAGCACGACGACGACGCCGCGCCCGGCAGCACCGATCATTTCCATGGCGCGGTGCAGCTGGTCGCCACGGCCGCTCTCCCCGTCGCCGAGCAAATCCTCGAGAATGTTGACCGAGTGGACGCGGACCAGAACCGGCTCGGGCGTGGTCAGGTCGCCCTTGACGAGCGCCGCGTGCTCCACCCCGTCGAGCACGTTCACGTACACCTGCAGGCGCCAGTCGCCGCCGAACCGGCTCTTCAGCGCGGTCGCGACGTCGCGCTCGACGAGCCTGTCGTTCTTCAGCCGATAGGCGATCAAATCGGCGATCGTCCCGACCTTGAGACCGTGGCGCTGGGCGAAGGCAACCAGGTCCGGCAGCCGGGCCATGGTCCCGTCGTCGTTCATGATCTCACAGATGACGCCAGCCGGGGTGAGCCCGGCGAGGCGGGCGATGTCGACCGCCGCCTCGGTGTGCCCGGTCCGCTCCAGCACGCCGCCATCACGCGCCATCAGCGGGAAGATGTGGCCGGGTGCGACGAGGTCCTCGCGCCCGCTCGCCGGATCGATCGCGACCGCGATCGTCCGCGCCCGGTCGGCGGCAGAGATGCCGGTGGTCACACCGTCACGGGCCTCGATGCTGATCGTGAAGGCGGTGCTCAGCCGCGGCTCGTTGCCCTGCGCCATCAGCGGCAGGCCGAGCTGCTCGCAGCGCTGGCGGGTCAGTGCCAGACAGATCAGCCCGCGGCCGTGCTTGGCCATGAAGTTGACCGCGGCCGCATCGCAGAACTGGGCCGGGATGACGAGGTCGCCCTCGTTCTCGCGGTCCTCGTCGTCGACGAGGATGAACATCCGGCCTTGCCGGGCCTCCTCGAGAATCTCGTCGATCGACGAGAGGAAGCGCAGATCGTCGGGTGGCACGCGGCGCAGCTTCGGCGTCATCGATGATGCTCTCCGCCCACCGCGGTGAGCTGGCGGGCGACGTAGCGCGCCAGCATGTCCGCCTCCAGGTTCACCTCGTCGCCGGGCCGGCGGTCGGCGAGCGTCGTGTGTGCCCAAGTATGCGGGATGATGGTGACGGCGAAGCGGTCGGCACCGGCCTCGTTGACGGTGAGCGAAACGCCGTCGACCGCGACCGAGCCCTTGACCGCGAGCAGGGGAGCCAGCACGCGCGGCATCTCGATTTCGATCCGCCGGCTGTCGCCGGCGGGCTCGATTGCCACGATCCGTCCGACCGCGTCGACATGGCCGAAGACGAGATGCCCGCCGAGTTCGTCGCCGAGGCGCAGCGAGCGCTCGAGGTTGACCCGCGTGCCCTCGCGCCATCCCTCCAGCGTGGTGCGGGCCAACGTCTCCCGCGAGGCGAACACCGCCCACCCGCCGTCGACCCGGTCGGTCACCGTCAGGCAGACGCCCGAATGCGCCACCGAGGCCCCCAGCGCCGGTGGTGCGCTGGCCCCGGCCAGAACCTCCAGACGCCGCCCGCCCGCGGCGTTGACGACGCGGGCGATCCGCCCGATCTCCGTGACGATGCCTGTGAACACCGACCGCCCGTTCCGTCCCTCGTCTGGCGGCCGCGCCGCCGGACGCGGCTAGATAGCCCTTCGCCCGGCGCCCGCCAAGGCGGCCTCACCGGGCCTGCCGGTGGTATTCACGGTTCGGCATCAGCTCGACAGCCGCCGCCACCCGGTTCGACATGTTGAAGAAGCCGACGACGTTGGCGAGGTCCCAGATGTCGTGGTCGGTGAGCCCGACCTCGCGCAGGGCGGCCCGGTCGGACTCGCCCATCGCCGCCGGCTCGACCGTGAGCTTCCAGGCGAAGGCGAGCATCGCCCGGATCCGCGCATCGAGCGGGGCGACGCGCCAGTTCATCACCAGCATCTCGCCGAGCTCGGGATCGCCTGACAGCTCGCGCACCGCCGCGCCATGGGCGGCGAGGCAGTAGAAGCAGCGGTTGGCCGCCGACACGACCACCGCGACCATCTCCCGCTCGAGCTTGGACAGCCCCGACCCGCCCAGCATCAGCTCGTTGTAGAGCGTGGTGAAGCCGGCGAGCTTCCGGTCGTCGAAGCTGTAGGCGCGGAGCACGTTGGGCACCAGCCCGAGCTTCTCGACGCACTTGTCCCAGTAGCGCCCAGTCGCCTCGGAGACCTCGGACCGCTCCGGGACCGGCACCCCCGGCAGGGCGTGGACGTGATCAGGCTGCGGCATGGAGCACTCCTGCGGTGTCGGCGGGCTGGCTGGACAGGCTCGGGGCACCTACGTATAAGCCCGTCCGCCGCTGCGCGCCCAGGTAGCTCAGTTGGTAGAGCACGTGACTGAAAATCACGGTGTCGGCGGTTCAATTCCGTCCCTGGGCACCATCACTCTTGCGGCGTGACCCGGCACACGGTCCCGATGCGCGACGATACCGAGCGGCTGATGCGCTACGACGCCGCCAAGCGCTCCGCGCTGCTCGCCTATCTCCTCTGGTTCTTCCTCGGCTGGTTCGGCCTGCACCGGTTCTATCTCGGCCGGATCGGCTCCGGCTGCGTCATGCTGGTCCTGCTCGGCCTCTCCTGGATCACCCACTTCGTGCTGATCGGCTTCGTCGGCTTCGCCGTCCTCGGTCTCTGGTGGCTGATCGACGCCCTGCT
>CALKJU010000008.1 GCA_937995535.1 uncultured Alphaproteobacteria bacterium
GCGGGCCACCCTGATCCAGCTCGACCCCGGCGCGAGCGACCCGGGGACGCTCGCCGGGGCGCTGCGGGATGGGCTGCTCGAGATCGCACCTGGCGCGCCCGTCCCGCCCTTCGGCGCCGACGACACGGCCTATCCGCGGGCCTATCTGCGCCGCCTGCTGGAGGGTCTGCTCGCCACCGCGCCGGCCGGGGTGCTCGTGGCGCTCGACGATTTCCATCACCTGAACGGAGCGCCGGTGCTCGCGGACGCCCTGGCGGCCGTGCTCGTCGACCGGGTGGGACAGCTCCGGCTGCTCGTGGGCAGCCGCAGCGCGCCTTCCCGATCCTGGGCCCGCCTCGTCGTGGATGGCGTGATGGCCGAGCTCGAGCCCGAGCTTCTCCTGATGGACCAGGCCGAGATCCAGACCCTGCTCGAGCAGCGGGCGGACTGGCCGCACGGCAGCGGCGCGGCGGTCGTGGCGACGATCCGAGCGGCGAGCGGCGGCTGGCCGTTCGGGGTCGCGGCACTGATCGAGGTCGCCCGGCGGCGCCCGGCCGCCGCCGGAGCGCTGCCGCCGGACGAGGCGCGGGCGACGGTTCTCGAAAGCCTGACGCGGGAGATCGTCGACGGGCTCGCCGCACCCGACCGCCGGCGGCTGATGCTGCTGGCACCCTGTCGGGTCGTGTCGGCCGATGTCGTGGCGGAGATCCTTGGCGCCGAGGCGGCGCTGCTGCTCGAGCGCATGTGGCGCGACCATGTGCTCGTCGAGCGCGACCCGGCGCGCGGACCTCGCGCGGCACCGCGCTACCGAATGCACGACCTGCTGCGCGACGCCTTATGCGAGCGGGCGCGGATCGAGCTGCGCGACGAGGAGGCGGCCGCGAGCGCGGGCGCCCTCGCCCGCGCCCTGTTGCACGCCGGCGAGGACGACGCGGCGCGGGACCTGCTGGTCGCCAACGCCGCCTGGCCGCCGCTCGCCGAGCATCTCGAGCAGGCCGCGGAGGGCCTGCTGGCCTCCGGCCGGGCCGGCGCGCTGCTTCGCTGTCTCGACGCGCTGCCGCCGACACTGCACGAGGCGCGCCCGATGCTGCGCTATTGGCGGGGCCTCGGCCTGCTGTCGGCGGACCCGACGGCGTCACGTCGCGAGCTCGAGGCCGCCTACGCGGCGCTCCGCGCCTGCGGAAACGGGCCGACCGTGGTCCGCGCCTGGAGCGCGCTGGTCGACGCGATCTGGTTCGAATGGGAGGATTGCGCGCGGCTCGATCCGTGCATCGTCGATCTGCCCGAGCTGGCCGCGCTGCCGGGCCTCGGCGACAGCGAGCTGGCGCTGCTCAGCCGCGGGGCGCTGGCGGCGCTGTCGATCCGCCGTCCGGAGCATCCCGACTTCGCGCTGTGGGAGGGCCGCGCGCTCGCCCTGTTCCAGCGTCGGCTGTCGCGCCCGGAGACGGTCCGCCGCGGGCGCTGCTGATGACCCTCGCCTGGCTGCTGCGCGCCCGGACCCTCAGGCCGCGCGGTGCAGCGTCCGACCCGACCCTGGCGGGACCGGGATCGTGATGCGTCGCAGCCGCGCCAGGAGGGTCTCCCAGTCCTCGACCGACTCGGCGAGCAGGGTCGCATAGGTGGCCGGCAGGGGCTCGAGCGTGGCATCGGCCTGGCCGCCGTCCTCGACCAGGGCGCCGCCGAGCCGCGCCGCGAGCCGCCGGACCCGGGCGTTGTCCGCGAGGCAGAACAGCCGGACCCGGCGGACGCCGCGGTTGCGCGCCGCGGTGACGAGCCGGCGCAGCAGCTCGCCGCCGACGCCGCGGCTCTGCCACGCCGGCTCGACGGTGATCGCCGCCTCGCCCTCGACCGCGCCGGCGCCGCGATGCAGCTCGCCGACGGCGCGCAGCGTCTCGCCCTGCCACCCGCCGATCAGGACCGCACGCTCCCAGTCGATTCCGGCGACGTGGCGGCGGGCGACGGTTCGATCGGCGACGCCGAGGAAGCGGGCGCGCCGGTCCTCCGCGGGGAGCCTGGCGAGATGGGCGCGCAGGGCCGCTGCGTCGGGCCGCAGCAGCTTGCGATAGGTCAAGACGGTCCCCGCGGTCGCCACGGACGCACCTCACGCGTAGTCCATGCTGCAGTGCAACATAGTGCGTGTGGCGCCGTCGGGCGACGGCGATCGCGCAGCGCTGCGTTGCGCGTCACACGTAGACGATGCGCGGCGGCGGGCGGACGAGGCGGCCGGCACCGGCCGCGAGCCGGTCTCGGACCGTCATGGCCAAGGCCCGGTAGGCCTGGGCCTGGGGGTGGTCCGGCCGGCTGACCACGATCGGCCGGCCGTCGTCGGAGGTCTCGCGGATCGCCGGGTCGAGCGGGATCTCGGCGAGGAAGTCCGTCTCGTAGCGGGCCGCGCAGGCGCGCGCCCCGCCATGCGCGAAGATCTCGCTGCGATGCCCGCAGTTCGGGCAGCAGAAGTAACTCATGTTCTCGACGATCCCGAGCACCGGTACGCTGACCTTGCGGAACATGTTGATCGCCTTGCGCGCATCGAGGAGGGCGATGTCCTGCGGCGTGCTGACGATCACCGCACCCGCCAGGGGCACCTTCTGCGCCATGGTGAGCTGCGCGTCGCCAGTGCCGGGCGGCATGTCGACGACCAGCACGTCGAGCTCGCCCCAGGCGACGTCGCCGAGCATCTGCTGCAGCGCCGACTGGACCATCGGCCCGCGCCAGATCATCGGCGCGTCCTCCTCGACCAGAAAGCCCATCGACATCAGCTTGATGCCCCAGGCCTCGGGCGGCTGCAGCCGGCCACCGTCCGCGCTGGCGGTCGGCCGTGCATGGACCCCGGCCATCCGCGGTACCGACGGGCCGTAGATGTCGGCGTCCAGCAGTCCGACGCGCAGACCGATCGCGGCCAGTCCGGCGGCGAGGTTGATCGCGGTGGTCGACTTGCCGACGCCACCCTTGCCGGAAGCGACCGCGACGATCGCCCGGACGCCGGGGACGAGCGGCTTCGTCGCTGGCCCGCCGGCGGCGCCCGGTGGCGGCGGCGGGGCGGCGCGGCCCCCGCCCGGGGCCCGCTCCGCGGTCAGCACCGCGGTGACCGAGGTGACCCCGGGCAGGGCGCGGACGGCCTGTTCGCAGGCACGCCGAAGCGGTTCGAGCGATGCCGCCTCGGCGGGATCGACCTCGATCGCGAAGCCGACATTGCTCCCCTTGATGACGACACCCGAGATCATGCCCAGCGCCACCACGTCCTGACCGCGCCGCGGATGGCGGATTCCGGTCAGCGCGGCGAGGATCTGCTCACGCGTCGGCTCGACCATGTTGAACCTCCTGCCCCTTCGACCGATATAGCGTTGACACGTCGCGGCACGAGCCGGTGCCGGCCACAGCGGTTCCTTGGCGGCGCTGCACCGCCCACCGAGCCAGCAAGGAAGTTGGGATGCCCTGGAACAGTCAAGGCGGAGGCCCTTGGGGCGGAGGCGGCGGGCAAGGTCCGTGGGGTGGACGGCCGGG
The DNA here is from genome assembly GCA_937995535.1 of uncultured Alphaproteobacteria bacterium. Taxonomy (GTDB): domain Bacteria; phylum Pseudomonadota; class Alphaproteobacteria; order Geminicoccales; family Geminicoccaceae; genus CALKJU01. The sequence goes on from CALKJU010000008.1 coordinate 3,484, forward strand.
CGGGCCGCCGCAGCCGCCCGACCTCGAGGAGCTGCTCCGGCGCAGCCAGGAGAAGGTCAAGAGCCTGTTCCCCGGCGGCGCTCCGGGCGGCGGCGCGGTCGGGCGCAAGGGCGTCGTGATCGTCGCCCTGGGCGCGCTGGTGCTGTGGCTCGCCAGTGGGTTCTACGTGGTTCAGCCCGAGGAGGTCGGTGTCGAGCTGCGTTTCGGCCGCCTCAAGCCCGACCTGTCCCAACCGGGCCTGAACTATCATCTGCCGTCGCCGATCGAGACCGTGATCACGCCGCAGGTCACCCGCGTCAACCGGATCGAGATCGGGTTCCGCTCGGCCGGCAACCAGACCCAGGGCGCACGTCCGGTCAGCGCCCGCGACGTCGCCGACGAAGCGCTGATCCTCACCGGCGACGAGAACATCGTCGATATCAACTTCGTGGTCCTGTGGAAGATCGGCGACGCCGCGCAGTACCTGTTCAACGTCCGCGATCCCGAGTCGACGGTGAAGGCCGCCGCCGAGAGCGTCATGCGCGAGATCATCGGCCAGCGGCCGATCCTCGAGGTCACCACCGAAGGCCGGCGCCAGATCGAGGGCCAGGCGCGCGAGCAGCTGCAGCTCCTGATGAACGACTACGGTGCCGGCATCCTGATCGACGAGGTTCAGCTGCAGAAGGCCGATCCGCCGGGCGAGGTGATCGACGCGTTCCGCGACGTGCAGCGCGCCCAGGCCGACCGCGAGCGGGCCCAGAACGAGGCCGAGGCCTATCAGAACGACATCATCCCGCGCGCCCGCGGCGAGGCCGAGCGTCTGCTGCAGGACGCCGAGGCCTACAAGCAGGAGGTGGTCGCCCGGGCGAACGGTGAGGCGCAGCGCTTCAGCAGCGTGCTCGCCGAGTATGCCAAGGCGCAGGACGTGACCGCGCGGCGGCTCTATCTCGAGACCATGGAGACGGTTCTGCGCGATCGCAACAAGGTGATCATCGACGGCAGCGCCGGTAACGGTGTCGTCCCCTACCTGCCGTTGCCCGAGCTGGAGCGGCGCGCGCGCATGCAGCAGCAGGCTGCGCCAACGACCGGCGAGGAGGTGCAGCAATGAAGCGCCCGATCCTGATCGCGCTCGCCGTCGTCGTCGGCCTCGCGGTCATCGCGATCTACAACTCGTTGTTCATCGTGCACCAGACCCAGCAGGCGCTGGTGACCCAGTTCGGCAACCCGGTGCGGGTCATCCGCGAGCCCGGCCTCGGGGTGAAGATCCCCTTCATCCAGCAGGTGGAGTACTTCGACCGCCGGGTGCTCGACTTCGACGCGCCGTCCGTCGAGCTGGTGCTGGGCGACCAGAAGCGGCTCGTCGTCGACGCCTTCGCCCGCTACCGCATCGCCGATCCGCTGCGCTTCCGCCAGGCGATCGGCAGCGAGTTCCAGTTCCGCGGCCGGCTCGAGCCGATCGTCTTCTCGAGCCTGCGCAGCGTGCTCGGCGAGGTGTCGCTGTTCACCGTGCTCAGTGCCGAGCGGCTCGCCCTGATGAACCGCATCCGTGCCGATGTGAACACCGCGCTGAACCGCTTCGGCGTCGAGGTGGTCGACATCCGCATCAAGCGCGCCGATCTGCCGGCCGAGAACAATCAGGCGATTTTCCGGCGGATGCAGACCGAGCGCGAGCGCGAGGCCAAGGAGCTGCGCGCCCAGGGCGCCGAGATCGGGCAGCGGATCCGCGCCCGCGCTGACCGCGAGCGGCGGGTGCTGATCGCCGAGGCGCAGCGGCAGGCCGAGATCTTGCGCGGTGAGGGCGACGCCGAGGCGGTCCGGATTTTCGCCGAGGCCTATGGCGCGGACCCGGAGTTCTTCGACCTGTTCCGCTCGCTGCAGGCCTATCGTGCCGCGCTCGGCGACGGGGCGACGAGTTTCGTGCTCAGTCCGGACACGCCGTTCTTCCGGCATTTCCAGGATCCGATGCAGCCGCGGCTGCCGGCCCCGCTGGGACCGGGACCTGGGCCGGGCGAGGCGGCCGTGACGCCACCCACCGGCGATACCGGCCTGCCGGCGCAGGCGGCCGCGCAGCCTTAGGCGCGCATGCGGTACAAGGCGACGCCCCGAAGTGGCGCCGGCAGCTGCGGGACGACCGTCCGTCCGTGAGTGACCTGGCTACGGCCTTGGCCCTGGTGCTCGTCATCGAGGGCTGCCTGTGGGCGCTGTTTCCCAATGCCATGCGTCGCGCGGCGGCGACGGCTACGGAGATGGCGCCGCAGGTGCTGCGCCTCGGCGGGGTGGTGTTCGCCGCGATCGGTGTCGGCGTCGTCTGGCTGATCCGGCGGTGAGCGGAACCGGCGACATCGGCGCTTGCTTCCCGACCGCTGGGATGGGCATGATCCGGCCACCTCGACACCCATGGCATGAGTGTCGAGCGCGAACGATCGAACGAACGACGCGCCCGTGGCCATCGCGGGCGGCGCCCGCATTGCAGGAGTAGACGATCCATGGGCGCATCGCGTCCGGCGACTTGGCGCCGCACCCTTGCCCTTTGCGCCATGGCCGGCATGCTCGTCGCGGCCGGCTTCGGCGTCGTACCCCCGGTGCTCGCACAAGGGGTTCCGCCACCGCTCGCCGGCTTCGCCGACCTCGTCCTCGCGGTCGGCCCGGCGGTGGTCAACATCTCGACCACCAAGGCGCAGGGGCGCAGCGAGGACCTGCCGGTCCCGCAGTTCCCACCCGGCTCACCGTTCGAGGAGTTCTTCAAGGACTTCTTCGAGCGCGACCAGCAGCAGCAACGCCAGCAGCCGCGGCGGACCTTCTCGCTCGGCTCGGGTTTCGTGATCGACCCCCAGGGCTACGTGGTGACCAACAACCACGTCATCGCCGAGGCCGACGAGATCAAGGTCATCTTCAACGACGAGTCGGAGTACCGGGCGACCGTGGTCGGGCGCGACACGAAGACCGACCTGGCGCTGCTCAAGATCGAGCGGGACGCGCCTTTCCCCTATGTCGAGTGGGCGGACAGCGACACCATCCGGGTCGGCGACTGGATGCTCGCGATCGGCAACCCGTTCGGGCTCGGCAGCACGGTCACCTCGGGCATCGTCTCGGCCCGTGGCCGCAACATCAACGCCGGCCCCTACGACGACTTCTTCCAGGTCGACGCGGCGATCAATCGCGGCAATTCGGGCGGGCCGAGCTTCACCCTCGACGGCAAGGTGTTCGGTGTCAACACCGCGATCTTCTCGCCCTCCGGGGGGAATGTCGGGATCGGCTTCGCGATCCCTTCGAACCTCGCCCGCTCCGTGATCCAGAGCCTGAAGGACACCGGGCGCGTGGCACGCGGCTGGCTCGGGGTGCGGATCCAGACCGTCGACGAGGCGATCGCCGAGTCGCTCGGGCTGGAGAGCACGGCGGGAGCGCTGATCGCCGGCGTCACCCCGGGCGGTCCGGCAGCCAACTCGGACATCCAGGCCGGTGACATCATCCTCCGCTTCGACGGCAAGAAGATCGAGAAGATGCGTGACCTGCCGCGGATCGTGGCGGAGACCCCGGTTGGTCGCAAGGCGGAGGTCGAGCTTTTTCGCCGCGGCGAGCGCAAGACCGTCCAGATCGTGCTGGGCGAACTGCCCGAGGACGAGACCCTGGCCGAGCTCGGCCAGCCCGAGCCGCCGCCGAACGGCGCGCCGGCGCAGATCGCCGAGCTCGGGGTGAGCGTGCGCGAGCTGAACGACGAGCTGCGCGGCCAGTACCAGATCCCGCCGGGTGGCAAGGGGCTGGTGATCGTGGAGGTCGATCCGGCCGGCCCGGCGGCGGCCGAGAACCTCCGCCCGGGCGACCTGATCGTCGAGGTCAACCAGGAGGAGGTCGCGACCCCGGCCGATCTCGCAGCGCGCGTCGCCAAGCTCAAGCAGGAGGGCAAGAAGTCGGCGTTGCTCCTGGTCGACCGGCAGGGTGACCTGCGCTTCGTGGCGTTGCGCTTCCCCGAGGGCTGAGCGGGCTACGTCCGGCTCGGCTGGACGATCTCCTCGGCCGTGTAGCCCTGGAGGTAGAGCAGCGCGCGCAGGCTCGCATGGTCGACGTGGTACGGGGCCGCGACCCGCACCGCGGGATGGGCGCGAAAGGCGACGCCCAGCCCGGCGTCCTTGAGCATCGGCAGGTCGTTGGCCCCGTCACCCACGGCGAGCGCCGCGGCGGCGTCGAGGCCGAGCGCCGCGGCATGGCGGTGCAGGGCTTGGCGCTTGCTCTCCGCGTCGCGTAACGGCCCGCGCAGCCGGCCGGTCAGGACGCCGCCCGCCACCTCCAGCTCGTTGGCCTCGTCGACGTCGAAGCCGAGCAGCTCGCGGACATAGTGTGTGAACACCGAGAACCCCCCGGAGACGAGCACGCAGCGCGCACCGGCGGCGCGCATCGTGGCGAGCAGCGCGGCAGCGCCCGGCATCGGCCGCACCGTCTGGGCGCAGACCTCGTGCAGGACGGTCTCGGGCAGGCCCGCGAGGAGCGCCACCCGCGCCCGCAGCGAGCCGGCGAAGTCGAGCTCGCCGTTCATCGTCCGGCGGGTCAGCGCCGCGACCTCGGCGCGGATGCCGGCGCGCGCCGCCAGCTCGTCGATGCACTCGACGGTGATCATGGTGCTGTCCATGTCCGACAGCAGCAGCCGCTTGCGCCGCCCGGTCGCCGGGACCAGCGCGACGTCGACCGGCGCCGGCCCGAGCAGCGCCGCGGCGGCGGCCGCCGCCGGAGCCCCGGGGGCGCAAGCGATCTCGGCCGCCTCGCCCGGTGCCAGCCAGCGCACCGCGCCGCCCAGCTCGCGGGCCAGGCGCGTGACCTCCGACGCCGTGAGCTCGTGACGGGTCGGGTCGGCGATCAGGCAGAGGACGGCCCCCGAACTCATGCATGAACCATCATGTTGCGGCGCGTCATGCGAGCGGCGGTCCTGCTCATAGGCGGCACCACCGCGAGCGGCAAGTCGGAGCTCGCGCTGCGCCTCGCCCAGGCCGCCGGCGGCGTGGTGGTGAACGCCGACAGCATGCAGCTCTACCGTGACCTGCGGATCCTGACGGCGCGACCCACGCCGGCTGACGAGGCGCTGGCACCGCACGCCCTCTACGGCGTGCTGGATGCCGCCGAGACGGGCAGCGTCGGCCGCTGGCTCGAGCTGGTGGCGCCGGTGCTCGAGCGCTGCCGCGCCGAGGGCCGGCCGGCGCTGGTGGTCGGCGGCACCGGCCTCTACCTTGAGGCGCTGCTCGCGGGCATCGCCCCGATCCCGGACATCCCGGCCACCGTTCGCACGCGCCTGCGCGCTGCGGCCGTGGACGTCCCCGCACCCGAGCTGCACCGCCGCCTCGCCGCGCGCGACCCGGTGATGGCGGCGCGGCTGCGCCCGAGCGACCCGCAGCGCATCCTCCGCGCCCTCGAGGTGCTCGAGGCGACCGGCCGCTCGCTGGCCGAGTGGCAGGCGGCGCCCCGCCGCCGCCTCGCCCTGCCCGGGCCCGTGGTCGGGCTCGCGTTGGTCCCGCCGCCAGCCCTGGTGGCGCAGCGGAGCGAGGCGCGCCTCGCCCGGATGGTCGCCGAGGGCGGTCTCGACGAGCTCCGCCGCCTCCTCGCCCGTACCGACCTCGCACCGGACGCGCCAATCCTGCGTGCGACCGGCGTGCCCGAGCTGACGGCTGTGCTGGAGGGCCGCCTGCCCCTCGCCGAAGGCCTTTCCCGCGCCGCCGCCGCGACCCGTCGCTATGCCAAACGCCAGCGTACCTTCCTGCGGCACCGGCTGGCGGCACTGCGGTCCTTCGCCGAGCCCGAGGCGGCGGGGCGATACGCGCTCGAGGCGCTCCGCGCTGCGTCGCAGCATGGCGGCGGTTGACCGTCGGGACGGGCGCCGCTAGCGTCGCGCGCCCGCCGGTGGACGCACGTCAGCCGGTCGGCCCAGAGACAACCCAACGACGCCTCGGAGCCACCGCCATGTCCGCCGTCACGCATCCTGCGCCCCTGGCTGACGTCCAGCCGCTGACGGGCTCGCAGGTCGTCGTGGCGGCCCTCAAGGATCAGGGTGTCGAGGTGATCTTCGGCTATCCCGGCGGGGCGGTGCTGCCGCTCTACGACGCGCTGTTCCAGCAGACGGACATCCGGCACATCCTCGTGCGCCACGAGCAGGCGGCGGTGCACGCCGCCGAGGGCTATGCCCGCTCGACCGGGCGGGTCGGCGTCGTGCTCGTCACCTCGGGCCCCGGCGCCACCAACACCGTCACCGGCCTGACCGACGCGCTGATGGACTCGGTGCCGATCGTCTGCCTGACCGGCCAGGTGCCGACCCACATGATCGGCAACGACGCCTTCCAGGAAGCCGACACGGTCGGCATCACCCGGCCCTGCACCAAGCACAACTATCTGGTCAAGGACCCGGCCGATCTCGCCCGGGTGCTGCACGAGGCGTTCCACGTCGCCCGCTCCGGCCGCCCCGGTCCGGTGGTCGTCGATCTGCCCAAGAACATCCTGATGGGCAAGGCGCCCTATCTGGCCAAGGCGGCGTTCGCGCCGCGCAGCTACAACCCGGCCCGCGAGCCCGACCCGCGCCGCGTCGAGGAGGCGGTCGAGCTGATCGCCCGGGCCGAGCGGCCGATCTTCTACGTCGGCGGCGGGGTGATCAACGCCGGGACGGAAGCCTGCGTCCGGCTCACCGAGCTGGTCCGCGCCACCGGCCATCCGATCACGCTCACGCTGATGGGCCTCGGCGCCTACCCGGCATCCGATCCGCAGTTCATCGGCATGCTCGGCATGCACGGCACGTACGAGGCCAACATGGCCATGTACGACTGCGACGTGATGGTGTGCATCGGGGCGCGCTTCGACGACCGGGTGACCGGTCGGCTCGACGGCTTCAGCCCCCGCTCGCGGAAGATCCACGTCGACATCGACCCCAGCTCGATCAACAAGAACATCAAGGTCGACGTGCCGATCGTCGGCGACGCCGAGCGGACGCTGACGGCGATGCTCGCCGCTTGGCAACGCCAGTCCAACCGCATCGACCGGGCGCGCACCGCAGGCTGGTGGCGACAGATCGACGAGTGGCGCAAGAAGGACTCCCTGCGCTTCCGGCAGAACGGAAACGGAATCAAGCCGCAATACGCGATCCAGCGGCTCCACGCGCTGACCCGCGAGCGCGACGTCTACGTCACGACCGACGTCGGCCAGCACCAGATGTGGGCGGCACAGCACTTCCCCTTCGACAAGCCGCTGCGCTGGCTGACCTCGGGCGGGCTCGGCACGATGGGCTACGGCTTCCCCGCCGCGCTGGGGGTGCAGATCGCCCATCCCGAGGCCACCGTCCTGTGCATCTCCGGCGACGCCTCCTGGGTCATGAACATGCAGGAGATGTCGACCGCGATGCAGTACCGCCTGCCGGTCAAGACCTTCATCCTCAACAACAGCTACATGGGGATGGTCCGGCAGTGGCAGGACTTCTTCCACGGCAACCGGCACGCCGAGAGCTACATGGACAGCCTGCCGGACTTCGTGAAGCTGGCCGAGGCCTTCGGCGCGGTCGGCCTGCGCGCGACCAAGCCGGACGAGGTCGACGGGGTGATCGAGGCAGCACTCGCGACCCGCAAGCCGGTCATCGCCGACATCGTCGTCGATCGGGCGGAGAACGTCTACCCGATGATCCCCGGGGGCGCGGCGCACAACGAGATCAAGCTCAGCCCCGAGGAGGACGACGGTCCGGTGAAGGGCGAGGAGGGGGGCATGGTGCTGGTCTGAGGCCGGCACCGCGCGCCCCGCTTGCGCCCGCGCCCGGGCGCACCTAAGCCCGTTCCGTCGTTCCTCCCCGCGGAAGCACCATGGCTGAAGAGCTGCGCCGGCACACCATCTGTGCGCTCGTCGACAACGAGCCCGGCGTGCTCGCCCGGGTCATCGGCCTGTTCTCGGGCCGTGGCTACAACATCGAGAGCCTGACCGTGGCCCAGGTCGACGCCCGGCGCGGCCTGTCGCGGATCAACATCGTCACCACCGGGACCGAGCTGGTCATCGAGCAGATCAAGTCGCTGCTGGCCAAGCTGGTGCCGGTGCATCGCGTCCAGGACCTGACGGTCGAGGGGCCGGCGGTCGAGCGCGAGCTGGCGCTGGTCAAGGTCACCGGCGACCGGCAGCGACTGGTCGACGCGCTGCGCATCGCCGACTTCATGGACGTGCGGCTGGTCGACCGCACGCCGCAGAGCTTCGTCTTCGAGGTCACCGGCACCTCGGACGATCTCGACGCCTTCATCAACCTGGTCGAGCCGGTCGAGGTCAGCCGGGCCGGCGTCGTCGCCATCGGCCGCGGCGACACGGTCCTCGGCCCGCGCTCCTGAGCCGAGCCGCCGTCCGCAGCCTTCTTCCGGGGGAGTGCCCATGCGCGTCTACTACGATACCGATGCCGACCTGAACCTCGTCAAGGACAAGAAGATCGCGATCGTCGGCTACGGCAGCCAGGGCTTCGGCCATTCCAACAACCTCAAGGACAGCGGGGTCAAGGAGGTGGCCGTGGCGCTCAAGGAGGGCTCGGCGTCGCGCGCCCGCGCCGCGCGTGCCGGGCTCAAGGTCATGGGCCCGGCCGAGGCCGCGCGCTGGGCCGACATCGTCATGATCCTCGTCCCCGACGAGCTGCAGGCCGACCTCTACCGCGACGAGCTGCACGACAATCTGCGGCCCGGGGCGGCGCTCATGTTCGCCCACGGCTTCAACATCCATTTCAAGCTGATCGAGCCGCGTGCGGATCTCGACGTGCTGATGGTGGCACCCAAGGGGCCGGGCCATCTGGTGCGCAGCGAGTATCTGCGCGGCGCCGGCGTGCCCTGCCTGATCGCGATCCACCAGGACGCCTCGGGCGGGGCGCTCGATCTCGGGCTCGCCTACGCCAGCGCCATCGGCGGCGGCCGCGCCGGGGTCATCGAGACGACCTTCCGCGAGGAGTGCGAGACCGACCTGTTCGGCGAGCAGGTGGTCCTGTGCGGCGGGCTGTGCGCCCTGATCCAGGCCGGCTACGAGACGCTGATCGAAGCCGGCTACGCGCCGGAGATGGCCTATTTCGAGTGCCTCCACGAGGTCAAGCTGATCGTCGACCTGATCTACGAGGGCGGCCTCGCGAACATGCGCTACTCGATCAGCAACACCGCCGAGTACGGCGACTACAAGACCGGGCCGCGGATCATCAACGAGGCGACCAAGGCCGAGATGAAGCGGATCCTGGCCGACATCCAGGAGGGCCGCTTCGCGCGCGACTGGGTGCTGGAAAACAAGGCCGGCCAGGTCGCCTTCAAGGCGATGCGGCGGCGCGCCGCCGAGCACCCGATCGAGCAGGTCGGCGAGAAGCTGCGCGCGATGATGCCCTGGATCGGCCAGAACAAGCTCGTCGCCGGCACCCGCGACTAGCGTTCTCGGGGCTCAGGTGGCAGGCGCCGCCTGACCCTCTCGCCCCCCTCACGGCCCCTGGGGCTGGGCCGGGCGGGGGTGGGTGGGGGTGAGGAGGAGCCGGCGGGCGAGGCGTTCGAGGCCGCGGTCATCGAGGCGCTCGAGGGCGAGGCGCTCCGCCGGGCCGGCCCCGGCGAAGGCGTGCATGAGCCGGGCGGTGAGCGCGTCGCGCTGCTTCTCCCGGATCGGCTCGGGCGTCCGCGCGGGCGGCGGCGGCGGGCAGCGGCTCGCGGCGGCGGCGCGGTGCAGGGCGTGGACGGCGGCGCCCAGCG